>DYLS01000004.1:8956-73281 GCA_020721965.1 Blastopirellula marina | reverse complement strand
CGAAACAATTGAGACGGTCGAGGCAATCGAGACAACTGGGAAAATCGAGGCCGTGTCGCGCTCGGCGATCTCGGCGACCAACCAAGATGCACGCGCGGATGTGCTGGTCGGTGATCGGACTCTGGACAGTCCGCATGTTGGGGTTTTGGGAAGTTTTCTGAAGGACCGCCGCCGTTTGGCGATCTCGCTAACGAAGCCGCAAGGTATCGTGCTGGTGGGTTACATGGGATCGGGGAAATCGTACGCCTTGGGCGTGTTGATCGAAAATGCGATCTTGCAACAGCCGCCTCTGATCCGCCAAACGCGCCCCATGGCCGTCGTGGGCTTCAATTATCGCAGTAATGAAGCGGCGCGATTTGAGTACGGCGGATTTCGTCTGGCCAACAACCGGCCGAATGAGGTTTCATCGTTGGAAAGCGAGTACGGCGGCGTCGCTGCCGGAATTCCATCGGTGAACGTCTTGGCTTATCCCGATGAGATACCGCGACGCCGTGGCGAATACGCGGACCTCCATGCTTTGCCTCTTCAATTCCATCCCGAGGAACTCAGCGCGGGTCACTGGGAAATCCTGATGAAGGCGACGTACCGAGAGACCGAATACCTGAATGTCGTTCGGGATATCATTCAAAAACTGCACTATCAGCAGCGGCTGACGCTCGATGAACTGGAAAAGGAAGTCCGGAAAGATGGCCGCCTATCTGCCTCGCAGTTGCAAAAGGCCATCAATCGATTGGTCTTCGCGCGGCGGTGGGTTTCGGACCAACGCCCCTATCGTTGGAGCGATCTCTTGCAGGAGGGAAGCCTTACCGTCGTGGACCTGCGAATGCAAATGTTGCGACCGGCCGAGGCGTTGAAGCTGTGCCTGGTCACTACCGACCTGATTCGCCGCGCCAAGAACGGTGTCAATAAGCTGATCGTGTTCGATGAGGCCCATGAATACGTTCACAATAGGGAATTGGCGGAGGATTTGGAAAATGCGCTGACGCAAATACGTCACGACGGCATGTCTTTCGTCTTTGCTTCGCAATACCCCACGCGCATTCCACGGCCTCTCTTTCGCTACCTGTTGACGCGGTTCATCTTCAAGATACCCGACCAGGCCGAGATCGAATACTTGCGAAACATGACGCCGAGCCTTCAGTCCCTCTCAGCTCAAGCGGTTGCCAATTTGGGGTTGGAGCAAGGGGTTTGTTTTCTACAAACCGATGAGGACTGCTCGGACGCCAGGCTGAGAACGCCTCAAATGGTCCGAATGCGTCCTCGGTGTTCGCTTCATGCGGGCGAAACTGTCCGGCAAATGTAGGTACGAAGAGCCGCAAACGATCTTCAGGTTGTGCAAGCGGGAACGGGGTGACCGCCAGCGGTTTCGAACTACAAACGTTTCTCCAAGATCACCTTGCCGTCGGCGGGGGCGTAAAAGTCCTCCAGGATGGTGGCCGTGCGATAACCGCAGCGCTGGTAGAAGGCCCGGGTGGGGGCATATTGCTCCCGGCTCGATGTGTCGATGTAAATCCGTGTGCCGCCCGCGGCGCGGACGGCGGCCTCGGTCCGCACCATGAGTTCCTTTCCCAATCCCTGCCCCTGCCGATCCGGTGCCACGGCGATCCAATACAGATCCCAACTGTGCCCGGTACACGGGATCGGTCCGAAGCAGGTGTATCCGGCCAGTCCTCGGGAATCCTCGGCGAAGATGAACTCGTAACCCGACGCCTCCCCTTTGGCCAAACGCTCTTGAACCAGCTCCACCGCGATGTCGATCTCGTCAGCATGAAAAAACCCCGTGGCTTGTGCGAGTCGCCGAACCGCCTGCGCGTCCTCCGGTATGACCGTCCGGCGAAATTCGATCGGGCCTGCGTCCTCGCGGAGGGGTTGGCTGGGGGCGGGTTGCCTGCCGCGGGGCTTACCAGCACTCCCACTCGATTCGAGGGAGTCGGCCAGGATGCGGGACAAGGCATCCTCGGGGCTGTAGCCGCCCGCTGCGACCGCCGCCATGAACCCGGCGTCTGGGGAAAGGCAGGGATTGGCGTTCACTTCGAGAATGAACGGCTGTCCGGAGTCTCCCACACGGAAATCGACCCGGGCATATCCCCGCAACTCGAACAAGTGCCAGCAGGCGACGGCGAGCCGCTCAAGCTCCGCCAACAAAGGGCGATCTGCGGGGGGAAAATCGAATCGTCGTGGCGTGGCATGATACTCGAACGAGCCTTCGTCCCATTTGGCCTTGTAGCCCACGATTCGGGGTTTTTCGGGGGGAAATGCGGAAAAGTCGATCTCGGCGGGGGGAAGCACTTCGGGTCCCTCGCTTCCGCCCAGCAAAGAGAGGTTGAATTCGCGACCGTCGATGAACTGTTCGGCGAACCAAGGGCGGTGCGTCGTGGTTGTGAGGTGTCGCATCGCGGCCATCAATGCGTCTCGCTGTTCCGCCGTATCGACGCGGTGGAGCGTCTCCACCAGACCGGCGGAGGCGTGTTCCCAGGCGCTCTTGATGAGATACTGCCCCTTCGTCCGGATGCCAGTTTCCGACGGTTCGCCAGCGGTCGCGGTCAACCAGGCAGGGGTGGGCAGCCCGGCGGCCTTCAGACGGGCTTTCGTGATCAGCTTATCGTTGGTCTCGAATAAGGCTCGAGTGGCGCAGCCGGTGTACGGGATTGCCAAAGTGTCCAACACCCCCGCGGCCAGATATTGCAGCCGGTCCGTTGCCCCAAGCGATTCCACGAGATAGAAAACGATGTCTGGGGAGATGCGGCGGACATCCTCTTGAAACTGCCGCAAATCGAGGTCCAGCGTCCATGTCTCGGTGGTGTGCCCTAGTCGCAAAAGTCCGGACCGAACCAATTCCACTTGTTGCAGTACGTCGAGATCATCCGCGGCCGCCCGTGACGCAAGGTCTTGGTGAACGATTAGCACCCGCACGGCAACATCCCTCCAGAACGTGGGCGACGAGCTTCAAAAAATGGCTGGATTGCCGATTCGCTTAGTTGCGGAATCGACGATCCGGCCGATCAATTCGTGATAGGGCATTCCCACGGCGGTGGCGATCATGGGCAGATCGGAGTGCTGCGGATGCAAGCCGGCGAGTGGATTGATCTCCAGGAATTGGGGCTGACCGTTTTCGTCGGACCGCAGGTCCACACGGCCGCCGTCCCTGGCCCCCAGCCAGCGCCAGGCTGCCAGGGCGATTTGCTCGGCCTGCGCGACCTCGGGATCCGCGGCGGAAACGAAGCGGTATTCGACATACTGTTCGCAGAACTCCTTGTTGAGATAGGAATAAGCATGACGCTCGGCACTGGAGAGGAGGATGATTTCGAGCGTGCCGAGGACCTCTGCCTCCATCCCGGTGCCTAACAGGCCCACGGTGAATTCCCGCCCGGGGAGATAGGTCTCGACCAAGACGGGTTGGTGGAACTCCGCGAGCAGGCGGCGGCACTGGTCGGCGAGTGCCTTTCGGGTGCCAACCAAGGAGTCCTCGGTGACACCTTTTCCAGTACCCTCCGCGAGAGGCTTGCAGAAAAGGGGAAACTGCGGTGACACGCGGTCGATGTCGGCCTGGGTTTTGATGACCCAGTGCGGCGGCGTGGGAAGACCGACCTGCTGGATTGCCATCTTGCACAAGGCCTTATCGAGACTGAGCATTAGCACGGCCGGGTCCGCGAAAGTGTACGGGATGCGGTAGGCATCCAGGAGGGCGGGAACTTGGGCCTCGCGGGCCTTCCCAAACATTCCCTCAGCGATGTTGAAGACCAGATCCCACCGGTCGCCGCGGGCCAGTCGCGTCACCAGCTTGCTCAATCGGCCCACGCGATCCGTTTTGTGCCCAATTTGTCGCAGCGCGATGTCGATCGCCTCGATCGTGTCGTCACGGTCGAATTCAGCCGTCTCGGCCTCGCTCCAACCTTCGGCCAAGTATTCGTTGCGGAGATCGTAGGTCAAACCGATGTGCATGGCGAGGAGGATTGGCCAGGGACGCGACAATCTCCACCCGGTGCGGCGTGGGAAGCGTGGGATCCGCCGACCGGGGATGGGGCCACAAAGTTCGGGGATAAAGACGGCTGGGAGGACGGCGTGACGTGGGGCTGGTCCGCGGCGACGACAATCGTGGCCGAGCCTTCGCCCGCGACCGGCGCGGGGGCTGTCGGCTCGCGGCGGATTTCCGAATACAGTTGCGTGCGCCAGCGTTCTGCTGTCTCCGCGTCCATCCCCAAGGAGTCCAGCAGGGTCTCGCCGGGGGCTAGCAAATGATGAGGGCACATACTGCCGACGACGCCCGTCAGGCCTCGCTCGGTATACTCGAAGGGATAGAGGCGGCACACCAGCGGCCGAACCTCCAGCGGCAGGCGGCAGCCTTGGGGGCCTAGAAAAATGCAGCCTTGGGCATCCGTTCGCCGCAGCACCCGCCGCGTTCCGTCCGATCGAAACACGCACGCTGCCCAGAGCGGGTCGTCGTCTTGATCCAAGTATTCCGGATCCGTGGGGCGCCGATATTCGAAGAAGTTCTGCTGGCCGGCATAAGCCGTGATCCGTTCCACGTCACCAGGGGTGACGTAGATCTGACAAATTTGGCAACACGTCCGTTGCGTCCGATCGCAGCGGAAGCAAAGTGGTTCTTCTCGTTCCATGGAGGCGTAAACCTGCTGTATTATGCTTCCCCGCTTGTTGGCGCTACCTTCTCCACGGGAACCGAAGTCTCCGGTGGGTCGGGATAGCGGAAGACCTTACCCTCGTAGTTTCGCAAAAGCAGGTCATCCCCCTCGCGGCCGATGACATAGTCGGGTAGCAGGGGGATTTTCCCGCCACCGCCCGGCGCGTCGACCACGAAATGCGGCACGGCGTAGCCGGTCGTGTGCCCTCGCAAGCCGGAAATGATCTCCAGCCCCTTGGAGATCGAGGTGCGGAAATGAGCCGAACCGAGAGTCGGATCGCACTGGTAGAGGTAATACGGACGCACCCGCATCTTCAGCAGTTCATGCACCAACCGCTTCATGATCTCGACATCGTCGTTCACCCCGCGGAGCAGAACGGTTTGCGAGCCTAGCGGGATGCCGGCATCCGCGAGGCGGCCACAGGCCTGGTACGCCTCCGGGGTGCATTCGTCGGGATGCGTGAAGTGGATGCTCATCCACAAGGGGTGGAAGCGGCGCAGCGCACGGCACAGGGCGGGCGTGATCCGCTGTGGGAGCACGACCGGCACCTTGGTCCCGATCCTCAGGAATTCCACGTGAGGAATCCGCCGCAATTCGGACAGAATCCAAATGAGCTTTTCGTCGCTCAAGGTCAGCGGGTCGCCACCCGACAGAAGCACGTCGCGGATCTGGGGGTTGCGGCGGATGTAGTTCAGCCCCATTTGCAGACGGTCATGCGACGAGGCAATCTCACCGTGCCCGACGACGCGGCTCCGCGTGCAGTATCGGCAGTAGGTAGAGCAAAAGTCGTGCACCAAAAGCAGCACACGGTCGGGATAACGATGCACCAGGCCCGGCACCGGGCTATCTTCGTCTTCTCCCAGCGGGTCTTGCGCCTCGCCCGGGGAAACCATGAATTCCGCCATGCTCGGGAGGACCGTTCGGCGAAGGGCCTGGTCCGGATCGTGAGGCGAAATCAACGCCATGTAATAGGGCGTGATGCCTACCGGCAGCTTCTCGCCCGCCCTGACCAGAGCCTCGCGTTCATCCGGCGAGAGGACCAGCAATCGCTCGATTTGCGACAGGGTTCGCACGCGGTGGCTGATTTGCCAGTGCCAGTCGTTCCACAGCTTGTCGGGAACGTCCCGGTAGAAAGTCCGGCGGAATTGGCGAACTCGGGGGTCCGTCTTGGGACGCCGGAAGACCACCGGCTCGACGGCCGGTTCGGTGGATGGCTCGCCTATCACGGGAAGGCGAAGGAGTGAGCCGCGAGTTGCGGCATGAGATGAACGTGGGGAAATCGTCTCGAAAGTGATTTGGGAACCAGGAGGCTCCTCATCACCCGGGATCGACGGCGTCGCGTCGGCATCCACGGTAGCCATAGATGTTAGCGTCCTTCACCTCACCGGCCCTCAGGCGCCATATCCCTTCGTTGCCCGTGCTCCGACTCGCGGGTCGGCCTGCGACAGCCGGTGATGTTGATGATCTTCAAAATCATTGCTATGTGGCCTGGATTTGTCAAGAGGTAGAAATCGGCAGAAGGAGCGGGTTTCTTGGATGTTTTACCCGCCTATTGCAATTGCGGCTTAGTTCCCTGGGAGGAGCCGTGCTGAAAGGGGCCGCCGACTCGTGATCTGCGGCATCTTTGTCGCTTTGTCGCATCCCGGCATCCGTTATCAGGTTTTGCCCCGGGGACTGCTACTCAGCGCCCGGCCCCTTGAGGCACCACCGGATGGCGTTCTCCAACAATTGTTGCACGGGTTGGGCTTCCAAAGCCCCCCGATGATGGCCGTTTGCGAGGTAGCACACGCGGCCTTGGCCGTACAACCGGGTAAATCCGTGAATGGACCGCCGGTCGGTGCAAACGGCCTCTAGAAAGACCTGGGCGTCTTGAACATGAAGGGTCGGCCAGTGTCGTTCGTCGGTGATCGTGTAGTCGTTGACATGTTGAGCGACGGGGTGGCCTGGCTCGGTCACGCGGACCCGGTAGCACTCGTCCACCTTCCCATGACCGGCGTAGGTGGCGCCCAGCACTTGGGAGTACAAGGAATCCGTATCGTTCAGACCCTTGAGGGCCGTGGCGTTGTGGAGCGCCAAGTACGCGCCACCATGGGATACGTAAGAGGCGATTGCCACCTCTTGATCCGGGGTCAGCCAAAAGACTCGTTGCTTTCCGAACTCGTCATCCTCGGTTGGGGAGGGCCAGAGCATGCCGTCACGTAAGACAATCAGGAGGTCGTAGTCGCGGAGGATCGTTTTGTTGAGCAGGCGCACGTCGTAAATGAAGACAGACGCCACGCCGACTTTTTGGCAGACAGCTTCGAGTGGTGGGCGGATGTACCCAGGATGATGGTAGCGGTCGCCAATCAGGGCCATCGCCCGGGGACGCTGAGGAGGTGGAGGAGGTGTTGCGGTGAGATCTTCGTATGTCGCGGTGACGAGGCTGGCAAGCGGGGGGGAATTTGAGCCGGCAATCCCCGGGGAGTGCCGTTGAATCTGGTCGCAGGTTACTTCTAGAGATCGTCCCATCGAGATTTGGTATGCCACGGCATCGCGGAGTTGGATTGGATCGTCCGGCGAGATCGATGGAGTCGTGCCTGTGGCAGGGCGTGGAGTCGCCGCCGATTGCGGACCGGAATCCTCTCGTGCTTCAAGTTCAGCGGGGACGCCGCCGACCACCACCAATGCCACGCATACTCCTGCGACGGCCCATCGCAAGCCCGATTTTCTCCCGTGCCTGGCACGAACCCGTTGCCTGGTACAAACAATGGTAAGAAACGATCGCGCCGAAAAGTGCCCCATGTCATCCACCCCCTGCATCGCGTAAAATCAGCCCAAGGCGTCATGCGGTCCTCGGCGGCTGTGCGATCCTCGACCGCTGGTTGTGGGAACATCGCGAGACGACGCTGCACCGCAACTCAGCCAGCCTTCAACTCACGACTCAGCCCGCCTTCAACTAGCCAATGGTAATTGTTCGGATCGGCCTGTCAAAGCTTCCGTGCACTTAAACCAAACTTCCTCCTGCGAACTAGCGGGGCGTTAACCCCCCCGCGCGCGAGGTAGGCACGCTCTAATTGCAAGTGATTGCAAGACCATGATTTACGTCAATTGAGCACGCTGATTCTCCGACCGTTTTCTGAGTACAAGGTGAATCACGCAACTCATTACGGGACAAGAACTTATGAAAAACCATTACATGACTACGACAAGCAGTGTAAATCAACAGGAAGTCTTTACGCAGTAACGATTTACGTAAAAATTCGTCCGGGAAGTTTGGGCTAAAATACGTCCAGAAAGGTTCGTGTCAAAAAAGGGTTTGGAAGATAGGTGGGTCGCTTCCGCTGAGCGTCCCCGATAGGCTGAGGTCTCGGACGTTCCTCCGCAGGGTAAGACCGTTCTGGCTTCAAAAGTCGCCGGCCTGGCTTCAAAAGTCGGCGGTGGCGTGCGAACGCGGGCCGCTTCAATGGGAATCAGGAGGTGGCGCGGCGGGGTGAGCAGGCGGCGTGCTGGACCGCTCCTGCGGTTCCAAATTGTAACGTCGGATCTTGCGATCCAGCGTGGATCGCTCGATGCCCAGGATATACGCGGCACGGCTCTTGTTCCAGCCTGTGTGTCGCAGTGTATTCAGGATGTGGGCGCGCTCCATGTCCGCCAAGGAACAAGGGCGATAGCCGCGTTCCTGGAGCACAGCGTCGGCGGTGTCGCCGGTTGTGGCCAGATTGGAGAGGAGCAGGTCGTCGGCATCGATCAGGTTGCCGCGGCAGAGTACGACGGCCCGTTCTATCACGTTCTTGAGTTCGCGAACGTTCCCCGGCCAGCGGTAGGCGGTAAGGCGATCCATGGCGGCGGGGGTGAAGCCCTTGATTTTCCGGCCGGTTTCCTCGCGGAACTTGTTGAGGAAGTAGTAGGCCAACTCGGGCACATCGTCGAGCCGCTTTCGCAAAGGTGGCACGACGATCTCGAGGACGCGCAGGCGGAAGAAGAGATCGCGGCGGAATCGTCCTTGAATGACCTCTTTTTCCAGATCGCGATTGGTGGCGGCGATGACGCGGACGTCAACCTGGATGGGCTTGCTGCCGCCCAGCCGTTCGAAGGGGTGCCCCTCCAGCACGCGGAGGAACTTGGCCTGGATGCCGGGGCTCATTTCGCCGATCTCGTCCAGCATCAGGGTGCCCTGGTGAGCCAGCTCGAACTTGCCGATTTTGCGCTCGAAGGCCCCGGTGAAGGATCCCTTTTCGTGGCCGAACAATTCGCTGGCCAATAACTCCTCGGACAGGGCCGCGCAATTGATGCAGACGAAGGGGCCGGCCTTGCGGGGGCTGGAAAAGTGGACGGCACGCGCGACCAACTCCTTGCCAACGCCGCTTTCCCCACGAATCAAGACCGTGGCACGGGTGGCGGCGGCGCGGGCGATTTCATCGCTAATGGCGCGGATCGCCGGACTGCGGCCCACCAGCTCGCTCTGCGCACCGAGCCGCTCGCGAAGCTGAACATTCTCGTTCCGGACCTGGGTCAGGTTCTCCGCCAATTCCTCTTGCCGGTTGAGATTGTTGAGGGCCACGGCCGCCGTTTCGGCTACCGCCAAAGTGAATTCCAAATTGTCGGGAGTAAATGCGGCGTTAGCGTCCGTCGTGTAGAGGTGGATCAGTCCCAGCGTCTCGGTGCCGCGGCGAATGGGTGCGCAGATGACGCTTGCGGCGTGGATCTCGCCCTGGCTGTCGCGGCTGCCGATGGCACTGTCGTTGAGCACGTTGCGAGCCAGGACGGCCTCTCCTTCGCGGAGCACGGTCGCCGCCAAAAAGTTGGACACGCGGTGATAGGCCCATTGCGAGCGGGTCTTCGAGGCCACCAGCTTGAGATCGCTCCCGCCCGCAATTTGCCCGGAACCGCGCGGCCGCAGGAGCACGCCCGCTCCGTCAGCGTGGGTCATTTCGAAGAGCACGTCGAGGGCCAAGGCGGCGATGGAGGGGGCGTCGGGGGCCTTCCCCATCTCGAAGGCCAGTCGGCAAAGTCGGGCCGCGGCCCGCCCCGACTCGGCCTGGGGGGGCTCGCTTTCCTCGCCCGCCTCCAGCAGCGATGTCCGGGTCCGCCGATGCGTGATGGTGGTGGGTTCGTAGCCTCCCAATACGTCGATGTCGCTTTCGGAGGGGGCCTCCGAGGCGGCGGGCAGCTCCACCGCTTCACGGCCAGGGATCGTGCCTCCTTCCGGAAAGGCGTCACTCAGATTCCGCACGAAGACCAATTGCGAGCGGCCGATCCGGATCACGTCGCCGGATTCCAGTGGCCAATCCTTCTTGATCAACTGTGTGCCAACCGCCGTCCCGTTGCGACTTTCCAGATCGCGTATCACCCAGCGACCGTCGGAGAGAAATATTTCGGCATGGCTGCGGCTACAGCGGTCGTCCTTGATGATGATTTGGTTCGTGGGGGCACGACCGATCGTAATCACCTGGCCTGGCACCAGACGAAATACATCGGTCCATTTGGAACCTTCCCGGATGACGAGATAAGCGATGTCGGACAACCTTCACCCCTCGCAATACGCGGAGATCCCACGCCGTATGCGAATTACCAAGATCGACAGACCAACCCTTGGCGACAGGCGATCTCCAATCGCATCGATACATATATATACATATCATACCGGATATAGCTTGCCGGAAAATGAGAATCTTACAGGAAAATGAGACGGCTTCGCTAGTTTGGCCTTGCGACAAAGCCTGGGTGTCGGGCAATCGTCACGGAAGTTGTGTATCGGTGAGGGCGCTAGTCGGGATGGCCGTGCGGTTGCCCGCAGACGCGGACTCGAATAAAACGGTTGTTTGCCTAGACTCGGAATGGATGGGCCGGTTGGAGGATTTATCGGGCGGTGGCGAGAATCGCGGATTTGCGGGCCAAACTTGCGATGGAAGAGTGGCTTGCTCCTGGCTTTTGCGGGACCTGGGCAGATGATCCAGTCGAGTGGATCATATCTTGGGATCGGCTTTTCCTGATCATGAAATCTCATCGAATCAACGGAGCGCGGCGGTGACCGGAAGTCGGGAATCTCGTCCGGAATGGCTCCTTCCACCGGGGGTGGCAAGGGGTGTTTGGGAGTATGCCCACGCCCCGTACATCGCCGAAGAATACGACGACACGATCGCGGGCAGTCACCTCTTTCTGTTTGATGAACAAGTCATCGCCCGGCACTTTCGCAAACCCGGCGTCGTGGTGGACCTGGGCTGCGGGACGGGCAGAGCCTTGTTGCCCCTGGCCAAGCGAGGATTTTTTGCGGTGGGCGTGGACCTTTCACCCCACATGCTGCGGATTGTACGGACCAAGGCCCGGGCAGCGAACGTCGCCGTTCATGCCGTTCAGGCCAACGTGGTGGAGCTGGGGTGCCTGGCAGACCGGTCTGCCGACTATGTTTTATGCCTTTTTAGCACGCTGGGGATGATTCACGGCCGCGAACATCGCCGAACCGTGCTGCGGCATGTCCGCCGCATCTTGAAGCCGGGCGGAACGTTTATCCTGCACGTCCACAATGTGTGGCACAACCTGTTGACTGCCGCCGGCAGGGAGTGGTTGTGGCCGCACTGGCTGCGGACGACCTTCCTGCGCCGTGGGGATTTCGGCGATCGATTCTTCGAGTATCACGGCGTGGCGAACGTCTTCGTTCACGCCTTCACCTGGCGTGAGTTGCGACGCGATCTATCGTCCGCGGACCTGGCCATCAAGCAGGCGGTGCCGCTCAGCGTGGATCGCAACGGGCCACTCGCCGCCCCCTGGTTCTTCGGGTCGATTCGGGCCAACGGCTGGGTCGTGGCCTGCTCCCCGCGAGGATCAGCCCCTCCAGCCTCAGGTTGAATACGCTCGTTCGGTGCGAAGTAACCGTTCACGGAACATTCGGGGTTTCTCGCCGTATCGGCCACAATATCTTGTGGTTTCTTTCAGCCGTGGGCAGCAATGGGCAGGGCGTTTTTGCCACACGCCTCGTGAACACGGGGCGTTTTCCGCATGTTTCCGTGTACGATTACGGCGAGCAGAACATTGGGTTACCTCGCTGGGCTGGGCAGAACGACCGCAGGGAGCACGGGCGAGGTGCCGGCGGGCAGTTTATCGGGTTCCGCGGTGGCACGACCTCGCGACGCTGCCGGGGATGCGGTCTGGTTTGCGATAGCGACGGGCGGGGCTGGTCGCGCCGAGCCGGTCTCTCCCGTTGGGGACCGCGCTGCCTCCGTACGCTGGAGGGCCGCGAGAAAAGCTGGCGAGGCGTCACGCAGGACGATTACCTCACTCGGGCTGTCCTGGGAATTCGAGGGACGCGCGATGCAGATGATTTCGTAACCCAGGGCGCGGCGTCGGGCGATCTCGTCCAGCGTCGCTTGTTCCTCGGCCGTCAGAGCGACTCCACCCGGCTGCGCTGTCGCGGGAGGAGTTTTCGCAGCAGACGTATCGCGATTATAAGAGGTACCGGGATTGAAAGACGCTGTCTCGACGCGATCACCTTGGGTGACGGGACTGTGGGGTGTCGTCGGAGTGAAGACAACGTTGTTCCAGCCGAGCGCGGGACTGCGAGTTGGCGGTGTCAACGAGGCTGTGGCATCGCCCGCATTGCTTCGCCTCATTCCAAGGAGTGGCTGAAGTGGAGGCTCGTCCGAGGGAATCGGCAGCGGCATTCCGTTTTGCGTGGTAATCGCGGCGGCACGTTCTTGGTTCAACCCCTCGGTGAGGGCCATGTTGGAATCGCTGGCGGTGGTGGCCGCCATATCTTGGGCGTGGGGAGAATCCGGCGGATTCCCGGCATTGGCGGTGGCATCGGCGCGTATTCCAAGCACGGCTGCCACGTCCCCCTGGATCGCCTCGACCGCTGCCACGCCTGGCGTTCGAGCCAGAGCGGGTGGCGACGCGGCTACCGCCTCCAAGGGACGCCCGCGATACACAAAGCTCAAATTCAGGTGATCCAGCCGGTGGTGAATCTCCTTCAACGCGGCGTAGATGCCTTCGTTCAGATCGGGATCGGCGGCATTACAAACGCCAATCAAAAAGCCTTCCGCGGAAAACAGCCCCCCTCCGCTGCGGCCTGTGACAGGCGATCCGGAGGCCTCGATATTGGCTGGGCCGAGGTAGCGGTTGAGCGTGGTTATCTTTCCTTGCCGTAAGGTCGGAGGGTTCCCCTCGTTGCAGCCGACCGAATAGATCGCATCACCCTGGGAGAGAGGAAAGCCTGGGGGCGCGACGCGGGCCGCCACCACCGGCGCGGGAGGTCGGATCGTGATGAGTCCCAGGTCCAATCGGTCGTCGTAGTCGATCAACTGAGCTGGCAGATCGGAAACCGGCTGCGTCCCGAACAAATCCACGCGGATGGGTGCCTTGCCCTGCGATTCGCGGAACAGGTGGCCGCAAGTCAGGATCAAGGCCTCGCCACCCCGGGCGTCGATGATGGTGCCCGACCCCGTGGAGCGACCCGAGGCATCGGCGACCCGAATCCGTACCGTCGCCGCAGTGAGATCTTCTTCCGCGGCGGAGGCGTAGCGGAGTCCCGGCATCAGCTCTGGCAGGGTGGCATTTTCCTCCACGGGGACGGTGCGGCGATCAGGGGGACGATCGCTGGACGAGTCATTGGGCGGTCCGGTACGCTGGTCATTTGGCGATCCGGCGTGCTGGTCATTGGGCGAACTGGTGTGCTGGTCATTGGGCGGGCTGGTGTACTGGGGGGCGGCTGCCGCGGTGTTCGCACGAGGTGCGCGGCGGCACAGCTCGATGAGCGACGAGAGTGGTTGCCCCCCTATCAGTCGCCCGGCCTCTTGTCCGTCCACCAGCATCACGAAAGTGGGCAGGGAGTGTACCCCGAGCTGCTGGGCCAGGTCGCGCTGGCGATCTACGTCGATCCGCTGCACGGGGTAACCCAACCGCTCGAGTTCGGCCACGGTGGGCATCATGTTCCGGCAGGGGCCGCACCAAGAGGCGTAGAAATCGAGGAGCACCGTTTGACCGGCCAGGGGATGAGGCGTTCCGGCGAGGGCCGTCCCCAACCCAACAAATAAGCCGGGCAAAATGAAGAAGGCTGCCCCGCGGAATGGGGGCCAGCCGCGATCACGAGCCTGTTCGTGCACCGTCTCTCCTCCCTGAGTGACCAGCGGAATCCGTTCCTCAACGGTCGCGCGTTACCGTCCGGATATTGGGCGACCGGGGGCACAGCGTCGCTCCGCGATCAGGACCTTTCGGGCGGTCCGATCGCTACGAGCTTGCACGACCTCAAAAGATCGCGGAAAACGAAGGTGCGGGAAAGAGGCAATCCTCGAGGCCCCCTTATTGAAAGACAATGCCGCAATTTTGGCAAGAGCGAAAAAAGTGTGGTGCCCCACCTTCATTGCACGCCACTAAACGTTGTGTATAAGGGTCGGTGTCAATGCTATTTGTTGTGCCTCAATGGGCGTGTGCAATGGGAGTAGGCCACCGGGGAAAAAGGAATCGCTTGCCTCGCTGTCGTTTGACCGGGGGAGTGGGGGGGCGCGAGCCACCGTCGGCAGCTACCGCTGTAAACCTTCGGCAACTACCGCCGTAAACAAAAGGACCGGCGCCGATTCGCAATCGGTCGCCGGTTCCAGATGTCAGGATGGGTTTCCGCGGTTGTCTTGGGACGGACCGCGGCGGGGCTGCGTTCCGACCGTTTCGCGGTCAGAAATCGGGTAAAGCCTCAATCGAGGGGCAGTGGGGGCAAGGGAGCCAAAAGGGCCGTTTGTTTGGCGCCTTGATCTCCCTCTTTTTTCTCCGGCGCGGCCGGGGCCGGATCCGGTGCTGGAGCTTGCGGCAGCGGCTTGCTCTCCTCGACGGCGGGGGTCGGCCCGCTTTCGCTGACGCCGCAATCACCGCAAGCCTTGGCCGTGACGCAGTCCGCACAGACCCATTTCACGACGGCCTTGTAGACCGGCTTTTCGACCTCGTACTCTTTCTTGACGAGTTTCTTGATGGTGCGGGCCTTGCCAGGTTGCGGCGGGATGACCGGATTGGGACGCTTGCCCAATTCACCGAGTAGGCCACACCGACCGCACGTGTTGCAACCCGAATTGCCGCAGGAAATGCCGTCACCGCAATCGCCGCCGCAATCCGGCCCCAGGTCGCAGCCGCAAGCCGGGTCATTGCATCGGCCGTGGCCGGGCAGTGTCGGCCGCATCGTGCAGATGTCGACCACTTCCACGCACCAGCACGACTTCTTCACCTTTTCCACACCACACTCGATGGTGCAGATCTTTTGTTGGCACGGACCGGGCTGGCCGCAGATCGCGCAGCGACCGGGCGAACCACAATCCACATCTTGAGCTTGGACTGTTGCTGGGAGGTACCAGCAGAGCCCCACGATCAAAGCCATCACACCGCTCGTTCTCATGGTTTACACTCCTTTTCAGCGGGGCGGTATTTGATACCGCTGATTTTGCCTGTGTCCAATTAACCTTGGATTCTCCGGGAAAGTTAGAGGATGTCCGACTTCACCAATCGTCTCAGAAGTCGATGGTCTCAGAAGTCGAACTGGGCCCTCATTTGGAACACGCTCAGGTCGCTGTCAGCCAAGTTGTTGTTCGGGCTGACTTGGGCATAGACGTAGTTGAACATCAAGCGCATGTACGGGTTGAGATACCAATTGACTCCCACGGTGTGGTCGCTGCTGTTGCCGCCGAAGATGTGGACATCGGCATCGTCCAGATCCAGCCAGGAGTAGCGATAGGCCAGCTCCCAGGCGCCTTTGCCCATCTCGATGTTGCCATCGCAGGTGCGAACGCGGAAGAAATTCTCGTACGGCTTGACACGCGCGAAGGCAGCCTTCTTTCGATCGTAGACGCGGTTCTCGCCGGTCAGGAAGTAGCTTGCTTGGATGTAGGCGGCGTGGAAGTCAGCGTCCGCTCCAGCGCGATTATAGAAGGCGGCGATGTACTCGGATTGAACGGAGAATGGACCGTACACGAACGCGATTTCGGGATTCAGCAATTGAAAATCCTCCACGTCCGTGATGTTGCCCGTATCCAGGATGTACGGCCCGACTGCGGTTTCGGCATGGGTTCGAATACGTTGCGTGGGATGATCCACGTCGCGGTAACTATAGCCCAGTCCCAAGTGCAGCAGGCCGCGACCGTTGGTGGCCTCGTCATACCAGGGCAAATAGGTCCCACGCATCGTGAAGGTGTAACCACCGTCGTCGTCCGAGGCGTAGGGAGGTTTGTCGCCGATCGTGCGGAAACCGCCAAAGGCGAAAGTGAATCGCTCGTTCTCCGAGACGCGGTAGGAAGCGATCCCCATGTTACGGGCAGGGGAAAAGACGTTCGCCAGGCTTCGCTCCATGAAGGTGATGTAGCGGCTGCTGGTCAGCTCTTCCAGGCTGAACGGCTCCTTGAAATGTCCGATTTGAACCCTAGAGAGCCAGGGCAGATCCCGAATGCCCAGGTAAACATCCTTGAACGACGTGGACTGATCATTGGTGCTGTCCCGGCCAGCGAAGTCGACTTCGATCGCATAGTTGAAGACATCGAAGCCCTCGCCGTGGGCACCCAAGCGGGCTTTGCTGAATTGCACGGTGTCCTGTGCATCTCCAAAGGTGGCCATGCTTCCCGCGCTTTGGTCGAAGTACACGGCGTCCGCATAAGCACGACCCTCGACCGCGACGGACATTTTGCTTGCCGCCTTTTTCTTGTCTGCGGCTTGCTTGGCCTGGATGTCTCCCAAGGCCTTTTCCAGTTCTGCTACCCGCTGTGCCAGCTCATCTTGGGTCGTGCCCTGCGGTTCGGCCGACGTGTAGCTACTGCTCACCATGTAAGAAGGATCAATGGGCCGCAAATCCTGCAATCCTTGCGCACCTGCCCAAGGGGCAAAGATCAGGACGCCCAGGCATCCTCCAAGCAATCCCCACTTCTTGTTCAACCTTCGCATTTCGCGTCCTCCGTGATTGAGACTCTACGACCCGTCCTTAACTTCCCCTCATCCCGTCCACCGGATGGCGGGTCCTCCGCCTCGCGGGAGGCTCTTTTCCCGCAACGGGAGGAGCTTGTTTCCTCAACCGAAAAGGGATAGGAGCCCGGCGCAGTTGCCTTTCCGATGGAAATTCGACTGCATTCATGCATCGTCCAAATGCCCGATACGAAAAAGCCTGTCTTTTCAGAATATTACATTTTCCCCAGATTCTCGGATAACCTGGAAAGGTTTTCGTCCTGAGAGAACGCCCTTTTTAGCGAAGAACCAGGGCCTTCCGCGCTTTCCGCCTTTCTGATAGGAGCTTGAATAGCGGTTGAAGTGTACCTGGCCCTGTTAACCGGTTCGACGGTCCCTCATGCAGCCGGTCGAGGAATGGCATCGTGACCGGGTGAATTTTAGCTGCGTGCTTGCGGTTCAGAATCGTGTGAAATAGGTCCGCGATGATGTGCGCAAAAGTGCGAATGTTTTGCGCTTTTGTTGCTTGCGTCGCTCATTCCCGCTACATATCCTGAAGTTTTGTCCGGTCGCGATCCGTTGGCATCAACGACGGCTGTAGGCATCAACGACGGAAGTTCGATGCCGGAGCGACGGTACGTGCCGTAGCCAAAGCCACATCGAGAGCTGCACTACGACGAGAGCTGCACTACGAAAGGTTGTGAGCGATGATGAAACGACTAGCGATGACGTTGGTCACGGGCATCCTGTCATGGGGGGCGGTCTCGGCGCAGGATTGGAAACCCGCGGACAGTCCACTCTTCACCCGCTGGGCCAAGGATCTGGCACCGGATCGGGTTTGGCCCGAGTATCCGCGGCCCACCATGGTTCGTCCCGACTGGACGAATCTCAACGGGCTTTGGGAGTACGCGATCGTTCACCGCGACGCTGGCAGGCCGGAGTCCTGGGACGGGAAAATCTTGGTGCCGTTTGCGGTGGAGTCGGCACTAAGCGGCGTCCGCAAGCCCGTCTCCCCCGATCAACGATTGTGGTATCGCCGCACGTTCCCGGCACCGAAGCTGAGCGACGGCCAGCGGCTCCTGTTGCATTTTGGCGCCGTCGATTGGCAGGCCGTGGTCTGGTTGAACGGTACCCGCCTGGGGGAGCACTCGGGCGGCTACGATCCATTCACGTTCGACGCCACGTCCGCACTCAAGCCGGGGGAGAATGAGCTGATCGTTGCGGTGTGGGATCCCACCGATAGCGGTGCGCAGCCGCGTGGCAAGCAGGTATTGCAACCGAACGGTATTTGGTACACGGCGGTGACCGGCATTTGGCAGACCGTTTGGCTGGAAACCGTTCCGGCCGTGTACATCCAGGGGATGAAGATCGTGCCCGATCTGGATCGTCGAGCGGTTTTGGTGACGGTGCAGGCGTCGGAGGTGCGTCCGGTGCGGGTGGAAGCCCTCTGGGAGGGGCGGGCAGTGTCGCAGGCCGAAGGGCACTCCGGCGAGGTCGTCACGATCACGATGGATAATCCCAAATTGTGGTGGCCCGATGAACCCAATTTGTATGACTTAAGGGTTACGTTGCTGGAGGGCGAGCGGACCTTGGACGAGGTCCGGGGTTACTTCGGGATGCGAAAGATCGAGGTGGCCAAGGACGAACACGGGATCCCACGCTTGATGCTCAATGGCAAGGCCGTGTTCCAGTTCGGACCGCTCGACCAGGGGTGGTGGCCGGATGGACTGTACACCGCGCCTTGCGATGAGGCGCTGCGCTATGACATCGAAATGACCAAGAAATACGGCATGAACATGGCACGCAAGCATGTCAAGTGCGAGCCGGAACGGTGGTATTACTGGTGTGATCGGTTGGGCTTGCTGGTTTGGCAAGACATGCCCTCCGGTGACAGCGGCCGGAATGCCGCCAGCAAGGCCAATTTTCGACGGGAGTTGCAGGCCATGATCGATGCCCGGCGGAATCACCCCAGCATCGTCGTTTGGGTACCCTTCAACGAGGGCTGGGGGCAGCACGACACCTGCGACACGGTCGCCTGGATCAAGGAGTACGACCCGAGCCGCCTGGTCAACGAGGCCAGCGGTTGGACCGACAATGGCTGCGGGGATCTCTCTGACATGCACAACTATCCGGGACCTGGCATGCGGCCCGTGGAAGAACGCCGTGCCTCTGTACTGGGAGAATTCGGAGGCCTGGGCCTTCCCCTGTCCGGTCACACTTGGCAGGACGAAAAGAACTGGGGTTACGTGGCCTTTCCCGATCCGAAGAGCCTGACCGATGCCTACGTGAATCTGCTTGGCAGGCTGCGACCGCTCATCGGACAAGGCTTGTGTGCCGCGGTCTACACGCAGACTTCGGACGTTGAGATCGAGGTCAATGGGCTGATGACTTACGATCGTGAGATCGCGAAAGTCGATGTAGAACGTGCCGCGGCTGCCGCGAGCAAGCTCTTTTTGCCCCCGCCCAAGGTCTCCCTAATCGTGCCGACCTCGGAACGAGAACCGCAGTCCTGGCGATACGCGCTGGAAGCACCATCGGGGGAGTGGATGAGGGCCGACTTCGACGATTCGGCTTGGAAGGACGGCCCCGGCGGTTTTGGAGCGGAGGGGACACCCGGCGCTGTCGTCCGCACGCCGTGGAATACCAGTGATATCTGGATTCGGCGGACGTTCGACTTGCCTACCATCCCGCAGCAGGCGGAAATCGAACTCCTCATCCATCACGACGAAGACGCCGAAGTCTATCTCAACGGGCAGAAAGTCGCGGCATTGAAGGGCTACACCACGAACTATCAGATCGTACCGCTCGATCCCGCCGTGGCCGGTGTGCTAAAAGTTGGAAAGAACGTCCTGGCGGTCCACTGCCGGCAAACGGGGGGCGGTCAGTATATCGACGTGGGGTTGGTCGTGGTGGAAGAGGCGACCCCGTAACACGCTGCCTCGGCAGATTCGCTCGGCAACTGGACTTTTGCAAATTGTTCGCTCTCCCCCTGAGAGAGTGCGACAAACTGAAACTCTGGGTGATTCAGAAAAACAGGAAAGGCGGTTTTCGCAGTAAACTGCCGTCTTTTCCCAATCCCGCGAGGGGAGAGCGGAGCTTGTGAACCCAATTTGTAAAAGTCCAGTCAGGAAGTCGATTTTGCAAGCGGCGACCGGCGCGGAGAGCCTCGGTCGAGTCTGTAAAAATCGCCACAGTCGAGTCCGTATAACGAGTCTGTGTAATCTGAAAGAAGCTAGCGGCGGTCGAACCCCGGCCGGTGAGCGGGTGCCTAATCCTACAGCGCAAAGTCGGTGTGCCTGCATGATGCGCCCACCATACGTTCCAATGCGTGGTTTCGCATCACCACAAGATGTTGAGAGCAACCCAACGCTGTAGCGCTAAAACGGTTGAAGCCGGTGCGAGGGGTGACGCCGTCGCCCGGTTTTTGGGGAATATTGCAACGCTTGCTTGCCGCAGTCAGGCCCAATAGCCTGTTCTGTTGGCGGCGAATTCGGCCACCCGGAGGGTCTCGCCCGGCCCCGTGAGCTACAATAACATGGATGCCCGCTGCGGGGTTGCGCTGCCGCGTCCTGCAAATTTGGTCGTGCGGGCGGGAAAACGGGGCCGCGTGTGGCGGTGCCATGCGTGATCGTGATGATGCCCTGTCCCCTTCAGTTAAGGGGTGCAAACGACGTTTCGTATTTGTTGTGACATGGAATGGGTGAGCTGTGATGATGAGTTCCAACCTTCCACCGGACGATGTTGTCACCGCACGGATGGTCCCGCCGTACATCCACCCCTTTTACCGGCCGCCCAGCCCGTGGCGGTCGCTGGTGATTGTACTTCTGGTAGCGCTGTTGATAGGTTCTGTTTTCTTCAACATCATCCTCTTGGGTGCCTTGGGGCTGTCGGGATTCGAGCCGAGCAAGGTAAAAGAAGAGCACTTCTCGCACAATGCGTCGGCTTCGGATAAGGTGGCCATTCTCTCTTTGGAAGGGTTGATTCTGGATGGCGAGGGGTTTGCCAAGGATCAGATCGATCAGGTAAAGCAGGACCAAAACGTCAAAGCCGTGGTGCTGCGAGTGGACTCGCCGGGCGGTACCGTGACCGGCTCGGATTTCATCCTGCATCACTTGAAGAAGATGCGGGAGGAACGGAACCTCCCGGTGGTGGTGAGCATGGGCTCCGTGGCCGCCAGCGGCGGTTATTACATTTCGATGGCGGTGGGAGATACGCCCAAAAGCATTTTCGCGGAACCGACCACCTGGACGGGTTCGATCGGGGTGATCATCCCGCATTACGACGCCACGGACCTGGCCGACAAGCTGGGAGTCAAAGAGGACTCGATCGCCAGCCACCGGCTGAAGGGGATGGGCAGCCCATTACGGCCAATGACGGAAGAGGAACGGGCCATCTTCCAGCAATTGGTAGATGACAGCTTCACCCGATTCAAGGAGATCGTCCGCGAAGGCCGACCGCGGTTTCAGCAAAAGCCGGGCGAATTGGATAAGCTGGCCACGGGTCAGGTTTTCACTGCCCTCCAGGCCAAGGAGGCGGGGCTGGTCGATGAAATCGGTTTCCTGGAGGATGCCGTGAATCGGGCCATCGAATTGGCGGGGCTGAATCCCGACGACGTCAACGTCGTCCGATACGCCCGTGAGCCTTCCCTGGTCGAATTGATGCTGGGAGATACGATGACCAGCCGGTTGCCGCATTCGGAATGGGACTGGCGCATATTGCTCGACGCCGCGGTCCCGCGTCCCTTCTATCTTTTCAGCCGCCTTCCCGTCTTGATGGAAAGCGGTCACTGAAACCGGGCATCGTGATCCCTGCAATCCGGCTGCCGGACCGCCGAAACGTGGTGCAGGCCGGGCGATGGGCTACCGTAGAGTAACCGTTCCCGGAACATTCGGGGTATCGCACCGGGTCGATCTCCGCAGCTTGTGGTGTTGTCGAGGAATCGCCGGCCGCGAGCAGAGCGTTTTTGCCCCACGGGTCAGGAAATCATTCCGGTTTCGCATGATTCCACCCGGGAGCGGTTACCCCATGGAGACCGGGTAGGCAGGCAGTCAAGGCGGCAATCACCTCCCGAAACAGCGGGGAGACACCGGCCGGCGGCCGATCTCTTCATCACCGGGAGAGGATATCTCGTCATCACGGGGAGACGGTATCTCGTCGCCATTGCGAGACGGTATCTCCTCATCATTGGGGGAGGGTATCTCCTCATTACCGGGAGAGGAGAAGGTAAGCAGCCAGTGCCGCGGAGATGATCAAGCCAACTCCGCCGATGGCCCAAAGCCACCACGGTGCCAGGGCGGCGCTGGAGCGGCCTCTCCCTGTCACGTGTCCGGAACGGACAAGGTTCAAAAGAGGATCTTCCGTGATATGCAGGCCCGGGTATTCCTCAGACGGTGGCTCGGTTTCGGGCTGCGTGAGGGGCTTGGCAACCGGCAACCCGCGTCCTTTGCCAGAGCCATCTTGAGCCGCGCCTCCGTTCTTGGCGGTGGTCTCAGCAGTGGTAGGTGCCGCTCTTGTCCCGGTTGCCGTGGTGGGTACCGCGGGGGCTCGTAGTGTGGGGTTGACCGGGGTTTGCGGGCCGCCACTGGGCAACGGCTTGGCTGATGGGAGGCGTTTGGTGGAGCTGGGCGACATGGGCGAGGCGGGGCGAGGTTGCTCGCGCAGGCCCTGGGCGATGGCGCTGCCGCGGCTGCCGCCGTCGGCAACGGTAAACCCGTGATCGAGCAGCCACTTGGTCAGCACAGCCGCAACTTGCCCCGCTAAAGCATAGCGGTCAGCCGGTTTTTTCGCCATCATCTGGAAGCAGATGGCGGCCAGATCGGCGGGGACGTCCGGGCGAAGCGTGCGAATCTCCGGCGGCATCTCCCTTTGGTGTTTCATCAGCCGCTGCGGTAACGTACCATCGGGAAAAGGAGGCCTGCCAGTCAGAAGGAAATACAGTGTGCAGCCCAAGCTATAGATGTCGGCGCGGGCATCGACGCCGTGGCTGTCGATCGCTTGCTCCGGAGCGAGGTAGTCGGCGGTTCCCAGAACATTCTCATCATAGGCGACGGTCAAGGAGGCTGCCTCGTCACTGGTGAATCGGGCCAGCCCCAAATCTAGGACCTTGATCGTCCCTTTTGCGTCCACGAGGAGATTAGCGGGCTTGACATCGCGATGGATGAGGCCGGCCTGATGGGCGTGGGCCAGTCCCTCCGCGGCCTGTCGGATGTAGTCCGCCGCCAGATGGAACGGCAACGGTCCGCTTTGTCGCACCATGCGCTGAAGGTCCTGCCCTTCCACGTATTCCATGACGAGATAGTGATTGACGCTGTCGTTGTCCACGTCGTACGCCCGGACGATGTTCCGATGATCCAGGGCGGCGGCCGCCTGGGCTTCGCGGTGGAATCTCGCCAGATAGGACGAATCTTGCACCCGGTGCTTGGGGAGGACCTTGATCGCGACCCGGCGCTGCATCAGCACGTGCTCGGCCAAGTACACGCTGCTCATCCCGCCGGTTCCCAGATGATCGAGCAGGCGATATTTGCCGAGGAAAAAGCCCTTGTAACGGCCTTCCAGCAGCTTCTGACTTTGCCATTGGGTCAGCAGCCCGGCATGGCACAGATGGTTTGCCATTTCCTCCGCGCTGACGGTCGCCTGGTTTACGTCGGGAGGCAGTTGGGCCAGGAACCGCTGCAACTGGTCGCGTTCCACCAGTTGGCTACGTAGGACAAGCTCGAGAAACTGTTCGACCGTCATGGTGAGGAATTCCGAAAAGGGCGGGGCCACCGGCGGAAAAATCGCCCACACCGTCCCCCCCGCGTGCCGCCCTCTCAGTTCGCTCCCGCCGCACCTTATCAACAGGGTACCATGCTGGTCTTGGCAATGCTAGCTATCGGCTAGCTATCGGCGTACCCGTTCCCCCGTTTGCTTAGATCCCATGGGACGATGCTGCACGGCGGGATTCTGCCCTCATAGCCGCCGAGGGCTCAAGGGAACCGCAAGATGCCGCAGTTGACGCCGCGTGACACCCAGAATGTCCCGTGAACGATTGCCGAGGGAGCACGCACCCGGGCTTACCGCTTTTCTGGGGTCGGGGAAGGCCCCGGGTCTTGGGACGGTCCGCCAGCCTGGGGGGCTGATGGTAGCAGCCGGATCGTTACGCGGTAAAGGGAAGAGGTATCGGTTTGGCGAGACGGTCCATCCGACGGTGCAGGGAAATCAGCTCGCTGGTCAGGTACGCTGTCGGCGCTGGCACTAGCACCCAGCCGGGCCGGGGGGATGGCCGCCATTGGGCCAGAACGGAGTGCTTCGGCCCCTTCAGCAGACGTCGGCGTACGCGCCGCCCGTCGGATACGGTCTTGCACCAGCCCCAACGAGGTGGGTAGCGTGATTTGGGCCACCTGGTCCGGCTCGCGTTCCAACTCAGCCAGCACCGCCTCGATCTGTGGCAACGTGCCGGTGAATTCGACGATCACCGCCCCGTCGCCTTCGCCGGACTCATCATGAATGCGAATACCCGGGCCAAGCGGCATCTGCTGGGGACTATGAGACTTTTGAGTCACATCATCTGGAGGCGGGGCAGCCCTCGCAGCCGACCGACGGGACAACGCCCCTGGACCGGGAGCGGGCGTCTGGGCCGCGGCAAACTCCCAGCCGCTGTACGAATCGGTGGCATCCGGGACGGAATTGCGGCGCTGAACCACCCGGGCGGCTACCGCATGGGGGTCCGCTTGCGGCATCAAACGGCAGACGATTTCGACCGGAATGGCCTGTGGCATTTGCGGCATCTGCGGCAAGCCCCGAACCTCGTATTGCCGTAGAATCGAGACCTGTTCATCGCCGCCAGGAGCAGGCCCGCGAGCTGCCAAGGCATCGGCGGTTAACGGTGCTGGAACGGTCGCCGGTGAGGCCATCCGACCCCCTACGCTGCCTCCACTTTCGTCGGGAACGGCGGTCATTTCCGCTTCGGAAGGGGCGACTCCCTCGATTGCGTTGGCCCCCATGGTTGCGACGCGTTGTCCCGATGGTGGGGCATCTGGATGATTCGAGACCATAACTTCGGGAGAAGGCAAATCATTGTTTGCTGTACCCCGCGACCGGGCAACGGCTAGGGTGCCCGTTTCGGGGGCAGCACCCCGGGCAGCTTCGGCGGCACCCATGGATGTGTCGGCCGGCAAGGGCGGCATCTCCAGGCTGGAATCGACGGGAGAGGTGGCCGGGGCCTCTTGGTTGGGGGCAAAAGCCAGATTGCCCTCTCGCCGATCGTGAAACTGCCGGGCAACATCCATCAGGAAAATCACGGCGGCTAACGACGCCGCGATGAGTGCCCAGCCCAAATTGCGGGGCCGGGCCAATCTGCGGAGTATCGCAGCGGGATTCCAGGGGGTATTCGCGTCACTGCTGGGCCAGATTTGCGACGGCGCCTGATCTCTGCTCACCGAAACGATGGACGGGATCGGCTCGGGCTCTGAGCCTGCGGTCTGGAGAGGTGCCGGGTCTTGACGCTCCATGCTTTTACGCCCAGCGATCTCGCCCAAAATCCGCTCAGAGAGATCGACCGGGACGCCGATGCGAGGTAGCGATTGGAGGAGGTTCGCCTGAGCACGCAGGTCTTCCAGGAGCTTTCGCGCGGACTCGCTGCCGGCCAACAAACGTTCCATTTGCGCCTGCTCGTCGGCGGTGAGTTCACCGTCGAGATAGGCACTGAACAGTTCGTTTTCCGGCACGTTTTTCATAACGCCACTCGTTATTTTGTGTTCTTCCGCGTTTTGGAACCTTTGGGTTTAGGTTTGATCTTGGGTTCGGTTTTCCTCGCCACGTTCCGGAGGTGACGTTCCCGACCTCCGACTTGCCCGGGTTACGATCATCGGCCGATGTACTAGTGACACACTCTATAGAGTGGATTACAGTCCACCTATTTCAAGGGTCTTGGTCCGCTGAGCTAGATAGCCCTCCGCGCTTTTGATGTCCGGCAGGTACTTCTGAGTTCCCTAAATCCTCCCATTGGCCAGATGATTTCAAGATTTTAATGGACAAACTTTCGCACCGAAGGTTTATACCCAAGCGATTTTGTCAAGTATTACAGTAAATCGGCATACGTTTGTTTCAGCTTGTCGCGAAGCATGAGTCGAGCGCGGTGCAGGCGACTGCGGACGGTGCCGACAGGGATGTTTAGTATTTCGGCAATCGTCTCATAACAACAGCCGTCGATTTCGCGCAGGACGAGGATCGCCCGATGTTCCTCGCTCAAGCTCGCAATGGCCTCCCGCACGCGACGGCAGCGCTCTTCCTGTTCCAGAGGGAATTCCGGATTTGCGGCATGGTCGGGGATTTCGCGTCCCGACCCTTCGTAGGCTGCATCGACCGATTGAACTGGCTTTTTCTTGCGGCGGTGTGTGGCCGCCACATTGAACGCAATACGATACAGCCAAGTGTAAAAGGCGCTGTGGCCCTCGAACGAAGCCAAATTGAGGTATGCCTGGACGAAGGCCTCTTGAACAACATCCAGGCACTCATCGGCGTCGCCCACCACGTGGAGCATGGTATTGTACAGGCGGTCTTGGTATTTTTTTACAAGCCGCCCGAACGCACTCGTGTCCCCATGCAGCGTGGCCTGGATCAATTGATCGATGTCGTTCACGGCCAATCCGTAACTAGAGACGCATCTTTTGGAGGAGAAGTTCCCCGGCCCGCTCCGTTCATCCACAATTCAAATCATGACCGTTCGGAGGGTCGCTGTCAAATCCGTATCGTGGCCGCGCGGAATTGGCTCGCGACACTTTTGATCTTCAATGCAACCCATATAGTACTCTAGATTGGTATAAGATAACTAATGAGGGTGGGTATCTCGGGTTGCATTTCGACTCGGGATGGCGGAAGATGATGGTTGTGAGCGGATGATTTTTCGGATCGCGTGCGATCGCCCGGGAGAACCGGCTGGTGGTCGTATGGCGGATGTGCGGTAATGGGTTTATACTGCGTGTCTGCGTTTCTCGAAAATGGCTTGCCCCTCCCTCCAACCCGAGTAAGGTCTGCCACGATGTGTCCCTCAAGATTTGCCGAAACGGATGATCGCCCTGCCGAGGACGCCGCTGGGACGCAAGAGCGAGAGATGGAAACCAGCGGAAATGCGCATGTCCGCAAGCGTATTTTGCTGGTGGACGACGACCCGGAGATTATCGAGTCGATGCGCATCGCTCTGGGGGCGTTGGGCTACGAGATTTTGGTCGCCCGAGACGGGAATCAGGGGCTGACCTTGGCCGATACGCAAGACCCCGATCTGGTGATCTTGGACATGATGATGCCCAAGCGAAGCGGGTTTCTGGTGTTGGAGCGACTCCGGCAAACTCGCAAGGTCCCTACCCGGGTGATCATGATTACTGCCAACGAAGGCAACCGTCACAAGGCCTATGCCGAGATGTTGGGCGTGGACGATTACATCCGCAAGCCCTTTCCGATGGATCGGTTGATCGAAAGTGTCCAGCGGCTGTTGAGTTGAGCGCTGCCTTGGGGATGCCTGTTGCAAGATTGCTGGCGGCTTGAGGCTCCGCGTCACCCGCGCTAGAACGAATCGGCCACTGGCAAGCCTTGATTCCTCGAGTTCGTCGGCTGGCCAAAGCGTGTGCGATCCGGATCGCCTTCTTTCAGGACGCGAAGTGCTACGCGCGGTGCGGCGGTATCGCCTATGCCGTTCTGTTCGCAGCGCGGCTTGTCTCGTCGAGAGTTCGGACACAACAATAGCCTCAGGTGACCCATGCGGTCCAGAAAAGGCGGGCTGCTCTGCGCCAGCGTCCCGTGGTGAGCGTCCTTGACCGCGTATGCGTCCGAGTTTATCGACCAGGGTTCGCAGATGGGGTCTTCCGAGAGTAGGGGCTAGGGATCAGTAGGTTGTAGTTGTGCCGCTCGAAGTCGGCGAGCTTGGATGGTATGGCATTGAGGAGAAGCAGTTCCAATCATGAGTGATTCTCGAGAATCGTCGCCGCGACCAGAGATTTCGCTGTCCCCGACGGAGGGGCGGCATTGTCTTCACGTGTTCTACCGGTTCGATCGAAAGCAATTGCGGACGCTGGGGCCAGCGGAGCGGATGGACGGTTGCCGCCATTTTTGCGACTTGCTGGTAAAAGGCCAGGATGCGGCTGGTCCCGCTGCGATGCAGACCTTTTTGGTGATGGGTCATAAGGCCGACTTCGGAATCATGATGTTGGACTCGGATCCGATGAGGCTCGATGCCGTGCATCAGGAATTGCTCAACGGTTCGCTGGGACCGGCGATCAATCCGGTCTGGTCTTTTGTCTCGATGACAGAGGTATCGGAATACCTCCCAGACGAACAGCGATATGCTCAGCGGCTAGAGGAAGAGGGGCTGAAACGGGGTGAAGAGGAATTTCAGCGGCGGTTGTCGCAGTACGTCAAGCGACTGGAGATCATGAGGCGGCAGCGTCTCTATCCGGACATCCCGAGCTGGCCTGCCTTTTGCTTTTATCCCATGAATAAGCGGCGTCTTCCGGATGCCAACTGGTTCCTGCTGGATTTCGAGACGCGGGAGCGCCTGATGGCGGAACACGGAGAGAGCGGGATCGCCTTTGCCGGTAAGGTGACGCAATTGGTGACAGTCGGGATTGGTTTGGAGGACTGGGAGTGGGGAGTTTCGCTCTGGGCGCGGAACCCGCAGTTCTTGAAGGACATCGTATACCGCATGCGATACGACGAGGCCAGCGCGAAATATGCGGAGTTTGGGCCGTTTTATAGCGGCTACCTCGTGCCGCCGGCCGAAATTCTCCGCCGATGTCGGATTCTGCCGTAGGGGAATCGCTTCCGTCCGCAGGTAACCGTTCACGGCTGAGCTGTAATGGGAAGGCTTGGTGAAACAACCAGGGTGAGAGGTTCCAGAGGTTCCTTGAGTGGGGAACGGAATGTCATTTCGACGAGCGCCAGCAGTGTCATTTCGACGAGCGCCATCGAGGAGAAATCCTAGTCCTGTGTCGAAAAGATTTCTCGCTTCGCTCGAAATGACAGGGGGACGAGCCGTTTTGCAGTGAGGAGAATCCCTGTGAACGACTGCCCCCTCGTGAACGGTTACGTCCGCAGCGACTCTGTGCGTGGATGACGGGTTTTTCATGCCAGAAAGGTCGTGTCCGCAGAGCCGCGGTTTTCCGTCATCGACTTTCGGGCGAGCGGGGGTGGCCCTTCTGTTGAATCGGCGGGATGGTTTCTTCGGTGGCGGCTGGGCGGATGGGCGGGGATGGCGGCCGATCTTGCCCCGCGATCTGGGATTGGCCGAGACCTGGGAATAATTGCCGTTCCCGGTGCATCTAATATACGGGGATGCGGTCGTGAGCCGGCGTCGGGCCAGGCGTGGTTTTTTCGGCGACAAAGGCCCCTCCACCGATGCCGACAGGGTCTGTTGTTGGCGGGCCATCCCAACGGGTCAGGCGAGTCTGAGGCCGATGACGGTAGCCCATCGCCCATCCCTGACCGGAGGACGACACGAGCCATGCGTCTCTACGCCTATCTCGCTGATCTGGTGATTACCCTGCACTTTGCCTATGTGGCCATGGTGCTGCTGGGGTTAGTCCTGATCCCGCTGGGTGTCTTCCTGCGCTGGAAATGGGTGCGGAGATTTTGGATTCGGGCGACGCATCTGGCGATGATCGGCATCGTAGCCCTTCAGGCCTGGCTGCGGATCGAGTGCCCCCTGACGACCTTAGAGAAGTATCTGCGGAGGCTGGCCGGGGTGGAAGTGTATCCCGGCTCTTTTGTCGGCCACTGGATCGATAGGATCCTCTTTTACGAGGCCCCACCGTGGGTGTTCGTGACCGCCTATACGGCGATAGCGGCGATCGTCGTGCTATTGACGGTGCTTGTGCCGCCGGAGCGCCCCGCGTGGCGGTCTTGGCGACCCCGCAAGGTCGACTTCCTATAGCGTATCGCCAGAATCGCATTGCTAGTAGCGCATCGCCAGTGGTGCGTTGCTAGTGGCGCATCGCCGGATGTGTCGGCCCGTCATACGCTGGTCGCCAAAGCAACAGCCATACCGCTCGTGGCCGGGCAGCCTCTCCTTGCGGTCTCATGCATCGTCGCCCCAGCGATAAAGATTCTCCAGCGTGAAAATGCCCGTGTCGTGACCATCGCTGAAGCCGATCTTGTAGGCGTAATTGCCGACGGGGCTGACCGAGCGGTAGGCGATGGTTTGGGGGATATCGGGCAAAGTCGCATCGAGGGGGAGGGGCGGATCGGCGTGCCGCCGGGCCTCATTGCAGCCCGCGCAGGGGCACAATCCCCTGAGTCGCTGCGGCGCGTACCGCTTGCGGTGTCCGTCATTCCATGCAATGACGAGATCGCTCCCCTCCAGAGTCAATGCCACAGGACGCGGTGCGGACATCTTGCGTTCCCTCCTCTCCGTAGAGTCCAGATGAAATCGGGTTGTGCGAAGTGGGGCACTCTTTGTGTGTCGCCGTATGTACTTCTATGCATTGTTGTATGGCCGTCTCAGACGATGCAGGGTGGCACCCCCGGAAGGCAAATGGGGGTGATCGCTCGTGGGAGGCGGGTATCCGTATCAAAAAAGGGTACGGGTATTCATGCTACAGCGCAGGGTGGTTTGCTCGGTTCAACGGCCTGTGGTGATGGGATATAACGACTTGCAACATAGGCCGCGCACATCGTGCAATCGGGCGGACGTTGCGCTGTGGGATTAAAGAAAGACGTTGCGTTGGGGGATCAAAAAAGGATACGGCATCGGCGTGGGCTTACGGTGGTCGTGAGAAATGCGGCGACACCGTAGCGATGAAATCGGCCAGTCGGTCACCAGCCTTGACGGTGACTTCGTAGAGTCGCCACAACTCCTTCAGTGTGGCCCAACGGCGGATGATAGCCCCGGCCGCGTAACCCACCTGCTGGGCGAGATGCCGCTTATCCAGCAGATAGGCCACCTCCTTGGGCAATCGCTCATCCCAGGTGTCGGAGATCACGCGGACGGCGAGCATGGGGATTTTTGCGGCGCGGCAGACCTCGGCGACGGCGAAGCTTTCCATGTCGACGGCCCACGCGCCCGTCTCCGCCGCCAGCCGCTGTTTTTCTTCCGGTTCGCGAATCACGCGCTGGGCAGTGAGCAGGGGGCCGATCTTCCAAGGCTGGCCGCGGGACTCGACGCCATCTTCAGCGCCGAAGGCGGGGGGAGCGTCTAGCCGCAGTTTTCGGCCGGTGTGGTGCAGCAAGACACTGGGGATTACGATATCGTAGCGATCGAGTTGTGGGACTAGCCCGCCTGCAAAGCCTGCCGCCAATATATACCGAGGGCGGTGTCCCAATAATAGCGCGGCGGTGGCACGCCGGGCTGGCTCTTCGCCGGGCCCAGCCGTCACAATGGCTGTGGGACAGGGGCCGATCCGCCCCGCGTAGGCCGTGAATCCCTCGCCGACCAAGGCGATTGGGTTTTCCATCTTTTTTTTAATCGCCTCCGCCTCCGCGGGGAGAGCGACCACGATACCGACTTGGACGGGAAATTCGATACCGCCCTGTTCTTCGGCGGCTGAATGGGATGGATGTGCTTGCTGATCGGATGGCGGGTCGGATGCTGCGCGGGAGGAACGAAGGGAATCGCCGAGGGCCTGCCGCATGGCCTCGCCTGCCGCTTCGTGAATCGTTGCCCTGATCCAGTGCTGAAAAACCATCTTTGCGATCCCGGAAAATCGGCCGCAGGAGTGACCAGCGACCGCGGAGACCGGCTCGGATAACCGGCGTCCTTGTGACTTCTGCATCTCGGGCACCGCGGTGGGCGGTCTCCCAGGGCGGTGCCGTGACGCAGTGTCCACCCATAGGATGGGAACCCGAGAATATGAACCTTTCCGGCTATCGAGGCCTCGTTCCGCCGTCCGCGGGGCGCTGGCTTTCGCCGAGATACCGCCGCTGAAACAGTCAGTCGGTCGAGTTTCTCCCCGGCTTTGTCTATTGTACTCCACCGGGATTCCCCCACCTGCGATTGTAGCCGATCTCACGGCCCGCGTGCGTCAGCGTGAGCGGCCGGTAATCGCGATCTGCGTCCCCGCCGGACGGGCTGCCCTTTGTTTTGTGTTGCGCGTTAACATGAAGGAAGAGGCAGAAGCTGCGTCCTCATCGGGTGCCAGATTTGTTCCCGACATCATTTTTCGCATTTTAGTAGCAAACGGTCAGGAGCAACCGGTGACAGTCGCGGCCGCTGGGGCGAGCGAATGAAAGCAGGCCGTGCTGCCTTGTAACGAATCGGTTTTCCTATTCCCCCGAGCTTCCATGAACGCCGCGCTCGACGAAATCCGTGGAATCTTGGCGGATGTCATGTTAGCGGATCGCTTTTCCCTGAGCCGCGACCTGGCCCGTCTTGCCCGTAGTACCTCCACCGACGGGCGAAACGGGTTGGCCCTGAAACGGCTGCGGGAGCGGGCCGAGGCATCGGCTTCCCGACGCGCACGCCGTGCGGAAAACGTGCCCAACGTGGAGTTTGCGGGCAGTTTACCGATTCTCCAGGCATTGGACGATGTGGCGGCGGCCATCCGTTCGCATCCAGCGGTGGTTGTCTGCGGGGAGACGGGTTCCGGCAAGTCCACGCAGTTGCCCAAGCTGTGCTTGAAATTGGGCCGGGGGATCGCGGGGATGATCGGCCATACCCAGCCGCGGAGGATTGCTGCCCGGGCTGTGGCCGCCAGAATCGCCGAAGAGCTGCGCGTGCCGTTGGGCAAGGAGGTCGGTTTCAAAGTCCGTTTCGCCGACGCCACCGGCCCGGACACCTACATCAAGGTCATGACGGATGGCATCCTCCTGGCCGAGACGCAATCGGACCGCTTTCTGGAACAGTACGATACCCTGATCATCGACGAGGCCCACGAGCGATCGTTGAACATCGATTTTCTCTTGGGCTATCTCCGGCGGTTGCTGGAACGGCGGTCGGATCTGAGGGTGATCATTACGTCGGCCACGATCGACGCCGAGCGCTTCGCGCGGCATTTCTCGCACCACGGCGTACCCGCTCCCGTGATCGAGGTCTCCGGGCGCAGCTATCCGGTGGAAGTCCGTTACCGCCCGCCGGTGGCGGACGAGGCGGCCGACGAATCGAATTGGCAAGAAGGGACGGTGGATGCCGTGCGGGAGGCCCTTGAGGCCGCCGCGGGCGACATCTTGGTCTTCATGCCCACAGAAAGGCACATCCACGAAGTGGCGCGTTTGCTTCGGGCAGCGGGAGTTGCCGGCGACGATCGGCTCCGCGAATCCGAAATCATCCCTTTGTATGCCCGCCTGTCCGTCAATGAACAGCAACGCATTTTTCAACCCCATGGCCGTCGGCGGATCATCATCGCGACGAACGTGGCCGAGTCGTCGCTAACAGTGCCCGGCATCCGCTGTGTGGTGGATAGCGGCGTGGCCCGGATCAGCCGCTATTCTCCGCGGACGAAGACCCAGCGACTGCCGATCGAACCGATCTCGCAGGCCTCGGCGGAACAGCGAAAGGGTCGCTGCGGGAGGGAAGGGCCCGGCGTGTGCATTCGCTTGTATGACGCCGCCGACTTGGAACGCCGCGATCGTTACACGCCTCCCGAGATTCTGCGAACGAACCTGGCCAACGTCATCCTCCAGCTCAAGGCCCTCCGGCTTGGCGATCCCGGGACGTTTCCCTTTTTGGATCCCCCGCGGCCAGACGCCGTCCGCGACGGTCTGAAGACGCTGTGGGAACTGCAAGCCGTGGATGAGAGCGGCAACTTGACGGCATTGGGCCGGGAATTGGCACGGATACCGGTCGATCCCCGCATCGGGCGAATCCTTCTCGCAGCGCGGGAAGAGGGTTGCCTGCACGAGATTCTGATCCTGGCGGCGGGGCTGGAGGTCGATGATCCGCGACTCCGCCCGCAAGACCGCGCGGCCGACGCGGATGCCGCGCATGCGCGATACCAGGACGCCCAGTCCGATTTTATCGCCTATCTGAACCTTTGGGATTTCTATCAGGGCTTGAAAGCCAAATTGTCCCGCAGTCAATTGCAAAAGGCCTGCGCTCAGAATTTTCTGTCGTACAATCGTCTCCGCGAATGGGGTGATGTCTATCGGGAACTCCAATCGCTGGTCCGCGAGGCCGGGGTGGCCTCTCCCCGGCACAGTCGCGACTACGCGGCGATCCACCGCGCCATCCTGACCGGGTTTCTCACCAACACCGCTTATCGCAAGGAAGGGCACGAGTATCAGACGGCGGGCGGGGGCAAGGCCAACCTGTGGCCCGGCTCGGGGCTGTTCGAATCCCAGCCGCATTGGGTCGTGGCGGCCGAGATCGTCGAGACCGGAAGGCGCTATCTGCGAACTTGTGCCCGGGTCGACCCCGCCTGGATCGAAGACCTGGCCCCGCACCTGGTCCGGCGGGATTACGTGGACCCCTATTGGAGTCGCCGTCAGGGAGCCGCCATGATCTTCGAGAAGGTCACCCTGCAAGGTCTCCCAGTCGTGCCGCGGCGGCGGAGGGCGCTAGGCCCCGTTGACCCCGTCCTGGCCCGTGAAATGCTCATCCGACACGGTCTGGTGGAGGGGGAGGTAGAATGCAAGGCGGCCTTCTTCGGGCACAATCGCCGCCTTGTCAAAGAAATGGAGGAGCTTCAGGTCCGCATGCGCCGCGTCGATCTGCTGCTCGGGTCTTGGGCGCAATTCGACTTCTACGACCAGCGTATCCCGCACCATGTGTACGACCTGCGCGGCCTGCTGAGGTGGTGGCGCGGGGCGAGCAAACGGGACCGGTCCATCCTGCACATGACGGCCCGCGACGTGGTCCGCGAGGAGCAGCCTCGGGAGCCTGACGCCTTTCCCGATACGCTTTTAGTGGGCACCACGCCCGTGCCGCTCCAATATCGCTTCGCCCCCGGCGAGGAAGATGACGGCGTGACCCTCACGGTCCCCGTGGAATTGTTCCCCAGCCTCAATCCCGATCGACTGGCCTGGCTGGTTCCAGGGCTATTGCGGGAAAAGGTCTGCGCCCTGATCAAGTCGTTGCCCAAGGAGCTGCGGCGAAAGCTCATTCCGGCCCAGGAGTCTGCGGAGCGAGCGGTTCGCGAACTCTCGTTCGGGGAGGGCCGGTTCTTGGCCACCGTAGCTGACGCCTTATCACGATTGGCCAGCGAGGATATTCGGCCGCGAGACTTCCAGCTCGATCGACTCCCGCCGGAGATGCAGTTTTGTGTCCGCGTGGTGGACGCCGAGGGAAAGCCTTTGGCGGTGGGCCGAGACTGGGAATCCCTGCGTCGGGCCTTGGGGACGGAGGTGGATCGGGCCTTCGCCGCCGTGGACGATCCGCAGTGGCACCGGGACGGCATCCGTCGCTGGGCGTGGCCCACCTTGCCAGAAGTCGTCGAGGTCATGCGGGGCGGGATCGGCATGCGGGCCTTTCCCTCTCTCGTGGATGACGGCGACGCCGTTTCCCTGCGGCTGGTGGATAGCGCGGCGCGGGCGGCCGTATTGTCCCGCTTTGGCATTCGCCGGTTGCTGGCCTTCGAAATGCTTCCACGCCTCGATCCGCATTGGGATCAGTTCCCCGACCGTCGCCGGCTGGAACTGCTGAGCGCCACGTTGCCGCAGTTCGATTTTGCAGCGGAATTGAATCTGTTGCTGGCGGATCGGGCTTTCCTGGACGAGACCTTGGTTGGGCCGTGGGAGATCGGCCATTGGGGCGGACTCCCCCGCACCGCCCAGCAATTCGACGAGTTGCGGCGGCGGGGGTGGAAACGCCTCCCCATCGCCGTACAAGAGGTCCTGATTATCATCCGGCCATTGTTGGAGGGCTATCACGCGGCTCGCATGGCGCTGGACGCGGCGGAATCGACCCAGTGGGAAGAGGCGCGGGCCGATATGACGGAGCAGCTGGCCGAGCTTACCCAACCCGGGTTTTTGACCCAGACCCCCTGGAGCCGCCTGCGGGCCTATCCACGCTATTTCAAGGCCATCTGCCGCCGGATCGAGGCCCTGAAACTGGGTGGCGTGCTCCGGGACCGCCAGACTTCGGCCATCTTTCGTCCGTATTGGGATGCCTTTTGTGAGCGACGAAAACGGCACCAAGAATGGGATATCTTCGATCCCGAGCTGATTCGCTTTCGCTGGATGCTCGAAGAGTATCGCGTATCGTTATTCGCTCAGTCCCTCGGGACCGACTTCTCGGTTTCCCCGCAACGGCTGGACCGCCAGTGGGCCAAGGTCCGGGGATGAGACGGACTACAGCGAATTGAGTGAGGCATGGATTCGCCGCGATCATAGCCACGATGTGGCACGCTGATAATACTCCAGCGCAAAGTCTCCCTGGTCTCATAACTGCCCAGCATATCTTGCGAGCCGTTGCGACGCATCGTCACAAGAGGTTGAGCCAAGCAAGCGACCCCACGCTGTAGCAATACCAGAGGGCCATCGCTGCCGGATTGCCTGATCTGCCCGCCATGCCTGTTGAGACGCTCCACGCCAGTACCGCAAAATATTGGGCCACGCAATCAAGCCTCCGTTGTAGCATCAATAGGCATTGCGGGTGGTTTCCCTCGCCGCATGTGACCGCGGGGCTGCTCTGGCAGGGCGTTGGCCGCGTGGGACTGTTGCGTAAGCACCTGTGGGCAAGCACTTGGGCCAGCAAGCTTCAAGGAGTGGCGGAAGGATCGGCGGGAAAGATGCGGATTTCGCGGCCGCGTCGCTGAAACGACAATCCTTGCGGTTGCAGCACGGCCCGCCAAAGGTCGTCCACCGTGCCATTTTGAACGGCGAAGGTGATCCGGCGATCCAGACGTAGCCCACACGCTGCCAGGTCGTCGGCATCCAGTTGCACCGTCATTTCCAATTGTGAGCTCAATTGCCGAATGACGCCGCCCAACGTCCCCTGACCTTGGCGGGCGGTGAATCGTCGCGTCGAGAAGGGGTCCGCCGAATCGGGCGGGGACGCTGCCGCCTCGCTGGGAACGGCCGGCGATGTCGTGGGCAAAGACGTCGAGGCATCGGCTTTTCGAACGGCCCCACCGCTCAGAACCTCGGCCAATTTTTCCAAGGACTCCAGCGGCCCATGGGCTACCACCTCGCCTCCCACGATCTCGGTACTCACGTCGGGGAGTTGTTCGCGGACTTGCTGGGCCAGGATCGCCGGAGGGGCTGCACGGGGAGGCAGTGACACGCGCCGGGTCAAAACCGGGTCAGCACTGACGGGGACGAAGGTCACGCGATTGCCGACAGGATCGATCCGAAATGTATCATCGAAGCCGATCAGCACCAGCGTCATGCGATCCGTCCAGGACATGGCCGGCAGACGGACCGCCGGCCAGAGGTCGTGCGGGATTTCCTCCAGATGGTCGGGCGTGACGCCAGCCTCTTGGCAGAGGCTGCGAAGGATCTCCCGGGGCGTGCTGAGGCTGGGCCAGGCGAGCGGCTTCCGCATCTCGCGGCGGCGATCCCGCGAGGGAAGCTCTTCCTGGCGGAGGGCTGCCAACGTGCGGAGACGCCGCGCGGCAGCCGGTGGGCCGAGATAAACGATCGGCTCGAAATAGGACACCCCCAGCGACAGCTTCGCTGCCAACGTCTCCAACAATTCTCGGAGACTAGCGGCATCCAGCGAAATCGTGACGCGCTGATCGGGGTCAACACGCCGATCCAAGAAAATCGAGACCCGTTGCACCTCAGCCAGTCGATCCAGACCCTGCCGCAACGGCACTTCAGTCCAATACAGCCCGCACGGGCGGTTCAATCGCTGCTGGTAGGTGACGGACGGGGGAGGGAACTCCTCGGCGGAGAGGCTGACCGCGCCCGTGCCTGCCCAGAACGCGATCCCGCCCGCCACCAAAACGACGGTTGCGAATAGCCCGCACATTCGAACGCTCATGCCGCTTTCCGACCACATCCGCGCGTCCCGCGGTAATCCTTCGATCCGCCTGCGCGAGTCCGATGCGATTGGAGCGTGCACCGACCCAGGCGTCGAAAGGGCCTGGGGGGTACCGAGGCGACCTTCACGAACAAACAGGCTCAAATCAGCACCTCCCGGTCTTGGATACTACGGCGCAAAGTCCGCTCGGCTGCCTGCCCTGCCCAGGAAATGCTGCGGGGCGTTGTGTCCCATCACCAACCATCCCATCATCACAACACGATACTGATCCGAGCAAAAAGATGCTAATCCCAGCAAACAAGCCTGCGCTGTAGTAGGAAAAGTGCTGGCGAAGTCGCGGAACCTACGCCTTTCTGGATTATACGTTCAAGCGGCGGTCCGTTGGCCTCAGGCGAGAAGACGGCTTGGGCGGAAGGGGTGGAGCCCGGGGAAAAAGCGTGATGGCCATGCCCCCCTGTGCGGCGTTATCCCGCTGGCCTGCCTAACGACGTAATCGTTCACGAAACATTGGAATCGCCGCGCCGCATCGAGCGCAGCATCTCGCCGGGTGGCTTGAGCAATCGGCGGCTACCTGCGGCGCGTTTTTGCTGCACGGCCCGAGAAAATACGGCGTTTTCCGCATGATTCCGCCCCGTGAACGGTTACGGAAAAACTTTGGCAGATGACGGGAATCGTAGGTACAATCGAGGTAAGCCTCGCGGCGTAGAAAACGAAAATCGCAGATCCGATTTGGCGACGCGGGGATTTCCGGCGGCGGGGCGTGATCCCGATTTCGTCGGATCCTTGCTTTTCTTCAGGAGAGTTCCGGTGTCTCGCAATCTTCCCCGCACGGCCTTGCTCGGGTTAGCCTACGAGGAATACCTCAGGCACCAACAGACGGCCCGATTCGTCAACGAAGTGAGCCGCCGCTACACCCAAGGCACGCTCCAGCGGTTGCTAACCCATCCCATGCGTGAGATCCGCCGCGCCGCGGCCCTGGCGTTGGGCTACTTGGGAGACTATGACTCGAACGCGGCCTTGGGCAAGGCCCTGACCGACCAGGATCGGCAGGTCCGGCTATTCGCGGAGGCCAGTATCCGCAAAGTCTGGATGCGATTTGGCACCGAATCTCAACAGCGAGAATTGGCTGCCATCGTTCGGCTCAACGCCGCGCACCGCTACCAGGAGGCGGTCCAGCGGGCAGGGCGGCTCATCCAGGGCGAACCGGATTTCGCGGAAGCGTACAATCAGCGGGCGATCGCCCAGTTTTCGCTGGGGGATTTTGCGGAGGCGATCCGCGACTGTCGGATGACGCTAGAGTTGAATCCCTACCACTTCGCAGCGGCGGCCGGAATGGGGCAGGCCTACCTCGAGCTTCACGACCCCGTGGCGGCTCTGGAGTCCTTTCACCGGGCCTTGAAACTGAATCCGGATTTGGAGGCCGTTCGCGCCCAGGTGACGCGGCTGCAACGGCTGATCGAAGATGCCGGAGCTGCCTGAGGCGGTTCGGTAGTTGGGGGAATGGGCAGTCGAATCCGAACTCCCCTGTTGCGATCTGCGTAAATAATTACAGTCGGGCGTCAATGGGCTTTATTGTGTCGAAGGATATCAGAACTGGAGTTTTGCAAACTGTTCGCTCCCCCTCTAATAGAGGGTGATAGGCCTTGTGATTGGGGAATTCAGACAAACAGCGAAATCCATTTCCGCAGTAAATAGCCTTCACATTGCCTTTTCCCGAGGGGGTGTGGGAGCTTGTGAACACGCGTTGCAAAAGTGCAGTCGGAGAATAATTTGTGTTGGCCACGTGTTCATGCCGTCGAAAGCGAGTTGGGCCAAATACGAATTTCGCAAAAAAATTGCGACCCGGGTGACACGTGGCGTATTGGGGAATTAAAATAAAGTTTTGCGTTGCCCATCCTGCCCTTTTTGCCGGACTCTCGCCCTTGCCCATAAGGCGAGAGTCCCCAGCCTTTACAGTCAAGGTCGGTTTCGCCGATCGCATACGGAAGGAGGTTGGTCCTGAGCCGCTCCAGTTTTCAAATCGGTTTGACGGCCGTCGTCCTCCTCGTGCTATTGCGAGTGACCATCGGCTGGCATTTCTTGTACGAAGGCGTTTGGAAGATTGCCAACGCGGATAAGTTCTCCGCGGAGCCTTTTCTGACGCAGGCCAAAGGTCCATTTGCGCCGCTGTTTTACGCGATGATTCCCGACATCGACGGGCGGCAGCGGCTCCAGATCACGAAGGACGAAACGGGGAAGGCAGTGGTTCAGGCCCCGGTGTACGCCAGGGCGTGGGAAAAGGCCGTGAATCGTTTTGCGGCCTACTACCGCCTGGATGATCAGCAGCGAAAGAAGGCGGAAGAGATCCGAAACCGTTACCAGAAAAGCCTCGAATCATATTTGGCACAAAATCAGGAGGCGATTCTGGCTTATTTCGACAGCTTGGACCGTTTCGTCCGAGAGGAGCAGGGGTCTCGCAACCAAGGTGCCCAGTTTCAAGGAGAGCGGCTGTGGGAACGCCTGCAGGCACTCCGAACGGAAGTCAACGGGTGGTTGCGGGCGATGGACGCGATGGGCGAGCATTTTTGGGAGGCACTGCACGAGGAGGTGCTTAACGCGGGTCAAAAACAACGGGGTCGCCTCAAGGTTGCCTTGGTGGAGACGCAAAACCTGCCCGTGCACGTGCCATTCGTCGCCACGCGAACGGAACTCTTGAACAAGACCGTTACCTATGCCTTGACGCTGATCGGCTTGGGGCTGATGGTAGGGTGCTTCACGCGGCTGGCGGCGCTGGGCGGCGCCGGATTTTTGGCGTTCGTAGTGATGACCCAATGGCCTTGGCCCACCGTTGTGCCGAAAGTGCCTGAGATTCTCGGGCACGCCTTATTGGTCGACAAGAATTTTGTGGAAATGATGGCCCTGCTCGCCTTGGCGGCGTTGCCGGTTGGGCGCTGGGCAGGCTTGGACTACTTCCTGTATTACGGGATTTGTCTGCCGGTTAGGAACAAGTGTGGCTGCTGCCGCAAGCCGGTCGCCGCGAAAGCTGCTGGCCAGCCTGGCACGGTATGATGATTTCCGGCCCGATTGGCGGCGGACGCTTGGGCGTGGGCCGCGGACGGGCTTTGGTCTCTCAAAGATTACCTGCGACTTGCAACCGTCTAGAGCCGAAAAGGTCGTAATCATGAATCTGACTCCGGAAGAACGGCAAACAGGGATCGCGAACTTCAATCGCGTAGTAGGCAACAATATCGAGGTCACGCGGCGGGATTTCATTCAGACGGGTGTGCTGACGGGCCTGGCTGCCGGGGGGAGTCTGGGGGCCTTTTACTTCGGCTATGAAAGCACGCTCGGCAAGCCCATTCGTGTCGCCGTGTTGGGTACGGGCGACGAAGGCCAGGTCCTGATCGGGGCCTGCAATCCGGAGTTCGTGGAAATCGTAGCCATTGCCGATATCCGCCCGTATAACGTGCACCGTGCGTTCCACGGCGATCATTACAGCGAGACAGCCCTGGCGGCACGCCCCGGCCTGATGGGCGTCTATGGATGGAAGACCGAGGACGAGGCCCGCAAATACGTTCGCGTGTACGGCGCCTATCAGGAATTGCTGGAGAATGAAAAGGACAATATTGATGCCGTGATTATCGGTTTGCCGTTGCACCTCCATGCACCGGCTGCCATTGCTGCCATGAAGTTGGGCAAGCACGTGCTGTGCGAAAAGCTGATGGCCCAGCGAGTCTCGCAGTGCAAGGACATGGCCCGCCTGGCGAAACAGCAAAATGTGCATCTGGCGATCGGACATCAGCGGCACTACAACATCCTCTATGAGAATGCGGCAGATACGATCCGGCGGGGGTTGCTGGGAGAGTTGCACTACATTCGGGCGCAGTGGCACCGGGGCAATTTGCCAGGCAACGACAGTTGGGCGCAGCCCTTGCCCCCAGGTTCCAAGCCCGACGATGTGTCGGGTCAACGCCTGATCCGCGAATTGGAGTCTTTCAAACGGAACCTGGCGGATGCGGAAAAGGCGGGCCGGATGAAGGATGCCGAGCAGTGGGCGAAATTGGTGGCCCAAAAAGCCGCCCAAATTGCCGACAAGGAGATCATTGACGCGGCCAAAGAGTTCGGGTACGAGGATAAGGTGCTAGAGGCGAGCGGCCAGAAGTACTTCCGACCGGCCATCGAAGAGCTGATCCGTTGGCGGTTGTGGGAGCGGACCGGGGGGGGATTGATGGCCGAATTGGGAAGCCATCAACTCGATGCCGCCTCGATCTTTATCGCGGCCATGCACGGGGGGGAAAAGCAGTTGCCGCTGAACGTGGCGGCTGCCGGCAATCGTCCGATCTTCCCCCTGGATCGCGAGGTCGAAGACCACGTCTATTGTATCATCGAATTCCCGCTCCCCGGATACGATCCCAAGGACCCCCTGGGCAAGCTCAAGAAAATCGGGGTGCAGTACGCCTCGATCAATGGGAACGGTTTCGGCGGATATGGGGAGATCGTCTTCGGTACCAAAGGGACGCTGATCCTGGAACGCGAGCAGGAGGCGATGGTGTACGCTGGGGCCGATACCTCGGCCAGCGTGGGCGTGAGCGAGAGCAAGGGTGGTCCAACCCTCGACACGCAGGCCAGCGGGCCGGTTCAAAAGAAGGCCGAAGGGTTGGGCGGCATGGTCACGGCCAAGGTGAGCCGGGGCTACAAGGAAGAGATCGAGCATTGGGCCTGGTGCATCCGCAAGAACCCGAATGCCGCCGATCCAGAGATTCACCCCCGCTGTTATCCCAAAGTGGCCCTGGGGGACGCGGTCATCGCCTTGACGACGAACATCGCCGCCCGGCAAGGGATGCGAATCGAGTTCAACCCGGCTTGGTTCGATCTGGACAGCGACGAAACGCCGGAAGGCGACAAGCCGGACCCCGCGCGCTATGCCTAGTTGGCCGCCGCCTTGCTGTCTGGAGCTACGCACGGTTCCGGCCATGCGTTGCACAGGTTTCGTCCGCCGCTGCGAGCGGAATGTCGGCTTCGTCTTATCACGCCTTGAACAGGGAAGCTAAAATAGGCTGGCAGGCTTGGAGTGCGCGCTCGCTTGACATTAAACTGAGGGTGTCCGGGAATTTGACAGTCGTAACGTCTTGTTTTCGATGGTGTTCGGACATTTGGCCGCACGGCTTCGCATATCTGTGCGGTTGAGAATATGGGTAATCTGCGGAATCTAATTCCCGGGCACCTTCAAGCAATTCGAAAAAATCTTCCGGCCATTGTGGGAAAGGCTTGTTGGCAAACGGACGCGGAGGTCCTAGTCTTCGTAATTGACTCGGATATGTCGGAAGGGCATAGTGCGGAGCAGCGAGAGCCCTGTCTGTGCCGCAGGTGTGAGTTCGACCAAATGGTTCAGGACGCGCTGGCCAACCGCAACGATTGTATGGCCTTGCGCTGGGTGGGTGTGGCCCTGGCCGTACCGCAGCTTGAGGCTTGGGGTTTGGCGGGCAGATCGAAAGAAGTAGGCGAGGCCGAGTGGGGCCGTCTAAGCGACAATGCCCGGCAGTCGTTGCGATTGAAGAGCGAGCTTTACGGGGCGGATCGCGTCTTGCTGCCGGTGCAAATCGAGAAATCCCGGGCGGCTATCGCAAAGGTCCTCGAAGAGCAGGGCGTGGATTGGATCGCCAATAGGTTTCCCTACGGTTTCGGAGAGTTTGCCAAGGGCTTGCGAGAAAACGCCCGCTCAGTGCCGCGGCTAGGCGGGGCCTAGTAGCAGCTCTTGGGCTGCCACTCGCACAAAGGTCGATGGTGGGAAATTGGAAGGATAGGACCCATGTCCGAGCTGGATTCTCGTGTGGCGGTCTATCCCGGTTCCTTCGATCCGGTGACGTTGGGGCATTTGAACGTCATGGAGCGGGCCAGCCGCCTGTTCGACCGCTTGATCGTCGGCGTCGGTGTGAATATCCACAAGCGGCCGATGTTCGACACCGAGGAACGCATCGATCTGATCCGCAGGACGACGGAGGGGTTGGCCAACGTGGAAATCCGTCCGTTTCGAGGCTTGGCGGTCAATTTTGTGCGGGAATGCAGTGCCCGGGTGATGATTCGCGGCGTTCGCCCGATCACCGACATCGCCGCCGAGCTGACGATGATGATGGCCAATCGGCGATTGGCGCCCGACGTCGAGACGCTCTTCATGATTGCCGATGGGGAATTGGCGCACGTCTCTAGCTCGCTGATCAAAGAGATCGCGGCGGTGGCGTCGGACGCGGAGCTGTCGCGGTTTCTCCCCGGCGTGGTGGTCAAGGCGGTCCGCGCCAAGATGGTGCAGCGAATCACCCAGCCGCACGGGTGAGGGGCCGCCGGACGGTGGCCGGTCGGGTTCAGGGTTGATCCATGTCGGGGGTATGGATATCCACCTGGCCGTGCAGGTGTTGTTCGCTTTCGGGCGTGCTCATGACCTTGTACAGGCACCAAACCAAAAAGGCCGTGCTGCCACCGACCGAGAGGATCATCACCACCCATCCGCCCAGCGTCATATCATCACCTCCTCGCTCGCGGCTTCCGCTCGTCGCCAATTCCGCACGGCTTGGCCGATGAACAATCCAAAGAGGACGGCCACGCCGAGCACGAAAATCATCACGGTTGCCACGACCGGGTCTTGGACGAGCTGTTGCAGCCGATTGCTGCCGCCTTCCCCGGCGATCAAATTCTGCGTCAGCCAGAAGCCGAATACCACCAAAAGATAGACCGGCGTGACATACTGGAGGACGTACCGGAAGAACTCAGGGAGGTGAATCTCCGCGCCGCGTCGCAACTCCGCCATTCCCCGTTTTGCTCCCAGTACCCAGCCGAATAGCACGGTCTGAAAGGCGGCCAGGGCGTAGAGGCAGAAGGTCCCCACCCAAAAATCGAGCGTGTCCAGGGCGATCAAATCCTTGGAGAAATAGACCACGCCCGTCGAGCCTAGAGCCGTGATGAATCCAAGCAGCGAGACCGAGGCCCTGCGATTCAGCCCCAGCCCCTCCTCCAGAAAGGCGACGCCCGGTTGCAGCATGGAAAGCGAACTGGTGATCGCCGCCAGGAACAGGAGGAAAAAGAACAAAAACCCCACAAAATCGCCCAGCGGCATTTGACCAAAGACCATGGGCAGGGCCATAAAGCCTAGCCCGAAGGTGCCGGGCGGATTCTGGACCACTTGCGGTCCCAGAAAGACGAAAGCGGCGGGGACGGTGATCAAACCGCCCAGGGCCACCTCGCAGAACTCATTGCCGGCGCAGGCGGTCAGACTGGAAAGCGCGATGTCATCGTCCTTTTTTACGTAGCTGGCGTAGGTGATGACGATACCGAAACCGACCGATAGGGAAAAGAATATCTGGCCCGCAGCCGCCATCCACATCTCGGCGTTCGCCAGCTCTTGCCAAAAGGTGCTCCCAGGTTTGACGGGATTCCACATGTAGCCGAGACCATTGAGAATATTCTGATCCGGTTTGGATGGGTCCGGTGTGCCGAGCGTCAGCACGCGAATCAAGACGAGAAGGGCGCAAAGGATCAAAGCCGGCATGGCCCAGCGGCAGAACCACTCGATACCCTTGTTCAGTCCACGGTAGATGAGCGCGAAGTTGAACACGAAGCACATCAACACAAAGAACACGGCAGATCCCAAGAGGCCCTCCCCAGGCGTATGCATCGCCTCGCCGTGTTTGTTGAGTCCCACGAATTCCGCGAAGAATCGCTCGTAACATCTGGAATCCGGACCAAAATTCATGGCGTGGAACAGATACCGCGTGGCGTAGGCCAAGCACCATGCCTCGATGTACACGTAATACATGTAGATGCAGATCGGCACAATCATGGCCAGGATACCGAAGTAGGGGGCGATGCGATTCTTCCAGATCAGGCGGTAGATGCCCGGCGAGGAATTGAAGCCGTGTCGTCCACCGTAGCGGCCCATGGACCATTCGGCGAAGGCGATCGGCAAGCCGAGGAATAGAAAGGCGCAGACATAGGCGATCATGAAGGCGCCGCCGCCATATTTGGCCGCCAGGCCGGGAAACCGCAAGAAGTTGCCCAGTCCCACGGCGCTGCCGGTCACAGCTAAAATCACGCCAACTCTGCTCGTCCAGTTAACGCGCGCTCGCAATTCCTGCATGGGTGTGTGGTTCCGTGCCTATTGTTCCGCGCTGTTGCGTGTGGCCTTGATTTGGGGGTGTCGTTCACAGGGGCTCTCGTCCCTACAAAACCGCTCGCCGAGACGCAAGTGGCTTGCCGCTTTGTCATTTCGAGCGAAGCGGGAAATCTTTCGAAGCGGGAAATCTTCTCGACAGGGGTGAAGATTTCTCCTCGCTAGCGATTGTCGAAATGATATCCTCGTCGCTAAGTGACTTTGCTATCGCTCGTCGCAATGAGAGCGCCGCTACGCAATGGCGCTGCTATCGCTCACCACAACGCCAGACCCTTCCGGACGGAAGGAACCTCTCAACAACGCTCTGGAACATCTGAACGACCCTCGTTGTTTCACCAATCTTTTCCGTTATAGCTCAACCGTGAACGGTTTTGCCGTTTGGGTTAGCCCTCATGGATACCGCCAGGCGGCCGACCCCTCCGGGCAACGTGGCCGCATCGAGGCCGAGCCGCAAGGCACCTTCGGTACGCCAGGCATGCGAAGGCGCGCGGCGGTGTAGAACCACCAGGATAACTTGTCGAATATGCTGGGCTCAAGTCGAAAACCCGGACAACTCCCCATCGAGGCGCGTTTCGATATTTTAGCCAATTTCTCGTTGTCTTAATTGCGTTTAATGCGTAGAATAGTAATGGGCGTCAAACACTCCCGGTCGCCCGATTCAACAGGGCTACCGCGACCCAGCGTGGGAATGCCACGTCACGTTTCCTGATCGCAAATCCGAGGGGCTTGAGCATAGGTTTTGGGAATCGAAGGGTTAAATGGCCCAAGATTGGCGATTTGGGGGGGACAGGTCATGAGCTGGAACTTCGGCGAATCCGATCTGGACATCCTCGAATTATTGCGGGTCTCTGGGTCGTGCACGGTCTCGGACTTGGCGAGGGAATTTCGGGTGACGGACACAGCAGTCCGGCAGCGGCTCGCTAGGTTGCTTGCCGATGGGGCGGTGGAACGGGAATCGCTTCGCAGAGGACGCGGACGCCCTCGGCATGTTTATAAACTTACTCGGAAAGGAATGCTTCAGGTCGGCTCCAATTTTACCGATCTGGCTGTTGCCTTGTGGCATGGGATTCAACGGATCGAGAACCCGACCGTGAAAGAGCAGGTCTTGCGGAGCGTGGCGAGAGAGCTGGCCCGGCTTTATCAAGGGCAGATTTCCGGAGGCACCACGGGGGATAGGATGCGATCATTGATTCGGGTGCTGGAGGCACGCCGCATCCCGTTTGAGATGCGCGTAGGAGGAATGGCCGCGGCGAACGGACCGGGGGGCGCACGCGGGGCCATGCTCAGCGTGCCCGACTCGTCCGAGGATGTGGACCTGCTTACAGCGGTTGCGGTGCCGGGTGGGAAGGCCCATCAGGCAAGTCGAGCCGAGCCTGAGGGGCTTCCCATGCTGGTGGCGCGGGCCTGTCCCTATCCTGAACTGGCCGACGGCGACCGGGGCGTCTGCCGCGTCGAGGCAGCTTACCTCTCCGAGTTGCTGGGCACCGAAATGCAGCTCACGGAGTGCCGCCTGGACGGCGGAGAGTGCTGCCGGTTTGAGGCAACGAACGCTTGATTTATACTGATCTACGGGATGTCAGTATGTTTTTTCAAGCGAGGTTCACGCGGGGAATCAGTGCCTGACCGTGGCAGCCTCAAAATCGCTGTACAGGGGGTCATCAACGCATGGCACAACCGTGGATCGAGGGAAGGTTTGAAGACGGCCTGGCGATTACGAGCCTGGAGCAGGCCATCAATTGGGCCAAGCAAGGGAGTCTGTGGCCCATGACGTTTGGCCTGGCCTGTTGCGCCATTGAAATGATGGCCACCGGGGCCAGTCGCTACGATATCGATCGGTTCGGAGCAGGGGCCTTTCGGGCCACGCCGCGGCAATCCGACTTGATGATCGTGGCGGGCACAGTGACGTTCAAAATGGCCAGCCGCGTCCGACGCCTTTACGAGATGATGCCGGACCCCAAATACGTGATTGCGATGGGGGCCTGCACCTTGGGCGGCGGACCCTATTTCGAGTATGGGTACCACGTGGTCAAGGGTGTGGACCTGGTCGTCCCGGTGGACGTTTACGTGCCGGGATGCCCCCCGCGACCCGAGTCCTTGCTGGAAGGGTTGATGCGGTTGCAAGAGATGATCCAGAATCGCCGCATCACGCGGCGGGGCACTGGTTCAGCGGGAGAATCGGACGATTCGCGGTTGCCCTTGCCCCAGCATTCGGGATTCGTTCCGCTTCAAGACGTTGATCTCGTGTTTCATCATCAGAGAGTGAAGAGCAAATGATGCGCGACGTACTTTCCATCGTTGATTTGCATGTATCCGTGGATGGCAAGCTGATCCTCAAGGGGGTAAACCTCGAGGTTCGTCGCGGCGAGATCCACGCCCTGATGGGGCCGAACGGCTCGGGCAAGACGACGCTGGGGCTGGCCATCATGGGGCATCCCCGCTACCAAGTCACGCAAGGCCGCATCGAATTGGACGGCGTCAATCTGGTCGAACTGGAGCCGCACGAGCGGGCCAGGATGGGTGTGTTCATCGCCTTTCAGCGGCCGGTGGCCATCTCCGGGGTTCGCTTGGCGGATTTTCTCCGTCATGCGGTCAGTGACGTCCGAAATCCCCAGCGAAAAGAGGGAGATGAGTTGGTTTCCATGCGGGAGTTCCGTAAGGAGCTTCGCGAAAAGATGGACCAATTGCGGATGGACCCGGAGTTTGCCCGGCGCTATGTCAACGAAGGTTTTTCGGGCGGCGAGATGAAGCGTGCGGAGATTCTTCAGATGGCGATGCTTCGGCCGCGGTTTGCCATCCTGGACGAAACAGACAGCGGCCTGGATGTGGACGCCGTTCGGCTGGCAAGTCAAAGCATCGCTGAAATTGGCGGCCACGAGATGGGACTCTTGATCATTACGCACCACGAGCGATTGCTGGAGCATAACCCCCCCGATTTCACGCACGTGATGCTGGGCGGTCGCATCGTGGAGACCGGCGGACGCGAGCTGGCCGAGTTCCTACATTCATCGGGCTATGAGGAAATCCGCCGGAAGTATCCCGAGGCCGCCGCGGAAGAGGCCTCCATGCTGGCCGAGCGGACACGTTAGCCGGGCGGGAATCGATCGCAGCGGCGAACGGCGGGATGCCGGGAGGACGGTAGCGAACATGCGAACGGAATGGGTAGGCGGCAATCCATCCCCATCCTTCGGCGATTGTCGGGAAGGATGGGCGACTCCCGAAAATGCCATCAAAGCGCAATCTCTGGAATGAGATGGCGACAGTGCGGCGGGTGAGCCGCAGGTTATTTTCTCGAAGAAAGGAAGGCGTCCATGGCCCTCGAAACACGCGAGATTTTGGGCGACATCAACAAGTACGATTTCCACAGTGAAGAGCATTATGTGTTCAAGGCGAAGAAGGGCCTCAACGCGGAGATCGTCGCTGAAATTTCGGAGATGAAGGGCGAGCCGGCTTGGATGCGGGAATTCCGATTGAACGCCCTGCAAATCTTTGAATCCAAGCCCTTGCCGACCTGGGGTGGCAAGATCGATGTCGATTTCCAGGACATTTATTACTACATCAAGCCCACGGATCGGCAGGGACGCTCTTGGGACGAGGTCCCCGAGGATATCAAGAACACGTTCGAACGCCTGGGGATTCCCGAGGCGGAACGCAAATTCCTGGCCGGGGTCAAGGCCCAGTACGAAAGCGAAGTGGTGTACGGCTCCCTGCGTGAGGACCTTGCCAAGCTGGGCGTGATTTTTACGGACATGGATTCGGCGGTACGCGATTATCCGGACCTGGTCCGCGAGTATTTCGCCACAGTGATTCTTCCTACGGACAACAAGTTTGCGGCCCTGAATTCAGCGGTCTGGTCCGGAGGGTCGTTCATCTATGTACCGCCGGGGGTGCATATCGAATTCCCGCTTCAGGCCTATTTCCGTATCAACGCTGCCCAGATGGGCCAGTTTGAACGGACGCTGATCATCGTGGATGAGGGGGCCTCGTGCCATTATGTGGAGGGTTGCACGGCTCCCACCTACAGCAGCGAGAGCCTTCACGCGGCGGTGGTAGAGGTGATCGCCAAAGGGGGTGCCAGGGTGCGCTACAGCACGATCCAGAACTGGGCGAACAACATCTACAATCTGGTGACCAAACGGGCGACGGCCTACCGCGACGCCCTAGTGGAATGGGTGGACGGCAACCTCGGCAGCCGCCTCACGATGAAGTATCCCGCCGTGTATCTGCTGGAGCCGGGGGCCAGGGCCGAAATCCTGTCGGTGGCCTTCGCCAATCACGGTCAGCACCAGGACGCAGGGTCCAAGGTGGTGCATTGCGCACCCCACACCTCCAGCCGCGTCGTTTCCAAGTCGATCTCCAAGGGCGGCGGACGCTCCAGTTACCGCGGCCTGGTCAAAATGGAGCGAGGTGCCAGAAAGTCCAAGGCCAACGTCGTGTGCGACGCCTTGATCCTCGACCCGCAGAGCCGCAGCGACACCTACCCCTACATTGAACTAGAAGAGCAGGACGTGATGATCGGTCACGAGGCCAGCGTCTCCAAGATTGGAGAGGAGCAGCTCTTCTATCTGTGTAGCCGAGGGTTGACCGAGGCCGAGGCGAGCACGATGATTGTGGCCGGCTTCATCGAGCCGCTGGTCAAGGAGTTGCCCATGGAGTACGCCGTCGAGATGAACCGGCTGATTTCGTTGCAAATGGAGGGGAGTGTCGGCTGAACGAGCCGCGGCGGGTGCTTCCCTCACAGTGCCCCTCCGGTTGGCGCGGATTGGCGGGGGCCGGTATAGCCGAATCCCAACCGAGTCGGGATGCAAATCAGCCTTGGTGGCGATCGATGTTGCGAGTGGCATTCTGAGAAATCCAAACCATGAATTCGACTAGTTCCGCTACTTCCGCGGTTTCCGACCAAGGGTTTACTCGCGAGCAGTTCGAGGAGCACATCGCGTCGCGAAAGCAGCCATCGTGGTTGCTGGCACTGCGGCGCCGGGCCATGGATGCCTGCGAAAGCCTGCCACTGCCGAACTCGCAGATGGAGGAGTGGCGGCGGACACCCCTGCGAATGCTCCGTCTGCAAGGCTTTGCGCCGCTGGCCCCCCGGCCCGAGACTGTGCCCCAGGTGCCATCCGTTCTGGAACCGCTTCTGTCCCCGGGGGGGAGGCTGTTGACGCTTGACGGCCGCAAGGTGGCCGGGTCGCTGTCCGAAAAATGGGTGGATCGCGGCGTGGTCTTCGATTGCCTGGAGGATTCCGCCCTCGGCCCGCAGGCGGACTTGGTTCGCGATTCGTTATTTTCCATTTTGGACTGGAATTACGATCGCTTTGCGGCGCTCCATACGGCCTTTTGGACGGGCGGCGCCTTCTGTTACATCCCCCGCGGCGTCAGGGTCGATGAGCCGTTGTTCCTCCTGTCCGCGTTGGGTTCAGGGCAAGCCGATTTGGGCCATTTGCTGGTCGTGCTCGACGAGGGGGCGGAGGCCACGTTGGTATCGGAGACGGCGAGTGTCGAATCGGGGGGGACGGGCCTTTACTGCGGGGGGATCGAACTGATCCTTAAACCCGGCGCGCGGCTCCGTTTTGTCAATTTGCAAAACTGGAACGACGCCGTGTGGCATTTCGCCCATCAAAAGGCCGTGCTGCAACAGGGCGCCTACCTGGAGTGGACGTTAGGGGCGTTAGGCGGCATGTTGGCCAAGGTCAACCAGCATCTGATCCTGGATGGTGAACAGGCCGAAGCGGTCGTCAACGGGGTGATGTTCACAGAAAACCGCCGGCACCTCGCCTATCATACCTTGCAGCATCACAAAAAGCCGTTCACCCGCAGCGATCTGCTGTACAAGGGTGCCTTGCAGGATCGGTCTCACCTGGTTTGGCGGGGCATGATTCGCGTCGATGAGGGTGCCATCAAGACCGACGGCTATCAGCGGAACGACAACTTGATCCTCAGCGACCGTGCCCGCACCGATTGCATTCCCGGTCTGGAGATCTTGGCCGATGACGTCCGTTGCACGCACGGGGCGACGGCGGGTAGGGTGGACGACGAGGAAATCTTCTACGCGCAAACTCGAGGTTTAACGAAGCGGGAGGCCGCTCGCATGATCGTCACCGGTTTCTTCCAACAGGTCTTCGACCGGATTACGATCGACAGTGCCCGCGAGGCCCTGGCGGAGGTGATCGGCCGCAAGGTCCGCGAGTACCGCTGAGGCTGCCACGCTGGTTGGAGTTACTGCGAGCTGCGAGGGCGTCTGGGCATTGCATTCTTTTCCGACGTAGAAGTCTGCGGTGATAGCGATGGTGAGATGTTGGCACAGTGACGAACATTTGAGGGACTGAATTCATGGCGGAACCGGTTTTCGTTTGCAAGGTGTCCGATCTCCCGGACCCCGGCAAGGCCGTATATGAAGTCGACGGGCGATCGATCGCCCTGTTTCATGTGTCGGGAACATTTTGGGCGATCGACGATATCTGCACGCACGACGGTGGTCCCCTGGCGGAAGGGGATCTGCGGGGTTACACCATCGTTTGCCCTCGCCACGGGGCACAGTTCGACATTCGCACGGGCCACGCGAAGACCATGCCCGCCGTCAAGGGAACCCCGGCTCACGAGGTCCTCGTCCGCGGCGACGATGTGTTCATCCGACTCAACGAGGATGCGTAGCGAATCGGGGATTGGTCTCTAATCGGCCGACCGCTGGAGCAGACTATCATAGGGGGAGGAGCAGGTAGGAGCAGACAATCACAGGAGACAATCATAGGAGGAGCGATTGTGGCGATTTGTGAGCAGACGGTCTTGGAAGCCCTGAAGCAAGTCACCGATCCCGAGCTTTTCATCAACGTGGTGGACTTGGGCTTGATCTACGAGGTCCAGGTCACGCCGCGAGATGAGAAGACCGACATTCACGTGAAGGTGACGATGACCAGCCCAGCCTGCCCCTCTGGTCCTCAAATGGTGGCCGACGTCAAGGACGTGCTCCGTCACTTGGGCGAGGAAGTCGGTGACGTGACCGTGGAAGTCGTGCTTTCACCGCCCTGGACGCCCGACCGCATGTCCGACGATGCCCGGGACGCACTGGGCATCTACTGACTGGACTTTTGCACTGGACTTTTGCAACTTGAAGTCACAAGCTCCCACCTTCCCTGGGGAGATGGTGGGGCGAAGACAGTTTCCCACGAAAACGGCTTTCCGTGTTTTCCTGGATTTCCTAGCACCCTAGTTTGTAGCCCTCTCTCGGAGGGGGATTGAGCACTTTGCAAAAGTCCAGTACTGACTCGTACTCGCGGAAAGGGGCGTGGTCGCACGCCTCATCGGCCGTCTTCCCGCGGTGTTTGCCCGGTCTTGTCCGGGACCTAAGCCCATCGGCGGCAGCATCGAGAGGGGCCTTTCCATAACTCCGATGGGGACTGGCCCAATAGATTTTCTGGGGAGTTGCCGTATAAGCCGATTAGGGGGCCTGGCTTTTCCCGGGCGAGTGGTCCTGCGACGGCAAAAATAAACCGCCGCTCAAAGGCGGCGGCACGCTTGGCATGCTGTGTGGAGTCCGATGGTTTCTTTTGCACCCTGACCTCATGTCGGGTGAGGCTTGCGGAGACCTCAATTGGTCCACCAACTATCGCCATCCGGATATGGGATTTCGGATCGGGCTGTGGAGAGCGAGGCTTCCGTTTGAGAACGGGCGACGATCTCCCACGGATTGATCATCACCCCGCCGGTCACGAACATCCAGTTTCGGCCGACGCGGGCGAAGACGGCCTCGGGAGGGACGGTCTTGGGGGCAGAAAGCTGCATGGTGGGGGTCTCATGGCCCACCAACGTAGGCAATTCGAGCCCCGCCTTGGCCAAAAGGTTTTCATTGCGGATCAGGGCGGCCGCTACCGCCAGGTCCATGCAATTTCGGACCTGCCCGAAGACCGGTTCCGCTAAGGCCAGATCGTCATAATGGGCTGTCATCATTTCGGCCCAGCGGCGGTGCACCGGGGCGGCCTCGACGGTCTTCTCTCGATTCCCTTCCGCGGAATAGACATCGGCTTCCACCATGGTCTTGACGGCGGCCTTTTGCAATTTCCAGGCCAGACCCGCCTCGTCCTTGAGGAGAGGCTCGTAGTCGGGAGCGAGCCACCAGCGGGGCTCGCCGCCGGGAACCCGCGACATGCCCTGAACCAGCGATACGAAACTGGTCAGACCCTGGATCGGCGACGGATCCACGCCCATTGAGATTCGTTTCATGCGGTAGTCGGCGGCGACGAGGACGCGGGCGAAATGGCTATCCGCGGGAATCCCCGTCAAAGATACGCGCTGCGGTCCGGCTGCCTCGGCGCTGCGTCGGGCGATGCTCGTAGGATCGACAGGCCCTCGAAAGCCACGCGTCACCGCATTCACGGCCCGAACCCCTTCCGGAGTCGGGTCGATCGAGCAACTGATTACCGATGGTTGCGGGGCAAGAGCGGCGCGGAGGGCCGTGATCAGGTCATCCAGAAGGAGGATCGGTCTTCCAGTTTCGCTCCCCACCACCGCCCCTCGCTCGTTATACCGCCAGCCTTCGGCGGGTCCGACCAGCACGATATCTTTCCGGTCCGGATAGACCAGCACATACTCGATTCGCGTCAGACCACCCAACAGCGCGATCTCGGCTGGAATCGGTTGTCCGGCCTTGAGGCACGTGGCAAGTTCCGATTCGAGCTTCCGCAGCGAGATGCTCCGCCGGGCCGTCGCCTGGGCCAGGCCCTCAGAGGGACGCGTGAGGTTTTCCTCCCAGACCTTGCGGGCCTCGCGTAACACGTCGGGCGACGCGCTTTGAACCATTCCGCTGGCGTCGATCATCACGCCGCCCACCGCCCTGTTGTTAGTGTCCAGGGTGACCTGAGCCAGAGCGGGTTGCGACCAGTTGGTGGCTAGAGATACCACCGATCCAGCGACCACGGCTACCCAACACCAGGCAATACGTTCCGCTCGCCACATGGATTTTCTCCTCGCAGGATAAAATCGCGATCCTTAAGCTTGCCTTGTGAACCGGTGGCAAAACGATCGAGACTGCACATTACATCAAACGGATAAGTGCCAGCCCTCGAGCGCACCAGGTTGCGATCAGGATGCGGGATGAGACTGCATCGAAGTCTTGTGCACTCTAGCCAAACATCCAATCTCGCGTCAATTATCTAACCTAATTGCCGCGCTGCCTATTTGCAACCAAGAAAACCCTCCGCTCCCCAAAAGACGAAGTTCCCTCTGCGGTTATGGTCGCGTTGGACGCGGCGAAAGTTCCCTCGCCCGGGACAAGCAGTCTCATAACCGCTATACAGCATCTTCTGCATTTTATAAATATTATCTATATTTCGCATTTTTGCTGCTTTTACTCTCTCGATTTGTATCTAGCAAAATCGGGCGGGAAGACCAACGCCATTGGCGGGGCGCGCATCTGTTCAGCTTGCAAAGAGAGTTGCTCTGATTAGAGTTTATCGATTCAGATGGATTTTCTGTTTTGGGTGCCTTTGACGGGCAACCCACCGGTCAGGGTCGTTTTGGTTTACGGAACGGAATCCGCGAGACGACGAAACCATCTTTTGCGCTTCGCGGAGGGTAGCGATGTTATCACGCATGGTCCCGGGTGTGCTGGTGTTGCTGGCTCTGGTGTCTAACTTCGAGACGGCCTGGACCGACGAACCGACGAAGTCGGCCGTGTCTTTCACGACTTACAAAGAGGCGTATCAACTTGCTCAGAAGGAGCATTTGCCGCTGGTCGTGTTTGTCGGCGCGAAGTGGTGCCCGGCCTGCCGGAAAATGGAGGCGACTGTCCTTCCCAATCTCCCCAAAACCGGCATTTTGAAGGACGCCGCCTTTGCCAGGGTCGACTACGATCAAGACAAAGAATTGGCCGCTGCGATCACAGGCGGCGGGCCGTTGCCTCAAGTCGTGATCTTCCACCCCAAGGGTTTCAGGGCCAAGCCGAGTCGGGCAATCGGCTTTCAAACACCGGAAAGACTTCTCCGGTTCCTCAGCGAGGGGCTACGACCGGCCGGCAATTCCGGCATAGCGAAGGACGTGAGTTCCGATGCGGGGCGATCCGGGTGACTCCTTGACCCAGAATCCAATCGAGTGAGCCGGACGCGACGAGTCTTCTTCGGCTAGATCTACAGGCGAACGAAAGATACTGCCACTTGGAGCAGCCGATGCTCCAAGAGGAAGGCGTCGGCATTCTGGTGTTCAAACGTCACGGCCAGGTACTGGATGCCTTTCGCGTAGGCGATTTGGTAGTTGTGGCCCACAATTACCGACGGGACGGTGACAGAGTTGAAGGCCCAGTCGGTGGAGCTTAGCCGTTTCTTGACTCCACCGGAGATCAGATTCGCTATTTCGCCCATACAATCGATGACTTGCCCATTCAGCTTGTCCATCGGCTCCTGAAGGAATCCGCCTGCCAGGCTCAAGGCCACCTGTTCGCAGGTGTTGAAGGTGATGAAACCCGATACCCTCCCGTGGACGCCGATGACCGCGGTGACGCTGCCTGGCTCGTATATCGGTACGGCGCTAAGACCTACCATCCGCGTCTTGGCATGGCACATCGTGAGCGACTCCCCAACGGCTTCAACAATGGCACGCGCCAGGGCGGGATCGACGGGGAGCGAGGCGAGCGAATCGGGCAAAGTCATCGTGCTCATGCAGAAATCCCTGGAATGTCTTGGTGGAAGTTTTGGCAGCGGGCAAGCGATCCTGAAAATCCTTGCGTCATGCCGCCTCAACTGGAACGTCTTCTTAATTGTGCGTTATGCTTTTTCCGCACAATTCGAGATTAGCTTTCACGACCCACGTGCTCAGGCCATGCCAGCCGGTGTAGCCGGTATATTCGTGACAGCCGCCACGGCTTGTTCGGGGATCGGCCGGCCGGGTCGTCCTGTGGGCCGCGGGGAAACGAGGCATTCACTCCTGCGACGGGCCAAGCTTTGTCCCCGTTGGTTGTTCGTCCAGCCTTGCTGTGTAGGTTAAAATACAGGGACGCGTTTTGGTTCCTCGCACTGGCTAGCGAGGGTACGCCGTATTCCGGGGAACCCGGTCTATGCGGTGGGCGGAGGGTGAGAGTGTTCTCGCGAAGGGGGTAGCGGCTTGGTGCGTGGTTAGATCGGCATTCGAGATCAGGTCATGGCAAATCTTTCGAGAATTCGTATCCCGTTCTTAACGAGGCCGGCGGCTGCCATTTGGCTTTTGCTGTTGATACCAGCCCTCAATTTCTCCGTTGCGATGGGGCAGTCGAGGACCGGTCGGTCGGCGATCCCAACGGCCTTGGAGAAGTTCGGGCCGCTGAACGAGGAGACGCGGTCCGCGCTGATGCGCGAGCTTTCGGAGAAGGCGGCGCTCTTGGAGGCCCAGGCTTCCGTAGTACGATTGGTGGCGAAGATTGTGGGGCCAGTCGTGGTGCACATCGAAGCGCAGGTTCCGGGGCGTCGGGCCTTGCAGTCCGGCTCGTCCAGGCCTGTCGAAGAGGCAGGCTCCGGTATCCTGGTGAATCTCAACGGCCGGACGTGCATCTTCACCAATCGCCACGTGGTGCGCGATGCCGAACCCGACAAGGTCAGGGTTCACTTGGCCGACGGGCGCTTGATTCAACCGACAGAGGTCCGCAGCGATCCTGAGACCGACATCGCCGTGCTTTTGGTGTCCGCATCGAACTTGTTCACGGCCGAAATCGGCAACAGCGATGAGACGGACATCGGGGACTTCGTATTGGCGTTTGGCAGTCCGTTCGGACTCAGCCATTCCGTGACGTTTGGTATTATCAGCGCCAAGGGGCGGCGCGACTTGGATCTGGGCGATTCCAATGTCCGCTTGCAAGACTTCATCCAGACGGACGCCGCCATCAACCCCGGCAATAGTGGCGGTCCACTGGTCGATTTGCGGGGTCGTGTGATTGCCATCAATACCGCCATCGCTAGCAATTCCGGCGGCAATGAGGGGATCGGTTTTGCCATTCCCATCAATACGTTTCTTTGGGTCGCTCGGCAGCTGGTGGAGTCTGGCACGGTGCGGCGAGCCTTCTTGGGAGTATCGCTGGACGCACGGTTCGATGCGGCGGCGGCTCAGGCGGCGGGATTGGATGCCCGGCTGGGAGCACGCATTGTTACCGTGACCCCCGATTCACCGGCTTTGGCGGCGGGACTCCAGCCGGGGGACATCATCTTGCGGTTCGAACAGCACGTTGTGGAAGACGATGCCCATCTCGTGTATATGGTCAACACCTCGGAAATCGGCAAAGAGGTGGAACTCCAAGTGTTTCGCGCCGGCCAGGTGTTTACAGTCAAGGTCAAGCTCATCGCGCGTCCGAGTACGGCCGGCCTGTGAAGTCGCGGCGGGATACCTGCCGGAGGGCGGTCTGAAGGTGGGCCTCGCCTGCAAAAGCGGTGCCAGCTTCGCCTTTCGCACTAGATCGCAAAGTCCGCCTAATTCGATGATGTGCCGGGCATAAGTTGGGAGGCGATGCAATCCCTCACCACAAGATGCTGAGCCAATCGAAGAACCCTCCGCTGTAGCATCAGGTTGCATCGCCGACCGCGGGGAACGGCATGGGCAAAAGGAGTGTGGTCGTCATGGAACCGAGATCGCAAGCCTTCAAATTGCCGGACTCGTTTTGCTGCCTCTGGGTCGAGCGGTTGGAGGACGGCACGATCCGGCGTGGCCTGGCATATCGGCCATTATTGGAGCTTCCGCCGGGAGAGGTCTTGATTCGGACCGAACACTCCTCGCTCAATTACAAGGACGCCTTGGCCGCGGCAGGGCATCCCGGCGTGGTGACGAGCTTTCCGCACGTTCCCGGCATCGATGCGGCTGGGAGGGTCGCCCAATCGCAAACGGCCGATTTCTCACCAGGCGATGCCGTGGTGGTCACCGGCTGGGAGATGGGTTCCGGACGCTGGGGAGGCTGGGCCGAATGGGTCCGCGTGCCGCGCGAATGGGTGTTGCTTTTACCGCCCAACCTCAATTCCCTGGACGCCATGACCTACGGCACGGCCGGATTGACCGCCGCGATGTGCGTGCAGGCCTTGCTGCAACACGGCGCTATCCCGGAGAGGGGCGACGTGGTGGTGACCGGGGCGTCGGGTGGCGTCGGTTCCCTCGCGGTGGCCATCCTTGCGAAGCTCGGATTTCATGTCACGGCCGTGACGGGAAAACCCCACGCCATCTCGCTCTTGCGAAGCCTGGGGGCCAGCGACTTTCTCTCACGCGATCAGGCGGAAGACAAAACGGACAAGCCTCTCCTCTCCGGACGTTGGGCGGGGGCCGTGGACACCGTTGGCGGCCGGATTTTGACCACCCTCCTGCGATCGGTAAAGCACGGTGGATGCGTGGCGGCGTGCGGGCTGGCCGCGAGCAATCGCCTGGATATGACGGTCTATCCGTTCATCCTGCGCGGCATCACCTTGGTGGGGATCGATGCCGCCTACGCACGCATTAAGCGGAAGGCCGAAATCTGGTCCCTGCTGGCCGACGCCTGGCGCGTGGAACGCCTGCCGGACCTGCGGCGGATCGTTCCCTTGGAATCGCTGGAGCCGCTCTTGGGCGACATCTTGGCCGGCAAAGTCATGGGGCGCACGGTCGTGGAATTGGCCCATCGCCACGCCAGCGGTTCCGCTCCCAACGCTTAGCCAACGTTCCCCAACACAGTGGCGTGAGGCGGCCTCGCCATGCGATCTCCGTCGATCCCCGCGCCTGCGCGCGGAACAAACGCGAGGGCCTTTGTCAAGCGAGGAATGGGGCGGGAACCAGCCTCTCCCGGCCCGTGAAAAAACTCTTCATTCCGCTATTGCCCCGGTGTTGTTGCGGCTATTACCATGAACGTGTTGGGGTTAGGGCTTCTACCAAAACCGGATCAGCCCAGCAATCAGGGAGAGCGGCCGATGATTCGCTATGTCTGCGACATGTGCAAGCGGGAAATCGATCCCATCCGTGAGACACACTACCAGGTGAAAATCGAGATTGCAGCAGCCTTCGATCCGGTCGAAGAGGGCGAGCCGGATGACCGCGACCACCTGGAAGAGATTCATGATCTCCTCGAACGATTTGATGTTCAGAACGAAGAGGCCTTCGAGCCGGCGCATGTGGTCCTGACGTTCGACCTGTGCTCCAAGTGCCGCAGGTCCTTTTTGCGCAACCCCTTGGGAAGAGGGACCGTCCGCGTTCTTGGAATGAGCGACAATTGAAGCGACATTCGCAGCCTCTTTCCCCATTCGGAAGCCGCCGTGGTCGGTTCGCGGACGTAGCACGGAGGTGTATGTGGCTTTAACGTCCTGCGGGGAACGGGTGTTGATGACTGCCCGCCGATGCACTCGCCGACTTCCGGTCCCGACGCTGTCTCCCCGGTCGATGCGTCGCTGGACCCCGGCGACAGCGATCCTCGTATTGTTGCTATTGCTGCTGCTCCGCTTTTTGAACCGTGGTGGCGAATGGTCGGCCGCTCCGTCCTCGATGCCGCCTAGCGGGCCAGCTCAAAGCGGCGAGTACAGCGTCGAGCGGGTGGTGGATGGGGATACCCTGGTGTTGATGGGTGGCGATCGCGTTCGTCTTTGGGGTATCGATGCCCCCGAATCTGTGAAACCCAACAGTCCCGTGGAACCGTTTGGTCCGGAGGCCTCGCAGGCGGTGCGGGACTACATCCAGTCGGTGGCTGGCCGGATTCGCCTGGAGACGGAGAACCAACGCGACAAGTACGGGCGATTGCTGGGGGTGGTCTGGGCCGCCGACATCTGCATCAACGAAGCCCTGGTGGAGCGAGGTCTTGCCCGAGTGGCAAGGGAATACGCGTGTCCACGGGAGCTTAAGGCGCGTCTTCTTGCGGCGGAAGATCGGGCACGAAAGGCTCGGCGCGGAATCTGGGGAGCCGGGGACGCCCTTCCGCCGTGATCTCGACCGTGGATCTTTCCTTTGCGACGGTGAACCGTTCACGGCTGGAACAGGGGGGAAACGCGACGTTTTCCCGAGCTGTTCGGCAAAAACGCTTCGTTCGTAATAGCCGATTGCTCAAGGCACTGCCCGATGTGGCACTACCAGATATTGTGGGCAACGCGGCGTGAGGCCTCCAATGCTCCGTGAACGGTTGGGCCACGGTCCCCGTGCCGGCTGATACGCCTCGTAACGCTTATGCGAATCATGCCGATTCTTCGAGCGATTTCGCGAGTGGAAATGCGTTCCCACTTGAGGGGTTGTCATGTGGGCCGTCGTTTCCGCAAACGCTCCTCGCTTGCAAGCTGCGCCCCTGCTGGCGAATTGTGGATAAATGATCGAAAATTACGAGCTATGTTTCTTTGGCTTGGCGGCACGCTGGCACTCGTGGATTCCCGAACGGTGAGGCTTCCTGAACGGCGAGGGCGATGCCGCCTTCTAGTACTACAGTGCAGCGTTGTTTGCTTGGCTCAACCTCTTGTGATGGGGTGTCGCGTTTCGCAACAAATGCCGCGCACCTCATGCATTCAGGGGGACTTCGTGCTGTAGTGCTAGCGTCGAAGCGAAACGGGCTGACGGCAAACGCCGAATCGGCCCGGTCTGGCTGGAAATAAGATGAATGCCACGGCGAGGATTGCCGTAGCAAGCTCCGGTAGCCAAAAGGGACCCGATATGTCGCACGAGCATGTCACTTCGCCCGAGGCCCAACGGCGATTGGTGTACGCCTTGGGCGTGCTGTTTATGATCTACGCCGCAACTTTGCTGCTGGGTTGGCCGCAAGAGGCGACTCGACGGATCGTGGAGGCCGAAAGCCACGCGGAGCAGGGAACTGCCGTCGAGCACGAGGGGATTAGTGGCGAGCACGAGAGAACTGCCGGGGGGCACCAAGGGGATTCCGCGGCTGTATCCCAAGATGCGGCGAAGCAGGGGGAATCTGGCCGAGGGTCTGACGCGGCGCTAGCTCCCGCAGGCGAAAAACGGGATCAGGGGGAGAACGCCGATCTGGCTGATCCAGCGTCGGCAACGCACGCCAACGCGGCCGACGAAAGCGAAGAGACCGCTTCCCCGTCCGAACATGGGGCGGTCCAAGATCATCCGCCGTATTGGACGGTGGCGCCTTTTGTGGCCTTACTCTTGGCCATCGCGGTTTTGCCGCTTATTCCCGCCACCGAGCACTGGTGGGAAAGCAACCTTCACCGCTTTTATGTGGCCGCGGCGCTAGCCGTCCTGACGTTGGCTTATTACTTGCTCCTCTATCCGCATCCTGTGGAAGGGCATTGGCCTGCGCATTACGTGAGCCAGCCCTCCGCGTCGGGCCTGCATTGGGGCAGCTCCTGGGCCGTCTTCGCCAACGCCATCCTCGGCGAGTACATTCCATTTATCGTCTTGCTGTTCAGCCTGTACACCATCAGCGGCGGTATCCGGATCGAGGGTGACCTCCGCGCCAAACCCATCGTCAACACCGCGATCATCGCCATCGGCGCCGTTTTGGCGAGTTTGATCGGGACAACCGGCGCGGCCATGCTTTTGGTTCGGCTCCTTCTCGATACGAACTCCGAACGTAAGCATGTCGTGCACACGGTCATATTCTTCATTTTCGTCGTCTGTAATTGCGGCGGTTGTTTGTTACCGATCGGGGATCCGCCGCTGTTCTTGGGCTATTTGCGAGGCGTCCCGTTCCTATGGACCCTGCAAATGTGGAAGGAATGGCTGTTTGTAAACGGTTGCCTGCTGGCGATCTATTTCCTGTGGGATACGTTCTACTTTTATCCGCACGAGGCGAAGCCGGATGTGGTGGCCGACATCCAGCGTGTCCGCCGGATGAACATCAGAGGCATGTGGCCGAATTTGCCTCTATTGGTGGGCGTGGTGCTGGCCGTCGCTTTGTTGGACCCCACGAAGGCCATCCCGGGCACGGGCTTCCATCCACCTCTTTATCTCCGCGAGATCGTGCAATTGGGGTTGGTGACGCTGTCCTTGATTTTGGGGGACGAGGCCTCGCGGCGTAGCAATCAATTCAATTACGGGGCGATCATCGAGGTAGCGGCGCTGTTCTTCGGCATTTTCATCACGATGCAGCCCCCCTTGCAGATCCTGCACGTGGTGGGGCCGCAGTTGGGGTTGCATTCACCTGCCCAGTTCTTCTGGGCCACCGGTGCCCTATCGTCGTTTCTCGACAATGCGCCGACATACGTCGTGTTTTTTGAAACCGCCAGGACGTTGGGTGGGACGGAACTGGTTCCGCCCGGCAACGGCGTGGATCACGTCCTGTTGGTGGCCGTCAGCATTGGGGCCGTCTTTATGGGCGCGAACACGTACATCGGAAACGGCCCGAATTTTATGGTTCGGGCGATTGCCGAAAAGCGCGGCATCAAAATGCCCAGCTTTTTCGGCTACATGGTGTACAGCGTTGGCATTCTGATCCCGCTGTTCATCCTGACAACATTCGTGTTCCTATCGTGATCGCAGGATCGGTCCTCGCGGGGGGCGAGGCCCTGCACGCGAGCGAAGCCGCGACGGTCCCTATTGGTCCAGAGGGCGTCGCTACAGCCAGGGGTGCCGGACATCCGCATCGTCTGGGCGAGAAGAATCCTCTGCGGCGGGTGGTTTCAAGAGAATCACCCGCTCTTTCGTAAACGCTGGGGGGGAGCTGGTGTTCTAAGCCCTGCGTGTTTACGCTACAATATCCATCTTGCCATTCCGAAAGATGCCACGGAGGGTGAGCCACGGGCCAGGCCAGGGTTGAATCGCCAGCGATTCCAACACGTGGCCGCCCGGGTGATAGCACGCGTTGCGATCAAGGAGGAAGGGATCGGTTGCGCGAGAGCGCTCCCATCTGCGGCGGCGGATGGCGTTTACCCACGTTTCCAATCTGGCAAGCTCCCTTGAATCGTGGAGAGCGGAAGGTGCCTTACGACATTGTTGTTTGTGTGAAGCAGGTTCCAGACACGGCCAACGTGACGGCGGAGGCCATGAAAGAGGACGGCACGGTAAACCGTGCTGCGTTGCCGACGATCTTCAATCCCGAGGACCTGAATGCCCTGGAAGCGGCCTTGGATGCTCGGGATCGTTTCGGCGGGACCGTGACAGTGATCAGCATGGGGCCGCCCAAGGCCGCCGACGTACTGCGGGATTGCCTGTTTCGGGGTGCGGATCGGGCGATCTTGCTCACGGACCGGCGTGCCGCGGCAAGCGATACCTTGGCTACCAGCTATATTCTGGCTCGGGCGATCGAGACCATCGGCCGATACGACATCGTCATGTGTGGCAGGCAGGCGATCGACGGGGATACAGCCCAAGTCGGGCCGCAAATCGCCGAGAAGTTGGGCATCCCACAAGTGACTTACTTGGAAGAATTGGTCAGCTTGGACGGGAAGCTGGCTCGCGTTCGTCGCAACGTGGGGAACGGCTGGGAGTTGGTTGAAGTTCGCTTGCCTGCCTTGATCACCGTGATTGCCACCGCGAATCAGCCACGTCCGCCGGCCGCTCGCCGGGTGATGCGCTACAAACGCGCTCGTGTGCCAATGGAGATCGAAGCCGAAGTCAAGAAGTCCTTGGACAACGCCTCGGAGAAGGAGACGCGAGACGCGATCTCGGGGCGGATGGAGGAATTCCGCCGTCAAGGGCTACTCATCGAGCAATGGAATCTGGACGACATTCATGCCGAGCTGGACCGCTGCGGCTTGGCCGGTTCGCCGACCAAGGTCTTCCGCGTGCAGGCCATCGTCTTGTCCAAGAAGGGCTTTTCGGAAATCCCCGGGACCGAGGACGGCGTGCGGCGTTTGATCGACGAATTGGTCATGGATCGCACGCTGGGTTGATGGCTTGGCGGGGGAGCAGGAATGGGGGCCGCGACACAGCGGAAAGCACCTCTCCCGTAGATCGCGTCGAATACGTTGAGGACAGCGTTTCAAGCAGTTATACCTCTGGACGA
>DYLS01000004.1:0-8856 GCA_020721965.1 Blastopirellula marina | reverse complement strand
ACCTCTGGACGAATACGGCAAGCGCCATGATTGATGTCAATCGACAAGGCGAAGTTTGGGTTTTCGCGGAACAGGAAGACGGCTCGCTACACGACGTGGTCCTGGAGCTTTGCGGCAAGGCACGGCAACTGGCCGACGGGCTCCAGGTACCGGTGGGAGCTGTTTTGCCCGGGTATCAGGTGCGAGAGCTGGCGAAAAAATTGATCGCCCACGGCGCTGATCGAGTGTACGTGGTGGATGACGTGAAACTAGCGCACTTTCAAACGCTGCCCTACGCCCGGGCGGTGACGACGCTGGTCGAACGCCATCGGCCGCAGATCGTGCTTTATGGAGCGACGCCGCTGGGGCGGGATTTGGCGCCGCGGGTGGCGTCGGCCTTGCGGGCGGGAATGACGGCCGACTGCACGGACCTCCAGATCGGTGATGTGACCGATCCCAAGTCCAAAGAGTTGCACCGCAATCTGCTCCTGCAAATCCGGCCGGCGTTTGGAGGGAACATCATCGCCACGATCGTCAACTACGATCGCTGGCCGCAAATGGCCACCGTTCGCGAAGGCGTGATGCCCATGCTGCCCCCGAATCCCGATCGCAACGGAGAGATCGTGGACGAGTCCGTGGAACTGGACGAGTCGCTCTTGGCCTTGCGACTTCTGGAACGGCACGTGGAACCCAGGAAGGTGAATCTCAAGGGGGCGCGGGTGATTGTGGCGGGCGGTGGAGGCGTCGGCAGCAAGGAAAACTTTCGGCTGATTCATGAGTTGGCAGGCGCGATCGGCGGGGCGGTCGGCGCCAGCCGGGCGGCCGTGGACGGCGGGTATATCGGCAAGGAGCATCAGATCGGGCAGACGGGCACCACGGTGCGCCCCGCCCTGTACATCGCAGCAGGCATTTCCGGGGCCGTGCAGCACCGCGCTGGCATGGAGGAATCCGCCAAAATCATCGCCATCAACACCGATCCCAACGCCCCCATCTTCTCTGTCGCCCACTACGGTATCGTTGGGGATTTGAAGAAGGTGATTCCCATGATGATCAAGGCGTTGCGGGAAAGACGACGGTAGGCGATGGGCCGCGGCCTGGTATGGCAGCGTATTACAGCGCAACGTTCGCCTAACGGAAGGACAGACCCAGCATATCTTGTGAGTCGCGATGACCCATCACCAGAAAATGTGGAGCTTAGCAAACAACCCTGGGCTGTAGTGCGAGCCGATCATTGACGATCGGCGGCAACATGCGGTTTTACGGCTGAGCGAAGTGGAGCGGCGGCCAGCCGAGCGAGCTTTGGAGTTCAGCCCCCAATCCAAAAGAGGTCCGCTGGAGGGAGAACGACCATGGGTAACTTTTTTCTGGACAATGAAGATATCCGTTTTTTGTTTGATCATATCGACTTGCGGGAGGTGGCTTCCCTCCAAGAGACGCATGCCCTAAACGGCGACGCGGATTACGTCCCCACCGACGTGGACGACGCCGTGGACAATTACCGCCGCGTCCTGGAGATTGTGGGGCAGGTCGCCGCCGAAGTCATCGCGCCCCATGCCGAGCAGGTCGATCGCGAGGGGAATACCCTGAACGAGGACGGCACCGTCACCTTGCATCCCCTGGTCCGCGAGAATCTGCGCCGCATGGCTCAGGCCGATTTGATGGGTTTCACGCTGCCGCGAAAATATGGTGGACTGAATTGCCCCAACATCATTTACACCATGGCCACCGAGATCGTGAGTCGCGCGGATGCCTCGTTCATGAACTTGTTCGGGCTTCAGGGAATCGCCGAGACCATCAACGCCTTTGCCGACGATGGCATCAAAGACGAGGTCCTGCCCCGCTTTGCTCGCAGCGAGGTGACCGGGGCGATGGTGTTGACCGAGCCAGACGCGGGCAGCGACTTGCAGGCCGTGCGCCTCCGCGCGTATCAAGACGAGCAGGGCGTGTGGCGTTTGAACGGCGTCAAGCGGTTCATCACCAACGGTTGTGGCGAAATCCTGCTGGTCCTGGCCCGCAGCGAACCGGATATCCATGACGGCCGGGGATTGAGCCTGTTCATCACTGAACGATGCGAGAGCGTTCGAGTCCGCCACCTGGAGGAGAAGCTGGGGATTCATGGTTCGCCGACGTGTGAGCTGGTGTTCGACGATACGCCGGCGCGCCTGGTCGGCGAGCGGCAACGGGGGTTGATCACCTACGTGATGGCCTTGATGAACGGCGCCAGGGTGGGAATCGCGGCCCAGTCGCTGGGGATTGGGGAAGCGGCCTTTCGCTTGGCCCGGCTCTATGCCCATACCCGGCAGCAGTTCGGCGTGCCTATCGAGAGGCTTCCGGCCGTGGCGGAGCTGGTGACGGAGATGAAGATCGCCGTGGAGGCAGCCCGGGCATTGACATACGAGACCAGCCGCATCTGCGACATCGAGAACAACAATCTGCGGATCTTGGAAACCGTCAAGGATTTGCCTGCCGACGAGCAGAGGCAGCGCAAGCAGCTTGGCCGCACCCTCAAGCGGATCAATGGGATGCTCACACCGATGAGCAAGTACTTGGCCTCCGAGATGTGCGTGCAAGTGACCAACGACGCGATCCAGGTATTGGGCGGGTCGGGATACATGAAGGATTATGCCGCGGAACGCTACCTCCGGGATGCCCGTATTACCACCATTTACGAAGGGACCAGCCAGTTGCAGATCGTGGCCGCGGTTCGCGGCGTGGCCTCCGGTTCGTTCGAGAATTATGTAGCCGACCACGAAAACGAGCGTTACGAGGATGCGCGGCTGGAAGAGCTGAAGCAGAGGCTGATCGAAGGACGCAAGCGGATTCAGGAGTCCGTCCAATTTGCCAAGTCGCAACCCACCGCCTTCCTCGACCTGGCCGGCCGCCGTCTGGTCGATTCGGCGATCATCGTCATCGTGGGGCATCTGTTGTTGGGGCAGGCGGCGGTCAACGGTCGGAAGCAGCGGGTGGCGCGGCGGTTCATCGATGCCCGGCTGCCCATGCTGGAAATGTATTGCCGTCAGATCATGAGCGGCGATACTTCGCCCTTGGACGAATATGATGTGCTGGCGGGTCCCGTGCCATCTTTGGCATGACATGCCGCGCGAGGGCTGCTCTCCCCGTCCTCCCGGCGATGCCACCCCCTCCACGCATGAGATTCGTCCGCCGGCAGCGAGAAAGTCATTCGTAACGCCGCCTTTCGAACGGTCGCGTATAATTCCCCAACTCGGAAATCGACACGCGGTATTAGAATCCTGCCCAGGGTTGACTGCACCATGGATACCATGAGAGACAAAGTCGGCTTGATTATGGGCGTGGCCAATGATCGCAGCATCGCTTGGGCCATTGCTGAACGCCTGCACGCCGAGGGCGCCGAACTGATCTACACGCATTTGCCGGGGCCTTCCAGCGAACGCCGTGTGAAACGGTTGGTGGAGTCGCACGCACCCAAGCTGGTGATGCCCTGCGACGTACAGTCGGATGAGGATCTCGCCGAGGTCTTCACGGCCATCGACGATGCCTATGGCCGCCTCGATTTCATGCTGCACGCCATCGCCTTTGCGCCGCCGTCCGAGCTGCGCAATCCTTATTTGGAAACGACGCGGGAAGGGTGGCACCTGGCCATGGACATCTCGGCCTACAGCTTGGTGGCGGTGAGCCGGGCCGCCAAGCCGCTCATGGAGGCTGGCGGCTCGATCGTCACCATCAGCTATTTCGGTGGCGAGAAGGTCATGCCGGGTTACAACCTGATGGGCGTCTGCAAGGCCGCTCTGGAGCACAGCGTGCGATACCTCGCTTGGGACTTGGGACCAAGCAAAATCCGTGTCAATGCCATCAGTGCCGGTCCTGTACGCACGCTCAGCTCGGCGGGAATCTCCGGTTTCGATGAGATGCAGCGCCACGCCGCGGAGAAAAGTCCCCTTCGCAGGAACGTCGAATTCGAGGAGTTGGCGGGCGCCGGGCTGTTCCTGCTGGGGCCCGATTCCTCCGGGATCACGGGCGAAATCGTGCACGTCGATTGCGGTTATAACATCGTGGGATTGTGACGGTCGGATTTGGCCCGACTCCTTCCGCCATGCTGCTTGTTCACATCGAAGGACTTCGCAAGCGTTACGGTCCCGAACCGGTTCTGGACGGCGTGAATCTGGACGTCTTCGCAGGACGGCGGATCGGGCTTGTGGGACCGAACGGGGCAGGCAAGACCACGCTCCTGCGAATTCTGGCTGGCAAAGAAGACGCCGACGATGGGGGCTGCGAGTTTGCGGGTTCGCCGCGGATCGGCTACCTGGAGCAGCACCCGCGTTTCGAGCCGGGGGTAACCGTCCGCCAGGCCGCGGCGGCCGCACTGGAACCGCTGTACCAACTCCAGCACGAGGCCGAAGAGACAGCCGCCCGATTGGCAAAGCCCCTGCCCGAGGACGAGCACCGTCGCCTGGCCGCCCGATTCGATCATCTTCAGCAGGAACTCCACCGCTTAGACGCCTACCACTTGGAGCACAGGGTGGAGCGGGTCCTGGAAGGCTTGGGGTTTTCGCCGGCGATGTTGGATCAGCAGGCGGCACAGCTCAGCGGCGGTGAGCAAAATCGCCTGGTTCTGGCCCAGTTCCTCCTCGCCGAACCGGACCTGATGCTGCTCGACGAGCCGTCCAATCACCTGGATATCGAGGCCACCCGCTGGCTGGAGACCTTCCTGGCCGAGCATCGAGCGGCCATGATCATCGTCAGCCATGACCGCTTTTTGCTCGATCGCGTCACGAATTACACGGCCGAGCTGTTCCGCGGGACTGTGGAATGCTACACGGGCAACTTCTCGGCGTACCTTGGTCAAAAAGAGGAACGGCTGCTGGTGGCCAAACGGACGTACGCCAAACAGCAGGAGGAAATTGCCAAGGCGGAAGATTTCATTCGCCGCCATCATTACGGGCAAAAGGCGGCTCAGGCCCAGGACCGTCGCAAAAAACTGGAACGGATCGAGCTGGTGCCACCGCCGCGTGAGATTCAGGTTCCCCCCATCGCCTTCTGTTCCGCCGGCCGCAGCGGAGACATCGTTCTGCGTGTGGAAAACTTAGGCAAATCATTCGAGAAGCCGCTCTTTCGGGAATTGACCTTCGAAATTGCCCGCGGAGAACATTGGGGCATTCTGGGGCCCAACGGTTGCGGGAAGACCACGCTGCTGAAGTGCCTGCTGGGGCGGCTGCCGCCAGACGAAGGCCGGATTGTCCGCGGCCACAATGTGGAGATCGGCTACTTCGATCAGCATTTGGAGGATTGGGACGAGGACCTGCCCGCCGTGGACGCCGTGCTGACAACCGAGACGGTGAAAGCGGATTTGGTGGAGCAGCGGCGTCGCGATTTGCTAGCCAAGTTCGGGATCACGCAAGACCGTGCCCTGCGCCCGCTGCGGCAACTGAGCGGCGGGGAACGCTGCCGTGTGGCTCTAGCCCGCCTCACGGCAGCAAAGGCAAATTTCCTGGTGCTGGACGAGCCGACCAACCATCTCGACCTGTGGGCCAGGGCCGCGCTCGAAAAAGCCCTTGCCCAATTCGACGGGACGGTGCTGTTCGTCAGCCACGACCGCTACTTTATCGACCAGGTTGCCGACCATCTATTGGTCTTTGAGGGAGGTCGCGTACGGGTGGTGTATGGCAATTACTCGTCGTATGCGGCAACCCAGGGAAACCACGTGGTAACCCAGGAAAAGACGTCAGGCGGCGGGCGGTCGCCGCTGCCATCTTCGGATCGCCAGCAGCGAAGGTCCGGCAAAGATGGTCATGACACTGGAACTAAGAGCGATGCCCAGCCCGAGAGTGCCCATCCCAAAAAAGAGAGTCCCACGAAGCGCAAACGGCGCTTTCCTTATCGTAAGGTCGAGGATATCGAGCGCGACATTCTGGAGCACGAGAGCCGAATCGAGGCCGTCCACACCGAGCTGGCACTCCCGGAAACGCAGCGCAGCGGCGAACGCGTGCGGGAACTCAAATCGGAGTTGGAAGAGCTGGGGGAACGCCTGCACTTGCTGTATGCCCACTGGGAAGAGGCCGTGGAACTGAATTCCTAACGCCGCAAGTCTCCCCAGTCACGCGGCCCAATCCTCCAGCCCAAAATCCGCCTAATTTCATGATCTGCCCAGCATATCTTGCGAGGCGGTATGTCCGGTCACCCACGAAATGTTGAGCCGAGCAAGCCACCCTCCGCTGGAGTGCTGAGAACTCCTCCTTTTGCCGTTGGCTTAGGCTCACGGCAATCGGCGAGCGGAATGGCAAGCCGGTGGCGTCTATTCTATTGCGGGGCGGCCGGATTCGTGGGCAGTTTGGCCAATTCCTTACCGTCCTCCGCATTCCACAGCACGAAATCGCCGGCGAAATCGCCGACCGCGACCCGCGCGTTGTCCTGGGAAACAGCGACGACGAGGGGAAGGTCGGGCAGGGGGCCGAATTGACGGATCTGGCGACCGGATGCGTCCCATGTCTTGCACAGGCCATCGCGTCCGCAGGTGGCTAATCTGCCATCGCGAAAGAACTCGACGGTCGTCACGCCGCCGGCATGGGCTTTGATGCTGCGGACCTGCTGGCCTCGTTCCATTTCCCATAGCCGAACGGTCTCGTCTTGGCTGGCCGTGGCGAGCAGGTTCGAATCGGACCGCCAGCTCAGGTCGGTGACGGGGGCGGTATGACCAGCCAGCGTTTGGTATTCGCGACCGGTATCCGCCTCCCAGATGAAAACACCGCCGCCGCGATCAGCGGTCGCCAGCAGGACGCCGTCGGGACTGAACTCGATGGCCGTCACCCAGTCGGTGTGCTTTTTGATGCTATAGACCTCGCTTCCGTCGGAAGTATCGTAAACGCGGACGGCCTTTTGCGGCCCCCCCAGGGCGACCAGCTTATTGTCGGAGGAGATGTCGGCAGCCAGCACGACGTCCAGCTCGTCTCCCAATTCCGCCAAGCGATTACCCGTTTTGACATCGAAGAGGACGACCACGCCGCGGAGAGCCGCCTTGCCACCACCGACCAAGAGAATGGATCCTGCCCGATTGAACTTGATGACGTGGGGGGTTCCCTCGGGAAACGGCAAGATGCCCAGCAATTCGTTGGTTTGATTGTTGTAGAGAACGACCTGATGCTGACCTGCCACGACGGTGAGCGGAGCCCAGGGAGCCGAGGCCGCCGCAGTCACGGCCCCCGGTCGGGCAGGCGTGGTCACAGGGGTCTTGGGTAGATTCTCGGGCAGGATGGGGGTGCCCTGCGGTTGATTGCTCGCCGTCAAAGAGAGGTCGATTTGGTTCTTGGGCTTGGCGGCAGTGGACCCTGAGTCCTTCAAGGCCCCGCCTTCGATCCAGCGCTTGATGATAGCCAGCTTCTCGTCCGGCAGCCGGTCGGCGTTGGGGGGCATGAAGGGCTGCTCGCTATGGCTGACGAGCATGTAGAGGTAAGAGTTTTCGGCATCGCCCGGCTCGATGGAGGGCCCCGAAGCCCCGCCCGCCATCAGCGTCTCGTAGCTATCCAGTTTGAGGTCGTTTTGCGACCGATTCTGATTGTGGCAGAGAAAGCAGTGCTCCCGCAGGATCGGCCGCACGTGGTCCACATAGGTGATCTTCTCTGCCGCAGCCTCGCCCTCCGCCCCGAACAAAAGGGGAGCGGGGCTGATTACGACGGCGAGCACGATCCCCGGCAACATGCCCCAATTCTGAAGTGCGCAGCGGACGCCGAATTCTCGAGGCCAGGCGAGCTTGTACATAGGAACGATCCTCGAAACGGGTGGATGTAAGCAACGTGGGTTGATTGGGAAAACTCCAGGTAGCGGCGAGAGCGTGAACAGAGGCCCATCCGATTTCAGTGGTTGAACACGAATTCCCGCGAATTGAGGACGGCCCAGTAGATGTCCTCCAAACCTTGTTGTGGATTGGGCGCGGCGGCCATAATCTCGGCCAGCCGGGTCTTTTCCTCGGGGGTCGGCTCTCGGCAGAAGGCACGGATGTACAGAATCGCTACGACCTCTTCGGGAGTCTTTCCGGATTGCAATAGCCTCGCGATCAGGCCGCCTTGCCGGATCTTGGTCTCCACGGTTTGGCCGTTGATCAAATGCAAAGCCTGGGACAATGTCGGCGAGGTCTTCACGTCGCAGACGCAGACCGATTCGCGCGGGGAGCGGCCGAAGGTGGTCAGGAAGTAGTTGGTATTGGCTCCGTCCGCGATTTGAACGGCTCGGGCACCGAGAGGCAGCCCTTGGAATTTCTCCTGCGTCTCGGTCACCTGATTGATGCAGTCCAGCAGCATCTCAGCTTGGATGCGCCGAGGCATGGCTCGGGCAAAGTTTCGCGTGTCTTCGGCATTGGAAGGATTGGTTTGCAAGGAGCGCTGATACGTATTGGAGTTACAGATATCGCGAACCAATCGCTTGAAGTCGAAATTGTATTCCACCAGTTTGCGGCCCAAGGTCTGGTACAGCTCGGGATTCGACGGGGGGTTGCTGACCCGCACGTCGTCCACCGGCTCGACGATGCCGATGCCGAAGAAATGCGCCCAGATGCGGTTGGCCACATTCACGGCGAAGAAGGGGTTATCTTGAGACGTGAGCCACTCGGCCAACAGCTCCCGGCGGTCCTTGCCGGCAGACTCGGGTTCCGGGCCGCTCAGGAATTTGGGCTTCATGATACGGTTATCCACGGGATGGCGGACCTCCCCGTCCCCCCGATTGAAAATGATTGTTTCGCGGTAATCCTCGCCCGTCTTCCGGCCGATTTGGGCGAAGAAGGCAGCAAAGGCATAGTAGTCGTCCATCGTCCAGCGGTCGAAGGGGTGATTGTGACACTGGGCACACTGGATGCGGACGCCCATGAAAAGCTGTGCGACATTCTCGGTCGTCTTTAGGGTATCGGTTTCG
>DYLS01000003.1 GCA_020721965.1 Blastopirellula marina | reverse complement strand
CGTAGTCATTCACGGAGGTTTTGCTTCCTGCAAAACGGCTCGCCTCCTGTCACTTCGAGCGAAGCGAGAAATCTTGCGAAGCGAGGATGCTTCTCGGCAGGGGTAGGATTTCTCCTCGCTGACACTCGTCGAAATGACACTGGCGGCGCTCGTCGAAATGACGGTCTGTTCAACTTTCAAGGAACCTCTGGAGCCGTTCCACGCTCAAGGAACCGCTGAAACGTCTGAACAACCCTTGGGAACCTGGGAATAACCCCCGTCGGGTTACAAACCCTTTCCGTGATAGATGAGCCGTGAACAGTTGCCCTCCTGGCAGCGAGCCGCGCGCGGCCGGTGAGCCGCATTTCTCCTCCCCATAACTAAGGCAGGGCGGGCACGATGTCGCACGCTTGAGCGAGTTATGGGCGGGTGTTAGATTGAATGTCGCAAAGGGTGGAGGGACGAGGTCGAGCTAGCGCGCTTTGCACTTCGAAAAGGGGCTGGTAGCTCCGGTGCGAGGTGGGTGGCGCCACCGCCTGCCAGTGAGGGTATTCATGGATAGTTGGATCTGGCCTGTCTTGCTACTGCTGGCTGGAATCTTTTTCGCCTGCCTGGAGCTTTTCTTCGTTTCGTACGGCGTCTTGACGTTCTTGGCCGTGGCGTCAGCCGTTGCGGCGATTAGCTTAGGGTTCACCTATTCGCAGGAACTTGGGATGGGGCTGTTGCTCACGACGGTGGTGGGCATTCCCGTATTCTTGGTTCTGTTCATCAAGATTTGGCCTCGCATGGGCGTGGGCAAAAAGATCATGCTTCAGGAACCAAAGACGGCGGACACGTTGCCCGATAATCCTCAACTTCAGCGTTTGCGGGGCATGGTTGGCAAGGTAGGAGAGGTCAAAGTGCCCATGCTGCCGGCCGGGGTGATTCAGATCGACGGCCGCGCCTATGATGCGCTCAGCGAAGGGACGGCGATCGATGCTGGTCGCAAGGTGAAAGTTCTGGCGGTGCAGGGTAGCTGGTTGCTCGTGCGGGCGATCGAGGATGCGTCCATGACGGGAGAACTCTGGACGCGGCCGCTGGAATCCCCGGACGCGGATCCATTTCATAACACGTGATTCTTATCCGAGGTCGCTGGTGGCTGCCGCGGCCAAACGGATCAAATTTTTCCCGCGGGAGTAGATTTGCTAGCAGCGCGGCAGTATGCTGATTGGCAATACCTAACGCTACAGTGCATTGTCTGCTTGCTTCAGCATGTCGAGCTGAGGGGAAGTAGTGCCTAGCAACGCATGGTGCACACATCATGCTTGCTATATGCTATCAGGCGGGCTCTGTACCGCCGGACCGAGTGAGATGGCGGGGACGCGGCCGCCCCGCGTCCGGGTACAGGTCCGAGCATGGGATGAGTCCGGAAGGCGTGATCGAACTGAATCTTCCAGGTGAGACGATGACCCTATTCGCACAAAACGGTGATTTCGTGGCAGTCGTGACGGTCTTTGTGGTCTTGGCTGTCATCGTGGTCGGTCTGGTTCTGCTGGCGGTATTCGCCAAGTATTTTCGCTTGTGGATTCAATGCAAAACGACGGGGGCGGGGATTGGGATACTGGACTTGCTGGGCATGAGCTTCCGCAAGGTTCGACCAGAAGTCATTGTCCGTGCCAAGATCATGGCGGTGCAAGCTGGAATCACCGAACGCGACGGAGTGACGAGCAAGGCTCTCGAAGCTCATTATTTGGCGGGCGGCAATGTCAGCCAGGTAATTCGAGCGTTGATTGCTGCCCGGCACGCCAAGATGAACGAGCTGGATTTCCGGTTGGCAACGGCGATTGACCTGGCCGGCCGGGATGTGTTGGAAGCTGTTCAAACGAGCGTCTATCCGAAGGTCATCGATTGTCCCAAGAAGGGGTCGGGCAAGGAATCGTTGGACGCCGTGGCCAAGAACGGGATTCAACTGAAGGTAAAGGCCCGAGTTACCGTACGGGCCAATATCCTCCAGGTGATCGGTGGCGCTACGGAAGAAACGATCATTGCGAGGGTTGGAGAAGGCATCGTCAGCGCAATCGGCTCTGCCGAGACGCACTTCGAGGTATTGGAGAACCCCGACCGCATCTCGAAGGCCGTGCTGGCACGGCGACTGGATCGGCAAACGGCATTCGAGATTGTCTCGATCGACATTGCGGACATCGACGTGGGACAAAACATCGGTGCCCGATTGCAAGCCGATCAGGCTGAAGCCGACATGCGTGTGGCCCAGGCCAAGGCCGAGAGCCGTCGGGCGATGGCCGTGGCCGCCGAACAGGAGAATTTGGCGCTGATCGAGGAAAGCCGCGCCAAACTGGTGGAGGCCGAGGCCGAGGTTCCACGCGCACTGGCGGATGCCTTTGAGAGTGGCAAGTTGGGACTGATGGATTACTACCGTTTGAAGAATATCCAGGCCGATACCGACATGCGATCCGCCATCGCCAGAATCGGCGCGCCCGCCACCCAACCCGATGGCCGCGAAGAGCGACGCGTCGCGTAGTACTATAGCGCAAGGGTTGCTTGGCTCAACATCTTGTGGTGATAGGGCATAACGGCTCACGCCATATTCTGGGCGCATCAGGCAATCTAGGTACTATAGATAATAGTCCGTTTGGCGTGTAGAAGGATCCACTGTACACCGTGCGTTTTTTCTCTGTCTACGCACTCGGATCAGGAGCAGAAGCATGAGTTCGCCTCGCATGAATCGGCGTGATTTCAGCAAAGCCGGAGTTGGCGGTATGGCGGGTCTGGCGACCTTGAGTGCACTGTCCGCTGGCCGGGTGTGGGGAGCCAATGAGCGGATTCGCTTGGGATTCATCGGCGTTGGAAACCGCGGTAGCCAGGTCCTCGATGCCTTTCTCAAGCATCAGGATATGGAGGTGGTAATGCTGTGCGATGTGTTCGAGCCTTACCTGGATCGCGCCCAGCAGAAGCTACCGGCCAAGGCCGACACGACCATCGATTTCCGCCAGGTCCTGGACCGAAAAGACATCGACGCGGTGGTCATTTGCACACCCGACCACTGGCACGCCGTGCAGACGATTTGGGCGTGTCGAGCGGGCAAGGACGTGTACGTGGAAAAACCGCTGTCGATCACCGTGGTGGAAGGGCGCAAAATGGTGCAAGCGGCGCAGCAGTATCATCGCATTGTGCAGGTGGGAACGCACCGCCGCTCCTCCAAGACATACGCTCAAGTGGCGGAATTGATCGGGAGTGGCAAGATCGGTAAGGTCACGGTGAGCCGGGCCTACCGCCTGAGCAACATGTTCCCCAACGGTATCGGCAAGGCCGCTCCGAGCGATCCTCCAGCGGGCTTGCATTGGGACCTTTGGCTGGGGCCTCGCCCGGAACACCCGTTCCAGGCCACCATCGCCCCCTACAAATTCCGCTGGTGGCATTTGTACTCGTCTCAGATGGCCAATTGGGGCGTCCACTATTTGGATGCCATCCGTTGGCTGACCGGCGAACTGGCCCCCGCCTCAGTCTGCACCATGGGTGGCCGATTCGCCGTGGACGACGATCGCGACATCCCCGACACCGCGGAGGCTGTGTTCCAATTCGCCTCTGGACGCTTGGCCATCTTCGGTCAGTACGAGGCCTGCGGAAACCCTGTCCTGCTGCAAGGGGAATTGGAGTTGCGGGGGACGTTGGGGACGGCCTACATTGGTTCCCGTGGACTGTCCGTGGTTCCCGAACGCGGGGGCCAATTCCAGGAGGCCTCGCCACGCATGGAGCCAATCCAGATCGCCATGCAGGAAGGCGAGAAGGACGTCATGACGACGGCCCATGCCAGGAATTTCCTGGATTGCGTAAAATCCCGCGAAACACCACATGCCGATGTGGAGATCGGCCACCGTTCGACCACGTGCAGCCTGATCGCCAATATCTCGCTCGCAGTGGGGGCACGGCTGGAATGGGACGCCGAGCAAGAGCGCTTTACCAACCACCAGGAGGCCAATGCCCTGCTCGATTACGAGCATCGAAAGCCGTGGACATTGGATTGAGGCAGCGTGGAGCGAACGGCGTCAGAGCCGATGACTCCCCGCCTTATTCGCCGCCTTTTTTTCCGCATGGTTGGCCGCGTGGTTCGCCGCGGTGAAGCCAATCGATGTTGGCCAAGCGGGCGAGCGCCAGCTCCAAGGCATGGGTTCCGTCCTTGGCGTGGCCGCAAGCCGCCACGGACAAATAAAGCTGGTACGCCAGGGCCAGTCCCGGCAGGCACAGCCCCAGCCGTTTCGCCTCCGCGAGAGCAATGCCCATATCTTTGATGAAATGCTCCACGAAGAATCCTGGCTCGAACCGGTTGTTGATGATCCGCGGCCCCAGGTTGGAGAGCGACCAGCTACCGGCCGCTCCGGACGCTACGGATTCGAGTACCTTATTGAGGTCGAGCCCGGCCCGATAGGCGTAAAGGAGGCCTTCGCAGACGGCTACCATCGTGCTGGCGATAAGGATCTGATTGGTCATTTTGGCCTGCTGGCCCATCCCCGGCCCGCCGTGATACAGCACGGTCTTCCCCATCACGCGAAGGCAGGGTAGCACGGCCTCGAACGCGGTCCGATCTCCGCCGACCAAGATGGAGAGTCGGGCCTCGCGAGCGCCGACGTCCCCGCCGGTTACCGGTGCATCCAAGCTGGCGACGCCCCGAGCGGCCGCCTTTTCCGCGATTTCCACGGCCAAGGCTGGCTCGCTGGTCGTCATGTCCACGAGGACGGCCCCCGGCTTGGCGCCCGCAAGCGTCCCCCGCTCTCCCAAAATGACCTCGCGAACATCGTGAGGGAAGCCGACGATGGTGAAGATGATATCCGCGGATTCCGCGACCTCTCGGGGTGACCCGGCCCAGGTGGATCCCTGCGCCAAGAGCGATTCCGCTTTGCTCTTGGTGCGATTGAAGACCACCGCTTGATACCCGGCCTTGAGCAAGTTGCCGCACATGGCGGCCCCCATCACTCCGGTTCCAATCCAACCCACACGCGTCTTGCCAGGTTCAGCGATGTGCATCGGGACGCTCCGTGTTACAGGCGACACGGTCTTCTATCGGGCACCGTGATCGCCATGACTTGAAGATCTTGCCTTGCAATGCCGTCCGGACAACAAAGCCGCCAACCGAGACCAGCGCAGGCGACCGGCTGGTAGGGGATGCCCTATTTTTGCCAACGAGCTTCCGGCCGCTCCAAGATCTCGCGGAGCACAAAGGCCGTGGCGAGGCCCTGGGGAGACTGCAAGCTTTGCAAGAGGGCGGCGGACAAAGGGTACTCCCTGGCGCGGACCACGTGCGCGGCCACTGCCGCCGTCGGCGCGGGAGGAGCCGAGCTAGCGCGCTCGGGCGGGGCTACCTTTGTTTCGGCAACCTGCCGGGAGGCGGGCTGGCGAGCACCGGGGCCGCCTCGGCGATGCTCGCGACGATCACGCGCACCCCGACGCCCACGCTCGATAGAAGGCTGTGTCGCGGCGGGGATCGGTCGGCGGAGGGAATCGCCCATGGTCTGACGCACATGCTCGGCTAGGCTCTGCTGCGCCGGCTCGGCCAGGGGCTGCTCCACCGGCTCGGCTACAATGATCGCTTCGACTGCCGCCGGTGAGCTGGGCTGGGGGACCCGGCGACCACGAGGCTCCTCTATCCTTGGCTGACCTTTGGTCAGGGCGTCAATCTCTGCCTGAAGGTCGATGGCCGCGGGGGCCGCCGGTCTTTTTCTGGCATCGGCTGGCCGCCGATTGTGTTTCGTCGCCTCGAGCAACTGCTGTATGAGACTGGCGACGATCGAGATCACTATGACTATCACTGTGATGATAACGCTGACGGCATCCCCGAAAACCAGGATATTTTCCCGTAACACGGAACAATCCCTCCTAAGGAGTAAATGCCCGAAATTGGCTCCCTGCGTCGCTCCCCGCGTCCTGGTAGTTGCTCCCTCCGCCCAGGTACTCGCCCACTATTGTAGGTCTTTTGATTTCCCAAAACTACACCTTTACTCACAGAGCGGGTGGTCGGCCCTTCGCCCGAAGCGGTGGATGCGGAGGCGATGACTCGGTGTTGGGCCGAACGGACGCAACCTCACAAGGCCCCGACGGTGCGGCGGCCAGACGATTTTGCGTAAAGCCGGCCCAAGCTTGGAGGACCACAGGTGAAGGATGTAGTACGCATGGGGGGCGGGTTACGTGCGCCCATAATGTGGAATGCGCAAACTTTGCTGATTGGAAAGGATGAATCGTCTTTACTTTTCGCGCTCATTCTGCCGATAAGACCAGTGATTCGCTGATGAATTGGAGCGATCCGGGAGAAAGTACAGGGTTTGCCGGCTCTGCCGCCCTGGCTGGATCAGCACTACTGCTTTCAATGGCTTGGGCATGATGGAGGACGATCGTCATGGCGTTTTGGAGCAGCCTTGTGTCTCGTTACACGAAGCGTCGTGGTTCCAGTCTGGTGCGCAAGACCAAGCACTTATTGATCGAACGGCTTGAAGATCGGCAACTTCTCAGCGGGCTTGGACTGAACGATGCGGTGGTGGCCCCGCTCTCTTTGTCCGGCTCGGGCGTGTCCGGCGATTATCTGCCCCCCGAGATCAGCGTCATGACGACGCCCACGGTGTTGTCTAGCACTGCGACCCCCTACGATCCTCCCAAAAACGTAGAGGCCTGGATCGACGGCCACACCGTTCGGTTCCGCGCTGATGTCGATGGCACATGGCGGGACGGGCACCAAGACTACTCCGAGACGCAAATCATTACCGATCTGGTTGTCAACGATGGCTATGTTGCCTGGACCGTGGGGAATCAGGACGCCTCCGGCAGGGTTGTGGCCCGCCGTGTAGGGTTTGCCGTCTATGACTTCGACGATGCGCAATGGAAGATCGGGCAATCCGCGAATTTGGGTATTCTCAGCGTATTTCAATTTGAAAACCACGACGGTGTCGTTTCCTGGACGGTGGGTTATCCCGACGCCTCGCGTTCGGCGTATGTCCCGCGGGAAATCGGAGCGGCTGCGTACGATCCCGTGTTGAAAGAGTGGAAGGTCTTTCAGACGGCCGCCTCGTTGGGGAGGCGGACCATCGTGGAAACCGCCAACTCGAATCGCGTGGTGGCGTGGACGATTGGCCTTCCCGACGGTACCGGCCACCGCCCGGCCTGGATCGGAATGGCCTACTACGACATCGAGGCGCAACAGTGGAAGCGCTTTCAAATTTCGGTACCAGCCGGTCTCGAGGTGCGGGATCTTTCTGTGGGTTGGCAATCTGTTTGGTGGCAGGCAAAACGGTCGGATAGTGGTGTCGTCCAAGAGTTGGGGGCCGCCGCTTTCGATGCCGCGCGGCACGTCTGGAAATCCACTCAGACGAATTACGGCAGTGACTGGCAAATATTGAACGCCCAGCAGAACGACGGAATTGCCGCCTGGACGGCGGTGAAGAAAGATGCCTCGGGCCATGTTGTGAACAACCGAATCGCGCTTACGTCCTACGACTCGCGAATCGGCGGATTCCAGACGAAGACGATGACGTTGGCCGCCAATCAAACTATCACCCAGTTAGTCACTGCGGATTCGATGGTGGCCTGGGTCATGGAGGCCACGGACGGCGCGGGGACTACCACGCGCAGCCTGGGGACGGCCTTCTACGATGCGGCACAGCGAATGTGGAAAATCTCCGCGACGCCGAAAGGGGCCAACATCCGCTTCGAGAACATCACCATCAATAGTGGCTTGGTGTCGTGGACGGTTTCCCGGCCCGACGCATCCGGTGGTTGGGTGCAACGGACCGTGGGCGTCGCCGCATACGACCCTGGCCGCGGGCAGTGGCAATCTTTCTCCTCGCCCGAGGCGGCGAATCGCTCCATTGTGGACGTGCAAAACCACAAGGGAGTTGTGGCTTGGACGATCGGGTACGCCGACGGCGATGTCTATGTGGCACGAAACGTCGGCATGGTGGCCTACGACTACGGCTTGGGAAGCTTTCGATTCGAAGTATCGGATCATGATTTGGCCACGCAAGTCTCGATGCTCACGGTTCGGGATGGCGTGCTAGCCTATTCGACGTTGAACAACATCGTCTTGCGCACGTATGACCGAACCTCGCAAAATTGGCAGGTCTATTCGTCCAGCAATCCTTCCACAGTTCGCATTCATCAGATCGTCCTGCGCAAGGGGCTGGCCGCGTGGTCGGTGGCCAGTGCGTCGGGCTTCGACGAGACTTTCTTGCCTCGGGAGGTTGGTTACGCGGTTTACGATAACTTGGCGGGCGGCTGGCAAACCGGCGTGGATTCCTTTACTGGCGACCCCGCCAACCGCATCGAGAACCTGCATATCGAAGAGGTTGCGGTTCAGTTCTCCGTGGGGGGGACGGCTTATCGTCGCACTTACGATGCGGTCACCAAGACATGGGGCAGCGGCGACCCGACCACGGTATCACGATTCGTAATGACACCCACGGCCGTTCCCTTAAACCGATCCGTCGTGTTCATGAATTCCTCGATCGGCTATGAAGAGGTAATGTATGACTATGGCGACGGCTACTTCGACGATGCGGGCTTTCACGTTTTCTCGAAAGCAGGGGTGTACACCGTTACCCAAGGGGCTTTCGGCCCGGACACGACAGATACGTCGCACCAAGCCGTCGCGGTACTGCCCACGAGCAGCCCCACAGATATAGGTACGATTTCATCTTCATCGACCACGCTGATCGATCAGTCGCCCTCCAATGGCGTCTTGTGGTACCAATTGCAGGTCGCCGCGGACGGTGCGTTCACGGCGGATGTCTCTGGGGTCGGTGTTGACCCCAACACGGAAATCGCGTTGGTGGCTCTTAACGCCAACGGTTTGTACCAGTTGCTGGCTGCCGGCGCCACACACCTGGGTTACGCGGGGGTAACTGCTGGCACCACCTATTACTTGATGGTGGCCGGTCTGTCGGGAAATGTCGACGTCACGCTGGCCAATCCGGCGACCCTGTCACTCGCTGACCCTGAGGTTACAATCCTCGGCACTCCTGGCGATGACGTCGTCACGATTGGATACGATGGTGGGTTCTTCGCTATCCTCAATGGCGTTCCGTACTATCTGAACCCCGCCGTCAGCCGGGTCATTTTCCAGGGGGACGAAGGTCAGGACCAGGTGGCCGTATACGGATCGGACGGCGACGACGTTGTTACCATGGGTGTGCTCGGCGGCGATCCCGGCGCCGAGGTCACCGCGCCCGGCTTTCACGTGTCTGTGTTCGGCAGCGAGCAGGTTCAGTTCGCAGGCGGGGCGGGGCACGATGTGGCCGAGATAGTGGACACGCCGTTCGACGATACATTCACCGGCCGTCTGGGACGCAGCGTATTGTCGGGCGGGGGACTTCAATTCGAGGCCCTTGACACCGAGATCGTGCACGCCTACCACCGCGATGGCGGCAATGACGTCGCCGATCTTTACGATACCGACGGCAAGGATTTCTTCGTGGGGTCGCCTGCTTGGTCGCGAATTACCAGCGCAGACTACGATTACTTCGTCCGCGCGAAGGGCTTCGCCGTGGTCCGCGGGCACGCTGAGAATGGTGGATTGGATGCCGCTGAGCTTCGCGACTCGGCTGGCGACGACGTTTTCATCACCACTCCCCAATGGGCCCGCATGAACGGCCCCGATTTCACCACCTTGGTTCAAGGTTTCGAGCGAGTCAGCGGGGTTTCCTCTTCGGGAGGCGACGACGCCTCCTTTCTGGCAGGCTCCTCGGGGGACGAAAACCTGGCCGGTGCCCCCGGTGCCGTCGTGATGGTAGGGAGTGCGTTTGCCGAAGCTGCTTCTGGGTTCAAGCAAACCACCGTCTATTCGATGGGCGGGATCGATTCGCTCTCCATCACGGACACCCCCGGCGATGACGAGTTTGTCATGCGGCCGCGACTGTTGACCCTCGGTGGCAGCGGCTACAACCTGCAAATTCAAGGCTATGCCAACATGCAGGTCACGGCGTCTCAGGGGGGGACGGACGTGGTCCACATGTACGATTCCGCGGCCGACGACCTCGTGCAAGGCGGGCCGGATCTCCTCACCATGACGGGACCCGGGTACTCCCTGCGAGCCGACCTCTTCGACTACGTCCATGCCTACTCCCTGGCTGGCGGTAATGATCGGGCCGAGCTTTACGATTCAGCGGGCGACGACACGTTTGTGGGGCGGCCGACGTTCGCATGGCTTTCCGGCAGCAACTACTTCATCCGCCTTCGCGAGTTCGAAGAGGTGGCAGTCGACGCGAGCAATACCGGAGACGATCACGCCTCGCTCTACGATTCGAGCGTCGCGGATAACCTTGTCGCAACGGCCCTCGGATTGGAGTTTTCCGGTGGCCCCGCCTCTCAACCGTTCCACTACGGCCTGAGTGGCTTTTCACAGGTTCGAGCCGTGGCCTCGGACGATCTGAACACCAGTTCTGTCACGCCTGCCTTGCCCTATGATGTGATCCTGCAAGGCGACTGGTAATCGCGGTGGTCGGCGGCTAAGCTGATTCGTAATATTACTCGATATTACTCGAAAGCTGGTGTCCGCGCGGCGGAGTTAGTCCCCCGGCGGGCCCGCGTCCCGGAGGTCTACGCAAGCGTGGAGGGTAGCCGCCCAGGCCGAGCAAGACCGGTGTTGGCGTGCCGCTCATGCCGCGTTGCCAGCCTCTAGGCCCAGTCCATTTTGGTCGGGGAGAAACTGCAATGGCTCGACCGCTCAGCAAATTGGCGCCGGATTGGTGGGACTATACAACACTCGACCCCGAGCTGCTCAAGGACGCGGCGAAGCTCACGGCGCGGCAAGTAGAGCGCCTGTCGCGACCGGGGTTTCGCGTGGTGATGTACGACACGCTGGAGGACTTCTACCTTGCGGAGGCCCTGGAATACATCCAGGCCTGGCGTCAGTCCACCGCCGACAATCCGTGCGGTATCTGTGGGCCGATTGGCCCGACCGAGCAATTGCCGCTAGTGGCACGGCTGGTCAACGAACTGGAGCTGGACGTCCGCGAAGGCCACTTCTGGGGAATGGACGAGTGGGTGGAAAACGGCCAACCCGTCCCAGCCGATCACCCGTTGAGCTTCGCTCGGGCAGACTGGGATTTGTGCTTCGGACGGATTCACCCCAAACTCCGTATGCCGAAGGACCACCTGCATTTTCCCACGGGCGATCTGGCTGCCTACTCGTACTCGTACGATTTCATTCGCTGCGTGGTGATGCAGGGCGGGCAGGGGGATATCAAGCATTGGGCGTTCAACGATCCGCCCCGGCGACGCGGCCGATGGAAGGACGCTCCTCCCCCGCCTGTGGAATATCGCAAACTGCGGACGCGGGTCACGGATCTGCACCCGGTGACGATCATGCAAAACGCGCGGACCAGCGGAGGAGGGCAGGTCAACCTGGTTCCCACTCAGGCGGCCACCGTCGGGCCGGTCGAAACTTGGAAGGCCGAGAAGGTCTCCATCTGGCAGGCGGGGATGCACGACAACCCCTTTGGCATGAGGCTCACGGCGTGGATGATTTCCAAGGGAATCGCCGACAGCGCCGTGCCGATGTCGCTGCTAGCCGATCATCCCAACGTGCAATTCAACTTCTATCGCCCGGCATTGGCCGAGGTGAAGACCGAAATGCATTGATCCTGCTTCGCCGACGAAGAACTCGCTTGGGAACGGGCCGGCATCCCGGCTGGCCGGGCGAGGCAGGCAATCTCGGGCCTTCGCCGCTGCCTCGATGCGGATTGCGGATGGATACCGGATAGGCCGTCCTCGAGTGTGGCCAGGCGATTATTCTTTCAGCACCAGGTCGATGCACAGCACTGCGGCCAGGATGAGCTGGCGGAGCGGGTTGGTGGGAGGTATGGCTTCTGAAATAAGCAGCGCGTAATTGTCAGCGGAAGTGAACATCTCTTTTGCCAACCCCGCCCATTGCTTGGTGACTCGTGCCAACTCGTTTCCGTCCCGCTCGAAATAGAATTCCCAGCTTGTCCATTTTCCCCGTAGGTCGCAGAGGTACTGGCCGTTGGTGTCCAAAACGTCGAAGCGGCCACCGATGGAAAAGATCCTTTGCCGGAACTGGCCGATCCATTCATCATTCTCGTTGAAGACCTTGACTTGCGAGCGGAAGATGGTGACGCCGCGAGATACCCGCAATACTTGATTTCCCTGCATGTCTCGCACCATGCAGTTGAACGGCGTCATCCGCTTGTAATCGGTGAATCGCAGGAGGCGCGTAATAAACCCCAGTTTTTCCTCGCGGCATTCCATGAGGGGTTCGCCGCTCTGGGCGTCGAAAATATCGTAATTGCTGGCGGCCTTGAACAAACCGACGTGTTCCCGCACGAAAAAGGCATTACGCGAAAGTACGGAATTCATGGCTCACCTCGCTTTTCTTCGAGAAGGTTGGGAACGGCTACAACGCGGAGGGTCTGGGCCCGATTCGCCCGGACACCTTCATCAAGTGCGATTTGGTCCGCACATATAACTCACCATCGGCCGCTGCGGAGGTGGCATGTGAGGCCTCACTTGTTTTGATGGTTGTTGGTCAGAAGTCGGAAAGACTAGGTGTCGGTCTAACCGCCCACCAGTGAAACCGCCGGATACGATCCCAGCAATTCGAGCCGCAAGGTTTTGCGCTGCAATCCGGCGATGGCCTTGCGGACGCGCAGCTCGCTTCCGTGCCCCTCGATTTCGATGAAGAAGTAATACGCGCCCCGAGTTCCCGGTACGGGAAACGACTCGATCCAGGTGAGATTGAGCTTGTTCTTCTTGAAGATGCCCATGGCCTCTGCCAAGGCGCCCGGCCGATGCTCCAACTGAAACATGATCGCGGTCTTGTCGTTGCCCGTGCGCGGCGAGGGTTCCCCTCCGATGATGGCAAAGCGGGTCGTGTTTCCTGGGTTGTCCTCGATGTTCTCCGCGATCACGTCCAGCCCGTAGTGGATTCCCGCCTGCACCGCCGCGATGGCTGCCGCCCCGGGTTTCTCGATAGCCAATTGCGCGGCCGTGGAAGTACTGGTGACCTCGACCAGGCGCGCGGCTGGCAAGTGTTTCGAGAGCCAATTCCGGCATTGGGAAAGGGCCTGCGGGCGGCTGTAAACCTCCCGGATGTCGGTCCGCGGGCAGCGGGCCAGTAGGGCGTGGTGGATCATCAATTCCACCTGTCCGCAAATCCGCATAGGATGCCGCGAAAACATGTCCAGCGTGTCCGCAATTCGCCCGTCCGTGGAGTTCTCCAAGGGAACCAGGCCATATTGCGAGTGCCCGCGGAGGACCTCCTCGAAGACCGCCGCGATCGTGCCGACGGGGACGAATTCAACGTCCGATCCGAAGCGATGCAACGCAGCCAGATGACTGTACGTGTACTGCGGACCGAGAAATGCCACACGCGACGGTCGGACCAGGCTTCGGCAGCCGCTGATGATCTCACGAAAGATATTCTGTAGGGTGGCGGTGCTGAGTGGCCCCGTCGCTCCTGCCGAGATATCGCTCAACTGCCGATCTTCGTCGGCCAGTTGCACGTCCGGCTTCCCTTCGCCGCGGCGGTGCTCTGCCAATTGCTTTACGATCGCGGCGCGCTGATTGAGTAGTTGCACGATCTTCGCGTCGATTGTGCGAATACCGGCCTGGAGTCGCGGAACCGATACAGGGGTCTGTTTCTTCTCACTGGAATCGGATCTTCTAGTGACTTTTGCCATCTCCGATACCCTGATCTTCGGTTTGCCGCCCTGCGAAAAGCCTAGATTTTACTTGTAGTTATGAACTTGGTCCGTGTCAACCTCGGATGAAGCAACTTTCGGAGAATTCGAGAAGAGATTTAGCCGCCAGAGTAGCGATTTCCCATGGGCTGCGGCATCTCCAGAGTCAAGGAAACGCTACCAATGTCATCTTAACGATAACACATGCAGGCTTTCTGCACTACCGTTGCAGACTTTCCACACCACTATTATAGTAATTTCAACACTACATAATGGTATATCAGTTCGTTGGCGGATCTCCTGCCTTTTCTTCTACATGCTTTGTGAGAAAATCTTCGACTGCCGAGCAGACTTCAGGTGAATTGCGGACAACCAGGCAGTTGGCTGCGGGGAACGGGAATAAGGCGCCGTCGCCGCCGTTGTCCTGCCACGTGCTTGGACTGCAATGGGCGATCCACTGCTCACGAATTCTCGCCAGTGACTGCTCACGATCCGCGAATGGACCAAGCTGGAAGACCCGAACGGTGGGCTTTTGGGATTCTTCGTATGTAGTCAGAATGACAACGCCTTCGAGTTCCCGGTCCAACGTCCCTAAAGGGATATTCCCACCCAATCGGGTGAGAACATCGCCGATAGGGGTATCGTTTGCTGTTACGGTGACTGGCGTCTGCGGGGTGATACCCTTTCCAGCAAGGTTTTCCCACTCTACCAAAATGTCGATTTCGCATGACTGATCGAGGGTCAAGATGACCTCCGAAAGCGGCGTGGGTTGGAGAAAAGTTGCCGAAACGGGATAGTCGCGTGGTTTGGCAGGCTCAGCGCCTTCCATCGTTCTACTATTTGAGTGTGCTGCCTGGCACAAATCGCGCAGCAGCCTGTCTATTTCCCGATGGGTACAGGGTGGGCACGTGACGCGCAATCCCTCAGGCACGAGTGCCACTTCGATCCCCGGATCGCCACGACCGACGCTCTCTGAGCTGAACAGGCCCCTTATCAGTTTTGCAAGCTCTTCGTCCAAGGGAATACACCCCTGGTACTCCGACGGGCGATAGACTCGCGTCTCTGGCGTATCGGCGCTTTGGCAGACGAAGACGACGGCGCCCGACCGGGCAATCTGAGTTTTCAGGCCCGCCTGTTCGGCAATCTGGTCCAGGATTTCCCTCAGTGAGGCCCCCTCCACGGAAAGGGTGATCGGGGATCGCAGCGATATCTCGCCGGTACATAAGGCCTGGGGTTGCAATGCAATGGGAAGAGAAGACCACTGCGTGGTTGCATGTAGAACCATCCCCAGCGGTACCTCGTCCATCTTGAGGCTCGCCAATCGGACCGCCAGATTTTGTTCCGTGGGGAAGATTGGGCTTTCCGGTGGCGCGGTTCCCTCCGACGGTGCCTCTTCCGGACCATTCGTCTTGACGGAATGATCAGCAGGGGGCGAGGGAACTCCCGTTCCCAAATAAGAATTCGCGTCCGCGCCGGGGGGAAACAATTCCGCCGCGGTAGCGGAACCATTCCCGTGGACCGCGGCGAGCCGATCTAAAATCTCCGGCGACACACCGCGATCGATAAAGCGGACGGAGCCGTCTGCCATCAGGCCCAACATTCCGTTGGGGAGGCCGCTGCCGAATCCATCCGGGCCATTTACGTACGGAGGTCGGGTCAGGGGACGAACGGTAGCCGTTCCCCCCTCGGCCCAGGGGCCTAGACGCGCGGAGGCTGATAAAACGGCGAGGGTGTTTGCCGCGCCCCGTTCCAGGTCCTCGCGTCGGCGCTGTCCTTGGTAGTTGAAAAAGCCTGACCGCGGATCGTTCGGATTCAATTCCGCGGCCCCCTCGCCAACTCCCGCCACGCCGACCCAGTGAGAATCGAAGAACCCCGGTTGAGCCTGGGTCGGTCCCAGGATGGGGTTGATGACCACAGGGAGCTCACGGGAGGTAATCGGTTGGTTGTGGGAAGAACGCCAGCCGTACCCGGGATTTAGCTGCGCGTGCCATTCGCCGTAGCCCAAGTACGGCAGCATCGTCGCGATCCAGCCCAACCGCGTATCGGGGGGGAGGAGCGCGCCACCGGCGGCCGCAGGAGGGAAAGCACCTTCGGCTTCGACCATTTCTGCCAGGCCACTGCCCAACGCCTGACCGCCACCATGCCACGAGATCAGACCGCGTCGTTGCCAATCGGCCTCCAAGAGCGAGCGAACCGCTGTTAGTCCGTTAATGGTGAGATACTTTGGCCCATTTTCCCCGGGCACGGTATCCCCGGACACAGTATCTGCGGGCACGGTATCCCCGGGCATAGTATCTGTAGGTATCGTGAATGTGACGGCGTTGTCCGCCCTCTCCGCCCCACCATGTTCCAGTAGCAATCGCAAAGATTCGAAGAAGCCCGCAAGCTCCGAACTGGGCGCCGCCGCGTCGCTGGACTGGCTATTCTTTTGGAGCTCCGCAGCCGCTTGCTGGAGCCATTTCCCAAGTGCGCCGGTCAGTTGCTGGAGTGATTCCAACCCGGCGTCGGCATCTTGGTCGCTCGCAAACGTCCAAGTGAGCTTCAGTGGGGTTTCTCGATCGGCTTGATCGAGTTTCCCCGCGCCCCCTGGCTTGGGAACCGCCGGAGCAATCGAAAAGCCGACCGAAAGTTCCAGCAATCGTCGCCAGTGCGGTGCGGCCTCCGGTATCCGGCTGAGGACCCAGGCAGGGAATCGCGGATCCCTCGATCGCCACGTCGCCAGGTCAATGCCCACAAAGCACGCCGGATTACCTTGTTGCAAGCCCGCCATGGGGATGGGCTTGTTCGTTGTTCCGGCGGATGGTGTGGCGAAGGCCGCTTGCACGTAGGCTGCGTTGCCGAGCACCACGGTCTGAGGAGCGACGAGCACGATCAGGAGATCCTCGCCGTTCTTTTGAAGCCGCACCGCTTTGTGCCCGCGAAAGCCATCAGCCACCTGCGCTCCGAGAGATTCCAGCGGCGCTGTGGATTGACCGTCGCGGAGCCTCAGGAAAAGGAGAGTGTGCTGGGGCCCCGCAGATCCGATGCCTAAACCCATCCACGTAACGGCGTCTTGGAGAATGCCTAAAGACGCCATCGCTTCGTTTGCGATAGCATTTGCGTCATAGGGTAAAAGGGGGGCGAAGAGCCATGCCGATTGGGCATAGGTCGCCCAAAACGTCGCGTTACCGGCAATCACAAAGGCTGTGTCCCCCGGTAGCCAGCTCGCGAAGGCGCTTGTCGGCGCCACGGTGCTGGGCGTCGTGCTCGATGTTGTGCCGCTATCGTTTGGGGGCGCATCACCGCGGGGAGGTTTCGTGGAATCCGCGGCCAAGGTCGATTTTTCCGGCGAGAGCGCCCCGTCCTGGAGAGGCCCCTTTTGTCGGTGCCAGTTCGCCGCACCGATCCAGATACCAACCAGGAGCACGGCCAAAGCCGTTGTAACCGCAGTCACCCAAAGGGCTTTGCGGACTCTGGATTCGGCGGGAGAAAGCCACGTCGCGGAGGATTCCGCAAAATCGGATTCCGCCTGTTCCTCCTGAGCGTCCGTTGGTTCTTCTCCAAAGGTGCCTTTCTCCGCGGTAGCGGCACCTGCCACGTTGGCCCCTGCCAAGTTGGTCCCTGCCGCACTGGTGCCTGCAGTGTTGGTATCGACGGCCTTGGTATCTGCGGTACCGGCGTCTGCCGTATTGGCGTCTGCCGAATTGATAGCTGCCGTATCGGTAGCTCTGGGTAACGCGACAGGGGGGGCCTGGATTGCCCGATTCGGGGGCGATCCAGCGGATGTTGATGCCGCTTGGGCTACGGGCTCTGGGGTCGCCTTGGATGGAGCAGCCACCACCGGTTGGGAGCCGTGCGATTCGGAGCCTCCGGTGAGACCGCCTCTTTCTGGGGTGTGCGTCGGTTGCGTTGGTATGGTGGGTACATCACGCTGGCCGTTAGCCTGCGAGGTCGTCGACTCGCTGGGTGAAGGGTCTCCGGAAGTTGGCGAGGATGGCGGATGGGGCGCTGCCGCCGAGGATTCAGCCAAAGAGAATCCAGGTGGCGGGACGACGTGGACCATGCACCGGCACTTCGGACACGCGAGAATGGCCCCCACTGCCCGGCGATCGGTGACTTTCAGCCGTGCCCCACAAGTGGTACAGTGGACGTAGAATAGAGTGTTCGACAACGGTCGGCTCACTTGTTCGACAGCGTGTCCTTCATTTTATCCGGACCTATGACGTTGGGTGGTCTTCCCCCCTCTCAATTCCATCTGCGGAGGGGTGGGAATCGCATCTACCGATGTCGGGCGATGGGGTGCTAGACCTGTGCGGTGGTGTGCCCGCTCGGTCGGAATCGTGGTCACATCCCGACGTACGGTCGGGGCAATCGCGGGTTGTCATGGTTTCTCGGTCGCCCGCATATCGGAAATGACATCCTTTGAAATTGTACGACCCGAAAGGCGGTGACGCATGATGGCCTGGCAAAACGGTGAGGATTCGCAGGTGATGTCCGCGGTGGGCTATCTGTGGCTCGACCGGGCGAGTAATGTTGTCCTATCCGCCGAGCAAGCAGGTATCTTGCCCTGCGGACGGCTGACCTAGGGTTTTTGGGAAAAAGCACGGCATTTCTGACGAACGACAGTCGCGGCAGTTTGTCTTTTTTGAAAGAATCCCGGGAATCGTTTTGTGAAGTTGCTTGGCAGTCTAATGAGCAAGCCCCTCGTGATTCGCTTTTTAAGTTGGTTGGCAGTCTGATGAGCAAACCCCTCATGATCCGCAAACTCGATATGTCGGACGGCGGCAGCGAAGCCGCGCTGCGACAATTACGGCAAGCCTTGAGTCCGCGCGGCGAGGTGGTTTCGGATGCGTCACGGCAGCGGACGATTGCGGTTTTTGGAGAACCCTTGACGCCAGCCCAGGTGGTGGAACGAATCTGCCGAGACGTTCAGGCGCAGGGTCTGGCCGCCGTACTGGATTACATTCGGCGAATCGACGGTAAGTCGCTGCGGGCAGATGAGTTGCGGGTATCCGCGAGCGAATTGCGAGCTGCCCATCGCAATGCCGATCCCGAGTTCTTGCAGGCCGTGCGGCGAATCCGAGAAAACGTTGTGGCCTTCCAAAGTGCCATCCTCCAGCGGGACGTGCGGCTGGAGCGGCCCGGCGCCTACTTGATGGAGCGCTATCGCCCCCTGAGGCGGGTCGGCGTTTGCGTTCCCGGCGGCGCGGCGGCCTATCCGTCAACGCTGCTGATGACGGTCGTCCCGGCCCAGGTGGCGGGAGTGGAGGAGATCGCCGTCATGGTACCGCCGACCGAATTCGGGGGATATAACAGCGACATCCTTGCGACCTGTCATGAGCTAGGAGTGGCAGAGGTTTACCGGATGGGCGGCGCGCACGGTGTAGCCGCCTTGGCCTACGGTACCGATATCTGCCCGCGCGTGGATAAGATCGTCGGACCGGGAAATTTGTTTGTGGCACTGGCCAAGCGGTACGTGTTCGGGGAAGTCGATATCGACTCCATTGCGGGGCCGAGCGAGGTCGTTGTGATTGCGGATCGCTCGACGAATGCCCGTTTTGCGGCGTACGACATGCTCGCCCAGGCGGAGCACTCCCCCGGGGCCTCGATCCTGATCGCCTGGGAAGACGCCGTTTTGCAAACCATCGTGTCGTCTCTGGAAGAGGCCCTGCACGGCATCTCCCGCGAGGAATTGGCCCGTCGCAGCCTGGAAGACTACGGGGCAGCGATCCTGGCCGGCGACGAGGACGATGCCTGCCGCATTACGGACCTGATAGCGCCGGAGCACTTGCACATCATCACGCAGAATGCGGAATCGCTGGCGGAAAAGATTCGTAACGCCGGGGCGATATTCCTCGGCGATTATTGCCCCGTGGCATTGGGTGACTACGCGGCGGGGCCTTCCCACGTTTTGCCCACCAGCGGAACCGCCCGATTTGCCGGCGCGCTTTCGGCAAACGACTTCCTCAAACCCACGTCGATCCTCCATTTCGATCGCCGGGGACTTGCCGAACTGGCGGGACTGGTCCGCGTCCTGGCGGATAAAGAGGGGTTAACGGCCCACCGCGAGAGCGTGGAGGTGCGTCTCCAACAGGAAACGTGACCCGCTCTGCCCGTCTGGTCGGAAAACCGAGGGGCCGCGAGTCGCCCAAAACGGCAGAAGGTAACCGTTCACGGCTGAGCTATAACGGAAAAGATTTGTGAAACAACGAGGGTTGTTCAGAGGTTCCCAAGGATTGCTCAGACGCTCCTTCAGTGTGGAATGGAATGTCCTTTCGACAAGCACGTCATTTCGACGATCGCCAGCGAGGAGAAATCTTAATCCCTGCCGAGAAGATTTCTCGCTTCGCAAGATTTCTCGCTTCGCTCGAAATGACAAGAGAACGAGCTGATTTGCAGTGACGTGAACCCTTGTGAACGACTACGGCAGAAGCGATCCGGTCCAGCGTGGCGTGCTGCCTATTTCGAGTCGCAACCTTCACTGTTCCAGTTCCAACCTTCACTCAATGGATGTGTACAGGTCCATGAATCCAGTCGACACCAATGGCCAGTCCGCTCCCGGAATCGATAGGCTGTTTCGTGCCAATATCCGGGCGATGGAGGGATATACCCCGGGCGAGCAACCCCAGGAGGGCGGCTTCATCAAGTTGAACACGAATGAGAATCCTTACCCGCCCTCACCCCGCGTGGTGGAGGCGATTGAAGGGGCTGTTCGCCGCGGGCTACAAAAATATCCTGACCCGCTGGCCACCGCGTTTCGCGTCGCCGCGGGAAGGGTGCTCGGCTTCGACCCGGATTGGATTCTGGCCGGCAATGGCAGCGATGACATCTTGACGATATGCACACGGGCATTCGTGGGCAGTGGGCATTGCATCCGCTACCCTTATCCCAGCTATCTGCTTTACGGCGTTTTGGGCAAACTGCAAGAGGCCCGCATCGAGGAGATAGCCTTCCAGCCCGACTGGACCTTATCAGAGGAGTTTGTTCGGCCACGGGAGGACCTGCGCCTCTGCTATCTCCCGAATCCGAACAGCCCCTCGGGTACGGCGATTCCCTTAGCAACGATCGAGTCCATGGCGGAACGGCTATCCTGCCCCCTTGTGGTGGACGAGGCCTACGCCGATTTTGCCGAAAGTAACTGCCTGGAGGCGGTCCGACGAAACAAGCGGATTCTCGTATCGCGCACGCTGAGTAAATCGTATGCTTCGGCAGGTTTACGCTTCGGTTACCTGGTGGCCCATCCCGATATCATTCGACAGCTTCGCAAGGTCAAGGACTCCTACAATTGCGACGCCCTGTCCATCGCGGGGGCGACGGCGGCGATCGAGGATCAAGCTTGGCGTCGTGAAAACCGCGAGAAAATCCTCGCTACGCGGCGGCGGCTTGCCGAGGGACTAGGTCAACTCGGTTTTGCGGTCGTGAACTCGCAAGCCAATTTTGTGTGGTGCACGCACCCAGCGCGACCGGCCGCGGACCTTTTCGCGGAACTGAAAAAGCGAAAGATACTTGTACGTTACATGGTTTATCCGCGATGGGGTGACGGCCTGCGAATTACGGTGGGTACCGACGCCGAGATCGACACCCTCCTTTCGGAGACGCGGCGACTGGTGTAAGGGTTATCCGCGCGAGAACCCCACGCCGCCCAATCCGATCGCCACGCATCGTCCCACCCATCCTAAGTTTTCAAATGCGGATGCGGCGCAGGGGCGAGCGATTCGCTCGATCAAAAGAGAGAAACCACTCATGGAACGTAAGGTCCGGATGGAACGGAATACCCAGGAAACCCGCATCCTCGTGGAGTTGAACCTGGATGGCACGGGCAAGGCCTCGGTCCGAACGGGGGTCGGGTTCTTCGATCACATGCTCACCCTGTTCGCTAAACATGGCTGCGTCGATCTGGCAGTCCAGGCTCAGGGGGACCTTCACATCGACGCGCACCACACGGTGGAGGATGTGGGGATCGTTCTGGGGCGGGCCTTCGCCTCGGCCTTGGGGGAGAAGAGCGGGATCCGTCGCTACGGGCACTGGACCTTGCCCATGGAAGAGTCCCTAACTACGGTGGCCGTCGATTTCGGCGGTCGGCCCATGCTTGTGTTTCGAGCCGCATTTCCCCACCCCAAGATCGGAGAATTCGACGCCGAATTGGTGGCCGAGTTTTGGCAGGCCTTTGCCAACAACGCTGCCGCGAACGTGCATATCCAATTGCACTACGGCAAGAACGGTCATCACATCGCGGAATCGATCTTCAAGGCGGCCGCACGGGCGATTCGGCAGGCCGTGGAACCCGACCCCCGCGGGACCGGCATCCCCAGCACGAAGGGTGTGCTCTGAAGACCAGCACTCGCTTGCGTACCGCTGGTGCTTCGTGCCGCACACTGTGGTCCGTCGCAGGTCACAGCCAATCTAGGCCGATATCCACAGTGGGGGCCCCCTGGGTTAGGGCACCCACGCTGATTCGATCCACGCCCGTCTCGGCAATGGCCCGGACGCTGCTCAGCCGCACGCCGCCGGATGCCTCCAGCGCCACCTCTGGGGCCATCCCATCGCGAAGGCGGACCGCCTCCGCCAGTTGATCCGGCTTCATGTTGTCCAGGAGGACGATATCCGGGCGTTCGGAAAGCACGGCCCGCAATTGCTCGAGCGTATCCACCTCCACTTCGAGGAGCGGCAGGTGATGTTCCGAGCATTCTTTCCCGCCGGCCTCGGCAGGACGATAACGCGATTTGGCCCGGGCCACGGCTTCCCTGGCCGCCGCCGGTGGCGAAAGTTGCCTTTCCTGTGCCAGGCAGGCAATATGGTTATCTTTGATCAAGATTGCCTCCGCGAGGTTCGTGCGATGATTTCTCCCGCCGCCGCACCGCACGGCGTACTTTTCCAGCAGACGCCATCCCGGCGTGGTCTTGCGCGTGTCGTAAATCCGGGAAGATGTACCGGCGATGGCTGCCACGAATTCGGCAGTCCGCGTCGCAATGCCAAACAGGTGCGAGAGGAAGTTCAACAGCGTGCGTTCGGATTGCAAAATGTCCAAGACTGGCCCGGCGATTTCGCCCAATACGCAACCTGCGGCAAGCCTCGTCCCGTCTTGTGCCGCGGCACGCCAGCGGAGCGTTTCGGAATAGGTGGCAAGCCAAATGGGGACTGCTGGCAATCCCGCCGCCACAGCCTCCTCCCGAAGGACGAGGCGTGCTGCACCCGTGCGTTCGGGCGGAATTAGCGACCGGGATGTCACGTCGCCATCCGGATCCAAATCCTCGTGCTTGGCAACTTCGGCAAGGTGACGCACCGCCTCATCTAATTCCGGTTCCCAAGCTATTTGGCGATAATCTCGGGCCATGGACGCCCTCCTTTTGGGTTGTCGATCTATTGTGTGCCGCGTGTCCGGTTCCCAGGTGGAACGGGTAGGATCGATCCGCGGATCAACTATTCGTGGAGTCACCGGTCTATTATGATCGACAGACGCGCGCTTGGTCAGGCGACCGGGGTAGGGGCAATTGTGGCTGCGGTAATCCGCAGTCGCAATCCGGTCCGGGAAGCGATTGCTAGAATAATGGCGGCGGTGAGTTGCGAGAGTCGGGCATGAAGCGAAACCATCATCAGGAAACGAACTCATCGTGGTGGAATATCCGGGAGCAAGCGGTCTTGGCTGCCGGAATCGGCCTGGCATGGGCGGCGATCTTTTTGTGGTGGGTACTTCACGGGGGCTGCTCGCGGCAGACCATCGATTTCGAGTATGCAACTCCGTTGAGAGCCGATTTTCGCGTGGATGTCAACTCGGCCGACTGGCCGGAAATCGCGCAACTCCCAGGAGTCGGCGAAACGCTGGCGAGGCGGATCGTGGCCTTCCGTCGGGAGAACGGACCGTTCACCAGACCGGAGGATTTGCTGAAAGTGCCCGGCTTGGGATTGAAAACCTTGACGAAGCTCAGACCCTACTTCTCGTTCAGCGGGGAATCCGAAAACCGTCCTCACGAGGGGGATCGCGGTGAGAGTGATGACCGATTTGATGCCGGATAAAGATTTGATGCCGGATAAAGATTTGAGAAGAGCAAAGATTTGAGAAAGCATAATGATCTGGCGAAGGATAATAATTTTGAGAAAGATAGGCGTTGCGCGCAGGATACACACGTGGCATCGAATGCAGATTTTGTACAAGACAAAGAGTTTTCCCGGTGGCCTACTCTCATTGCACGCGCCCATTGAGGCACAGCATACAGTAGTGACCGCGACTTCTAAACGGAAGATATAGCGGTGTCCAATGGCGGTGGGGCACCACAAGATTTCTCGCTTCGCTCGAAATGACAGGAGGCCGAGCGTCAGGAATGTCATTTCGACAATCGCCAGGAGTGTCACTTCGACAAGCGCCAGCGAAGAGAAATCTTGATCCCTGTTGAGAAGATTCCTCGCTTCGCTCGCAGTGACAGGAGGACGAAATGACGGGAGGACAAGCGGTTTCGCAGTGCGGACAATCCCTGTGAACGACTGCCCAAAACGATAAACGACTACCCAATGCGATAATTGAAGCTAGCTTGCTGGCCTGCCCTTCGTCCGTCAAGTCCACTGGAATGACGGCCACTAGCGCTGTATCCTTAAAGCATCATGCCTTTTTTTGCCTATAATGCGTATGGCAGGAGGAACCTGGGTGGTCTGGCCATTGTATTTCTACACTTGGAAGAGCTGCCAGCCAGGGCCGTCGAGTTGACTGCGCGAATAACCGTTCACGGGACATTCGCGGTGTCGTGCAGCGCGGACCACAACATCTCATGGTCGCCGTAGGTAATGGGTGACTGCGGGCAGAGCCTTTTTTGTGCCAAGCGGCTGCTGAAAACCCCGCGTTTCCCGCATTATTCGCGCGGTGAACGGTTGCCCTCGCGATTGCGGAGCTGTCAGGCATTGTGTGGCGTCGCAAGGGGGCGTCTGACGTTCGGGGTGGCAAATTGTTTAAAATGCGAAAAGCCGCCATGGAGCGATGTCCCATCCGAAGTGGCACGGGACAGTGGCCTGTTTTTGCCTACCATTGACCAAGGAAAATCATTCGCTATGGAAACCCCGTTAACCGGCCCCAAACTGATGTACGCTCCCGAATTCGAGCATGACGCTTGTGGCGTGGGCGCCGTCGTCAACATCTCGGGGGCACAGGAACACCGCATTTTGGAGCTGGGGAAACAGATCCTCGTCAACTTGATGCACCGCGGGGCTGCCGTGGCGGATGAGACGACGGGTGACGGGGCGGGCATCCTGTTCCAGGTTCCTCACAACTTTTTCCTCGAGGTGGCCGACGAAAACCATTTCGGTCTCCCCGACCGCGGCCGCTACGGGGTGGCCATGACCTTTATGCCACGAGATCATGGCCTCCGAACGCGGTGCGAGGCCATCCTGGAATCGGAAATCGTCCGCGAGGGGCTGAAGATTCTGGGACGCCGTGAGGTCCCGACGTGCAACGATTGCCTGGGACCGATTGCCAAAGCCTCCGAGCCGCTGATTTACCAATTCTTTGTGGATGGCGGAGGGCTTGTCGGAGAGGACTTGGAGCGGCGGTTATTCGTGATCCGCAAGCGAATGGAGCATCGAGCACGCCGAGAACTTGGGCCCGAAGCCGCCGATTTTTATATCCCCTCCCTCTCGGCGATCACCATTGTGTACAAGGGGATGTTCCTGGCGCCGCAACTCACTGCCTATTACCCCGATCTGGATGATGAACGGGTTCGTTCTGCCTTGGCGATTGTGCACCAGCGCTACAGCACGAACACTTTTCCCAGCTGGAAGCTGGCACAGCCGTTCCGTATGGTGGCGCACAACGGCGAGATCAACACGCTTCGAGGTAATATCAACCACCTGGCGGCCCACGAAAAGAAATTGGCCTCGCCGCTTTTAGGCTCGGATTTGAGCGATCTTTTGCCCATTGTCGAGCCAGGAACCAGCGATTCCGGCGCGTTCGATAATTGCATGGAGCTTCTGGTGCGAGCCGGGCGGTCGTCACTTCACGCTCTGATGATGATGGTGCCGGAAGCCTTCGGTCCGCGCTACCACATCAGCACGGACAAGCGGGCGTTCTACGAGTATCACGCTGCCATCATGGAGCCTTGGGACGGTCCCGCCGCCTTGATTTTTACGGACGGGCGGTTGGTCGGCGGCACCTTGGACCGTAACGGCTTGCGACCATCCCGATACCTTGTCACTACCGACGGCCTGGCCGTCTTGGCTAGCGAAACGGGCGTGGCGGACTTCCCCGCCGAGTGCATCTTGGAGAAGGGGCGGCTCCAGCCGGGACGCATGTTCTTGGTGGACACGCTCGAACAGCGGATCATTCCCGATAACGAGATCAAAGGCACCATTTCTCGAAGCCGCCCCTATCGTCGCTGGCTCCAGCAGAATCGCATCGAATTGCGGGGCTTGTTTTTGCCGGTGCGGCAAGAGGAGTATCACCCCGAAACCTCCAATCGACGTTTGCGGTTGTTTGGGTACACCGGTGAGGACTTGAGCCTGATCCTTGGTCCGATGGCCCGCGATGCCCAAGATCCGGTGGGATCCATGGGCAACGACGCGGCGCTGCCTATTTTGTCAAGTCGTCCCAAACTTTTGTTTGCGTATTTCAAGCAACTGTTTGCTCAGGTCACCAACCCGCCCATCGACCCCTTCCGCGAGGGCCTGGTCATGTCGTTGATGGCCTTCGCCGGGAAGCAGCGCAATATACTGGATGAGACGCCGGAGCACTGCCGACAACTCAAGCTGACCCATCCGATCTTGACCAACGAAGACGTTGCAAGGCTCCGACAGGCCAATCATCCGGATCTGAAAACCGTTACGATCCGTGCTCTGTTTCCGGTCGATCATGCGCAGCCCGGCGCGGCTCTGAAAGAGGCGTTGGATCGCATGTTGGGCGAGGCGGAAAGAGCGATTCAAGATGGGGCCTCGCTGCTGATCATCAGCGACCGCGACGCCGACGAACGAAACGCCCCCATTCCGTCCCTTCTGGCGACCGCGGCATTGCATCACGGACTCCTGCGCCGACGGCTGCGCGACGAGGTCGGCGTCGTGGTGGAGAGTGGCGAGCCGCGTGAGGTGATGCATTTCTGCCTCCTCTGCGGGTATGGCGCGAACGCGATCAACCCCTATCTGGCCTTCGAGGCGATTAAGAAATTGCACTGCGAGGGCGATTTGCCGACCATTGCCAGCGCGGATGAGGCTATCGATCAATACATTACCGCAATCAATAAGGGCATCCTGAAGACGATGTCCAAAATGGGTATCTCTACGCTGCGAAGCTACCATGCTGCCCAGCAATTCGAGGCAGTAGGGCTTCAGTCCCAGGTGGTGGATCTCTATTTTGCCGGTACGCCATCGAGGATCGGCGGGCTTGGGTTGGAGCAGATCGCGGAGGAATCGCTCAAACGTCATTCCAGCGCCTTCGAGATGCCGATCCCGGGACAACTCCCGCTCGATTTCGGGGGCGAATACCAAGAGCGGGTCGACGGAGAATATCACCTTTGGAACGCCGAAACCGTCACCAAGCTTCAGCACGCGGTGATCGAAAACTCGTGGGAAAAGTACCTGGAATTCGCGGATCGGGTGAATCGTCAAAATCGCGAGCTGTGCACCCTACGCGGACTTTTCGAATTCGAGCCGGGCGAGCCTGTGCCGCTCGATCAAGTGGAACCAGCGTCCGAGATCGTCAAGCGATTCTATACCGGCGCCATGTCCCATGGTTCCATCAGTGCGGAAGCTCACGAGACGTTGGCCTTGGCGATGAATCGTTTGGGAGCGATGTCGAATACCGGCGAGGGGGGCGAAGACCCGCGGCGGTATCAGACCGATGCCAATGGGGACAGCATGAATTGCGGGATCAAGCAGGTCGCCAGCGCGCGGTTCGGGGTCACGATCGAATATCTCTCGCAGGCCAAGATATTGCAGATCAAGATGGCCCAGGGCGCTAAGCCCGGGGAGGGAGGACAACTGCCGGGACACAAGGTGACCGAAGAGATCGCTCGGTTGCGGCACGCGACGCCGGGAGTGTCCCTCATTTCGCCCGCGCCCCACCACGACATTTACTCCATCGAAGACCTGGCGCAATTGATCTACGATTTGAAATCCGCCAATCCCAAGGCCAAAGTCTCGGTCAAATTGGTGGCCGAGGTAGGGGTCGGAACGGTAGCGGCGGGTGTGGCCAAAGGAAACGCGGATGAGGTCCTGATCAGTGGTCACGACGGCGGGACGGGTGCCAGCCCTCTGTCTTCCATCAAGCACGCGGGTATTCCCTGGGAGCTGGGGTTGTCCGAGACGCAGCAAACGCTTCTGCTCAATGGTCTGCGGGATCGGATCGTCGTTCAGGTGGACGGTCAAATGCGGACAGGGCGGGACGTTGTGATCGGTGCCCTGTTGGGAGCCGAACGTTTCGGCTTCGGTACGGGGGCGCTGGTCTCGCTGGGCTGCATCTTGATGCGCAAGTGCCATCTCGGCACCTGTCCCGTGGGAATCGCCACCCAGCGGCGAGACCTGCGCGATCGCTTTGCGGGCAAGGCCGAATACTTGATACGTTATCTGATTTTCGTGGCGGAAGAAATCCGCATGATTATGTCGCAACTGGGATTCCGCCGATTCGAGGATATGGTGGGGCGAACCGAGCGATTGAAGGTGCGGTCGGCGATCGATCACTGGAAGGCCAAGGGATTGGATTTGTCGGCCGTCCTGGCTCAGCCGCAGGTCCCCCCAGAAACGCCGCGCCATTGCGTCCGCCCGCCGACGGATAAACACCGCGATCACTTGGACGAATCGCTCTTGCCGAAACTGCGCGACGCGATCGAAGGAAAATGCCACTCGCGACTAGAAATGCCCATCCGCAACACCCATCGTAGCGTGGGTACCAGACTCAGCTACTACGTGGTCCGGCAAAACGGATCCAGAGGTTTGCCCGACGATTCCATCCACCTGGTCTTCCACGGTTCCGCAGGGCAGAGCTTTGGGGCGTTCCTGGCACCGGGCATCACCTTGGAATTGATCGGCGACGCGAACGACTATCTGGGCAAAGGTTTGTCGGGCGGCCGCATCATTGTCCGTACACCGGAGGATGCGAGATTCGATCCGGCTGAAAACGTGATCGTTGGGAATACCCTCTTGTACGGGGCCACGGCGGGGGAAGTCTTCATCCATGGCGTGGCGGGGGAACGCTTTGCCGTGCGAAACAGCGGCGCCGTCGCCGTTGTGGAAGGCCTGGGAGATCACGGCTGCGAGTACATGACAGGCGGCACGGTCGTCGTGTTGGGAAAGACGGGACGCAATTTCGCCGCCGGCATGAGTGGCGGGATCGCATACGTTCTGGACGAATATCAGTTGTTCGATACGCTCTGCAATTTGGATCTGGTGGATATCGAGACCGTTCACGCTGCCGACGATCAGATCGAGTTGCGGCGGCTGATTGAACGGCACGAACGGATGACCGGAAGCCGCCGTGCGAGGCAGATTCTCGAGATGTGGCCGGCCATGATCGGCCGATTCGTGAAGGTCGTCCCGGTTGAGTTCCGCAAGGCCATGGAGCGGATCCGCCAACACGAGCAAGCCCGCGCCGAGCAACCCCCTGCAACGGAGGAAGTTTTCCATGGGTAGTCCAACTGGATTCATCGAATTTCCGCGTGTGGAATTGCCGCATCGGCCCGTCCGCGAGCGAATCCGCGATTGGCGTGAATTCGACTTGCCCTTGGCAGAACGCGTTTTGAACGAGCAAGCGGCCCGTTGCATGGACTGCGGGATCCCCTTTTGCCATGTCGCCGGATGCCCAGTCTTGAATCGCATCCCCGAGTTCAACGATTTGGTGTACCGTGGGAAGTGGGCCAGCGCGGCGGAAAATCTGCACTCCACAAATAACTTTCCCGAATTTACCGGGCGGGTCTGTCCAGCGCCATGCGAGGCCGCCTGCACCTTGTCCATCAACGCGAAGCCGGTTCACATCAAACATATCGAGTACCAAATCGCGGAATGGGCATTTCGCGAGCGGTGGATTCGCCCCTTGAAAGCGGCCGTGCGGAGCGGAAAACGGGTTGCGGTGATCGGTTCCGGGCCGGCGGGATTGGCCGCAGCCCAACAGTTGAACCGATTCGGGCACGAGGTGATCGTGTTCGAGAAGTCCGACCGCATCGGTGGCCTGTTGCGGTATGGGATTCCAGACTTCAAGCTAGAAAAATCCGTGATCGATCGGCGTCTCGAGCAGATGGTCGCCGAAGGCGTGCGGTTCGAGCCAAGCGTTTACGCCGGCCGCGGTGTCTCCGCGGATTATCTCAGGCGTTTCTTCGACGTGGTCCTCCTGGCAATGGGGGCAGGAAAGGCCAGAGCACTGAATGTTCCCGGCGCTGACGCGGAAGGCGTGCACTTTGCGATCGATTTTTTGTCGCAGCAGAATCGCCGTGTGGCGGGCGATCCCATCCCCACCGACGGTCCGGGAATGATCCATGCCAGGGACAAACACGTCGTCGTGATTGGGGGTGGCGATACGGGGAGCGACTGTGTGGGAACCTCGATTCGGCAAGGGGCGAAGTCCGTTTTGCAAATCGAAATCCTGCCCAAGCCGCCGGAGGGGAAGAATCCCGAGACCCCCTGGCCCCTCTGGCCTCGGATCATGCGTACCTCCTCCTCTCACGAAGAGGGCTGCGAGCGTCGCTGGAGCGTTTTGACGAAAGCCCTCTCCGTCCACAACGGCCGTGTCACGCATCTACACGGGTGTGAGGTAGAGTGGTATCGCGGCCCCGACGGCTGGCAAATGCGAGAAAAGGCCGGCACGGATTTTACCGTACCGGCCGACCTGGTGTTGCTGGCCATGGGCTTCCTGCACGTGGAACCCGAAGGCTTGATCGAGCAACTTGGTGTCGCCCGCGACAAGCGTGGCAACGTGATCGTGAAAAATTGGATGACGTCCGTACCACAAGTGTTTGCGGCCGGCGACACCGTCCGCGGCGCGTCCTTGGTCGTCCACGCCATTTATCAGGGCCGACAGGCGGCTCGCGCTATTCACGATTTCCTGTTGAAGCAGTGACGTAATTCGCGATCCTTTACTCGGCCCCTCCAATGTCCCGTTTCACCACCCCTCAAAGGGAGCGGCTCGGGAACCTCCCCGAGCAGAGCACGGGGGGAGGCGGCGTCATGCGTGCCCACCACGACTTCAGGTAGCGTATCCGCTCCAAGCTGTTCATTTCGGACGGAGCGAGTTCATCACTCTGCCGATTGCGAGCCATCCGCGGGCGCTGCCTGGGAGGCATCTCCCGTGGTGCCATTTTCTTGAAAAAGCTGGCGTTCCAGCCGTTCCAACCGCTCTTGCAGCTCCTCCAGCCGACGCTCCACACTGCCGAGGCGGTCGAGATCGGGGGACGGCACCACTTTCAAAGGCGTTTTGGACACGCCATCAAAGGATGGCGGGATGACTTTGCGAAGTGCGAACCCCCGTCCCGTCCAACCGAAGCCGCTGAGCATGTGTTCCACGTGCGGGCGGATCTCGTCGGGGAGTTTATCCAGCTCATTCTCCTTGATTTCCCAGGTCTTGTCCCCTTGCTTGACCACGATGCGTGCCGGTTCATTCCCTGACTTGGTGATGGTAACCTTCATATCTTTTGGAAGGTTCAAGGCGTCCTCGGACATGAGCGTACCTGGGTGGAAGAAACGGAAGGTGAGCGGTGGTTGACCTGGTTTTCCGCCGAATCTCTCCAACCATTTCTCCCAGGCCTTGAGGTCCAGCTCGGGGTCAAGCAACGGTGCTGCGGAGTCGGCTTCCGGGCGAATTTCCGGCGTCACCGTCACTTCGGTTTCCTTGCCTTGGCGAACAAACCGCAGTTTCAATGGCTTGTCGGCAGCCTGATTGACGGCCTCGACCAGGTCGGTCGGAGTGCGCAAAGGCTTGTCGGCTGCTTGCAGCAGAACATCATAGACCCGCAGGCCGGCCTTGTCCGCCGGGGCATCCTTGACGACATCTTCCACAAGCAGGCCCGACTCCGGGGGAAGATCCAAATGTGCTCGCAATACATCCGGCACGGGACCGCAAAGAATGCCGAGCCAGTATTCCTTCTTCTGGTCAGGCCCTTTTTCCGCAGCCAAAGCGTGGCTTACGGAACTGCCAAGCAGCAAGGCCATCAACAGAAACGTACCCACAATCGTGGTTTGCAAGGGTTTTGTTTTCAGCATAACGCTACCTCCGCTTGATCCAGACCCCGCTCGTGCGAGGGCGGATTCGATCTCATCTCCAAAACAGACTACCCGCGCCGCGTCCGTCGCGGCCGGTCAGACTTGCCAGTGTTGCTGTAGCAGTTGGCCAAACCCGCTCACGACCTCGCCGGCCGGTCGAGGACGTAAGTGGCAAGCCTGCTCAAACAGCCAATTCGGGGAAAAATGCAGGCCGTGGCAATCGCCTATTGATAGGCCCGGTTGCCGACGAACTGAATCTGCACATTGTCCACGGGGAAGACGCTCCGAGTTCCGTCCGGGAGGTCGACGGGCACATATTCGCGCTGGTGTTCCACGGCGTGCCCGCTCCGCCGCAACGATTCGACGACCTGAGGGAGCGGCAAGTAGGGGCCGGGCGAAGCACCGGCACTTGCCTTTGAAGGATTGGAATCGAGGACGGGCAAATCGACCATCGTCATCGTCCCGTCAGGTCCGACTCCCACCGGGACGGCCACCAATCGCCAGGGAGAAACGGTGAGATCGCGCGCTTGGGTGCTGCCAGCAGCATCCGCGGTAGCGACCGGGGCGGGAAGCGGAGCGGGATTGCTCGCCAACTCTCCGCGGCTTACCACAGGCTGGGAATCCTTCGGAGCGATCCCCCTGCCGATCCAGCCCATCGCCAAGGCGACGGCGAACACGGCTGCCAAAGCCGCCACTTCCCAAAGCCGCCGCGGAACCGGCCAGGAGAATGTAGTCCGTGTGTATCGATTGGGCCGCGCAAGTCGGGGAGGCTTATCTGCCGCCGCCGAAGGGAGTTTCTGCGCATCCTCAGCACCGCCTTCGCCACTCCGGGCCGAGAGGGCCAATTCTCCCAACGACTGCCGCCAGGCCTGGGCTTCCAGGAACGCCAACGCCAGCCTACGCCAGCCGTCCGGCATGGTATCCAACTGGTTTAGGAACTCGCGCCGGGCCTCTTCCGATAATTCGCCTTCCACTAACAGGTCCGCCCATTCCTGCGACCAGCGCGCCCTTGCCTTCTCCAATTCAGCCATGATTACCAACCTTCACCCGAGGGAATCGATGAATGATCCTTGTGGAAGGATCGCTCGCTTTCCGCGCTCCTCTAAACGCTCTATCTTGGCGGACTGATTTTCTTGGTGGACTGAATCCTCACCGTATTTGCCCAACCGGATCACGTCGATCCATTCGCCGAAGTAGATTCGAATCGATTCGATCTCCTTTCCGGCCGCGTTCCGGGACGACTCACCCTGTGGCTGCTAAGTTGTCGCAGGATGCTGACTGTTCTTGTCCAGTTCGTCTCGCAATCTTGCCCGGGCACGGTGCAACCTCGCTTGGGCGGCGGAAAAGCTGATCCCCAACCTTTCCGCAATCTCCTCGTACGACAGATCCTGCGCGTATTTCATGAGGAGGATTTCCGCATCCCGTGCCGGGAGGTTGGCCAGGGCCTCGCGTATCAATCGTAACCGTTCACCATGCAGGAGCCATTCCAACGGGTCACCAGACGCCCCGTCGGCAGCCGGTCTGAATCGCTGCTGATAACGCTCAAGCAGCTTGCGGCGCCGACCCTGCCGCCGCCGATAGAGGAGCGATTGGAGCACCGCTAAACGATACAGCCATTGCGGCACCTTAGCCGGGTCGTGGATTGGCGCCTTTTGCTGTATCGCTTGCAGGGCCACCTCTTGCATCACCTCTTCGACGGCTTGCGGTTCCCCTACTCGCGCAAATATCACCGCACTCAGCCAGCGCGCGTGCTTGCGGAGTTCCGCGTCCCAGTCGATCCTGGCGGCATCGAGCGTCTGGAGCACCAGTTGGTCATTCCTTGATTCGGGCATCCGACCGTCCTATCTATTTGTTACCACACCGGGCAACGCTGTTGTGTTTGTCTGCCAAGTTTGCCCGATCACAACACAGTCCACAAGGTCGGCCGACGTTTCGCGTAAACCAACCCGGTGGGACCGGCACGGATTGGCACAGCATCGTGAGGTTGATTGCTTGGCTCGTCATCTTATGGTAACGAGACGTTAACGGCCCGCAATCGATGCTGCGCACGGCTACTCACGTCATGCAATTCCGCGGACGTTGCGCTGTTGCTTCTACGCTGGACGGAAACTACGAACCTCCTGACCAAGTTCGCTGGAGGCAATGGAATCACTCTACGGGGGGGTGGCAGATGTGGTTTCTAGCAGTTATGGGCTGAGGCTTGGAGCGTGCCGGGTAGAGTGGGCTAATCCGGCAACCTTCCTGAATCATGGGGGAGGCAAGTCAAATAGGGTTAAGCAAAGATGGGCAAAATGGCAGAGTGAGGGTGGTTGAATCGCCGGTTTCTGTTTGACAGGGCAATTTGCGCGTATTTATACTAGGGTCATAGGCCGGTTTCGATCTCGTGGAGAGTGGAGATTATCTCTAACTCCGCCTAACCGGTGTTCAGGGAAGCTCGGTCAAGCGACAGGGTTCGCCGATCCGGCGACGTGTCGCGGGGGATGGTTGTCTTTTCCCAAGAGAAGGTCGTCTTATGAACCTGGTCGGGAAAATTTTCGTGGTGCTCATTTTCGTGATGAGCCTGGTGTTCATGTCTTTCACCGTGATGGTGTTGTCGGCACACAAAAATTGGCGCGACGTGGTAGAGAACACGACCGCGACGCCAGACAAGCCACTTGGTCTGAAGCTGCAACTTCAGAATGCTCGGCAGGAAAACGATCGGCTCAAGGCAGAGCGGGATGATCTGACAAAACAGTTGGATGCAGAAATTGCGGCCAAACGTGCTCAGTTGACCAAACTGGAGTCGGAGCGGGATGATCTGCGGCGTGAGCTGGACCAGCGGATGCAAGAGCTGACGGCTTTAACCCAACAGGAGCGAGACGCTATTGCCGCGATGCAGGCGGCGCATCAGACTCTTGCCGCCAGGACCAACGAAGTCAACTCGCTTCGAACAGAGGTACAGCAGGCGCAGAAGGATCGCCACGAGAGCCTGATTCGCCTGGTAAGCCGGACCGACGAATTGCAACAAACCGCCAACGAATTGAGGACGCTCAAGGACCAGTCCACGGTCTTGGCTCAAGATTTGGCCAAAGCGCGCGAGGTATTGGCGAAGTTCAACCTGAAGCCCGACCCTGGGGCTTACCAAGACCAAACACCTCAGGTGGAGGGCGTTGTTCTGGCCGCACCCGGCAACAACTTGATCGAGATTTCGCTCGGTTCGGATGACGGTTTGACCAAGGGTCACCACTTGGAGGTCTTCCGTCTGGCCGGTGGCGAGGGCAAATATCTGGGCCGGGTGGAAGTCGTTCGCACCGAACCCGCCCGCGCTGTCTGCCAGATCCTTCCGGAGTTCAATCGCGGCCCCATTCAGCAAGGAGATCGCGTTGCAAGCAAACTCGAGTAATCCGCAACAGTACCGGCCGCCCCAGGCCGATATCTACACGGTCCTGTTGGCGATTGCTTTGTGGGCGGTGATCGTGGGCTGCGTTTTCCTATTTTTGGAAGTCGCAGATTACGGTAGCCCCCCGTATCCTGAAGGCGGCGTGACGGTCCAGTCCGTATTGGAAACGGCCGACGGCGTGGCCATGGCGGCGGTGCCCCCAGGCAGCGTTGCCCCGGTTGACGGCTGATACCATCGATTCGGCCGAGAGAATGTGCGTTCCCCCGGCGAGCCTTAGGCTCGCCGTTTTGTTGCGCACACGGTAGCACAACCAACCCGGCACCTTTCGCTGCCTTGCTCCCGCGATTACAATACTCAAGGCCCGACTGGGTGGAGTTTGGCGTGGGGCGGTGATCTCTTTTTCGCGTCTCGCTTTTTTGGATGGACGGCGTAACTTTTTTAGACGGGCGCTTTTACAGGGACGTTGTTGGAAGAGGGACGCTGGCGGAAAGGGTGAAGACGCGGTCCTCCCGCTTTGGCGCCGCCGAAATGGGCCTGGGATGGCCAGGATGGCATCAGGAGTAAAGTGGTTCTCAACGAGGATCCCTGTGAAAGCGAGGGCTTCCATGAACGGCAAAGTGCGCCGGAACAACGGCCTCCGTGTTGTAAGGAACGCATTGCTGCTTACCGCTTGGGTCGTTGCGGGGGCGTTGGTAACTTCAGCACATGCTGCTGCGGGGTCAGCCGCCGAAAGCTCAATGAATATCCAGTGCGACGACCATGCCTGCACGGTCACTTGGGATGGCAAGACGGTAATGCGTTATCGCAAAGCGGCCGGCGTTCCCAAGGCGTATGTGGCGGAGCTGGCCCCGCCCGGCGGCCAAAATATCTTGCGGGATTCGTCGCCCGATCATCCCCATCATCATGGCCTGATGTTTGCCGTAGGGGTCGATGGCGTCGATTATTGGGCGGAATTCGCGGACTCGGGAAGGCAGGTTGAGGCTGGAGACTTTCACGCCACGTCCCATCAAACGCAGAGTTCAAAAACGGTCGCTATTCGGCACGCATTGAACTGGATCGCGCCGTCTGGGAATACCCAATTGCTAGAGCGGCGATCCATCCTGCTCCATCACACGCAGCGAGTGCCCCATGCAACGTTGCTGGTGTGGCGATCGGACCTTCGCCCCGCCGAAGACAAGGCGTCTGTCGAGCTTTGGGGTCGGGAATACTTCGGCCTGGGAATGCGTTTTGTAGCGGCCTTGGACGGCGGTAACGACTTTCGCAATGCCAACGGTGGTCGCGGTGTGGAAGGGACGAACCGAGCCTTGGCGGACTGGTGCGCCTACACGGCGAAGCTCGACGGTACCCCCGTGACCACAGTCGTGTACGGCCTGCCGGGCAAATCCCAGTTGCCGACCCAATGGTTCACCATGAACCAAGGTTTCACCTACATCTCCGCCACGCTGGGATTGGCCGAAAAGCCCTGGGTGTTCCAAGCAGGCCAATCGCCTTTGTCGCTGCGGTATGGAATCGCCATATTTGACGGGACTCCGACGGACGCGGAAATCCAGACCGCCTACGAAGAACTTTGTAATTTGGTAAAAGAGGAGGAATAGGTGCCTAAGTGCATGGCAAGCGGATGGCGTTGCTGCGGTCCCAGCGATAGAATCCCTTTCGCCACCCACTTGCACGCCTTCCCCGGAAGCCGCATATTGGAAAGACGAATCTTGGATTGTGAATGGGTTGAATCCCGGAGCTGCAAGCCACGATGTTTGGGCCTCAGTGCCGGTGAAGTCATGGGGTAGATCATCTCGTCCGCATCCCGTCCCTTGTTGGAATGAGGCAAACGATGTCCACGCATCCCATCAAAAAACCGCTTCCCGAGTTTCGTCACTTGGATGTGTACGAAGTCGATGATGTGACGGTAGTGCATTTTAGGGACCAGCGGATTCTGGAGGACTTGGCCATTCAAGAGTTGGGCCAAGAGTTGTTCTATCTGGTCGATGTAGAACACCGCAAAAAGCTGCTGCTGAACTTTGCCAACGTCAACTTCCTTTCCAGCGGAGCTTTGGGAAAGCTGAACTCGCTGGAAAAGAAGATGCGTGTGCTGGGCGGGGTGGTAAAACTGTGTAGCATTCATCCGACGATTTATAAGGTCTTCGAGATCACGCGATTCAATACGATCTTCGAGATCTTCCAGGCAGAGGCAGACGCCTTGGCCTCCTTTTGAGCGGTGTTTAACCAGGGGGGCGGCCAGCTCCGTGTTCTCATCCCATGAACGCCGAGACCGCCCGCAGTTCGGCGAATTGGGGAGGCCGCCTAGCGCAGCAAACTGGGAGCGTAAGGGGCGATGTGATCGGCCTTCCGCGACCGTACAACACCGTCCATATACCTGCAAATAACGGAAGTCGTCTCGCTTGCTGGCCTGGGGCGAAAAGGGGCGACCGATGGCACTGACGCAACCCACCCGTCGTTAGGGTTGAGTTTGCGTGCCGAATAGGGGGTCGTGTTGCGTCTGCGACAGGCGAATGACCAACAGTTTCATTTCGCGCCGCCCGCTCTGCGTTGTGGTCAGAAAATAATCGCCGACACTCCCGCGACGATTGGGCAAGGAACCCACCAGGAGCATATCGCCGGGAGTCAAGGCCGCCTCGCAGGCCAGGTCTTCCAGGATGTGGCGGTCGCGTCGAGACTCCAACCGCAGTACGCCTTGGCCACCGACCGGTTGCAGGTGGGGGTCACCATGATGAATCTCCGGCACCATCGTTAGCCGAATTTGGCCACCACGCTCCGCGTGGCAGGTCAACGCGAACATCCCTTGGGCTTTTTCGACACTCGTCCCGATCAATTTGCCGTTCTCCCGGCGGAAGAAGGGCATCTCGGGATAGACTTCCGAAGCGATGACTTCCACCCGATTGCCCAATCGGGTTTGCACGTGCCGCCGCACGGGAGCACTCTCTTCGGTCAAACTTTGTGCGTCGTTCTCGGCTGTCTCCTCCAAGACCACGGGTGACGCTTCGTCGCTGAGTCGCATCAGTTCGGCCAATTCCGGCGGGACTTGTCCACAGATCAGGCCCACGCGAAAGCCCGCCCAGGCCCAGCGATCGCGGAGGTCCCGGGGAAACCGTTGCTCGTCTGCCTGTAGCCAGACGGTCTCCACCTGGGCCGCATTCTCCGCTGGGATTCGCACGAAGAAAATGTCCAAAACGACACTTTGCGACGACATTTTGGGCGGCAGCAGGGGAGATTTGCTCTCCAGTCGCAATGTGGTACAGCCGCATATCCCGAGCCATGCCGCGGCAATCGCGGCAGTGAGCCATCTCGGATTACAAACGGCGGTAATCGTCACGACAGAATCGGTTTTTGCGGAAAGAAGGCTCTCAACGGTGGCAATTCGCTGAGTCTCTCAAATCCAGATTCTACCTGTCCGCGCACAAAAGCAGCGGAGCACGTGGGCACGGTCGGCCGGATGCTGAGAGGCTTGTAGTCGATATGTGTGCGGGAAATTACTGAAGCTTCTCTCCTCTGTCAACGGCTATCGCCGCCATCAAGGCGTGCGTGGGTATCCGGGCGTGGTAGCCACCTTGCACAAATGCCAGCGCGTGCCGCCCGCAACGATCACAAAATGGCGCAATCGCAGGCTCGAAACCCCTGACTCACGCCATTGGCAATCGTCATGCCATTGGTACTACGGCGCAAGGTTGTTTGCTTGGACCAACATCTTGTGGGGCTGGGACATACCGCCCCGCAACGTATGTCGGGCAGATCATGCGATCCGGCGGAGTTCGAGCTGGAGTATTAGGGACCTGTGGCAAAAGTGGAGTTCGTCGCGGAGTACTCGATATCGGCGTCTCTGGTGGAGCCTCCTGGCCGAGTCGCATTCTCGTTCTCGGCCCGATTTGCCTGACCGGGAGAGGGCTTCGTTTCCCTTGAAACAAAATGCCGCAGCGTGTGATAGCTCGTGTGGCCCGTGCGATCAAGCCGGGCATGCTCCCGTCGCCCGCATTTTTCGAGCCATCAGGAAGAGGGCTTCAGCACGCGCCGCAAAACGGGTTCCAGGGCATCCGCCATCCGGAACATTCCCAGGTCCGAGGGGTGCGAACCGTCGATGAGGGCCTCGCCGTCGTCTCCCAGCAAGGATTCGCCTTCGACGTACTCCAAGCCGGAAACGCCGGATTGGAGTAATCGCTGGTAGGCCGCCCGAAATGCGGCCCGGCTCGTCTCGTTCCGCGATCGGCGAGCGGGAATGATCCACGAGTCCCCGTAGGTGCGATCCTCGACGAGGACGATCGGCGTGTCGGGCTTGTGGCTCCGCAATCGCTTCACGAAAGGCTCCGCGAGCTCCTCGATTTCCGCGGCCGTCATATTGGGCAGACAATCGATGCAGTACACGGCGGCCTCTAGCTCAGCCAACAAATCGGTCAGCTCCAAATCCATTTTGCCGTTTCCCGAAAAACCGAGATTGACATGCGGTAGGCCGAGTCTGCGGCCCAAGATGGATGGGAAAGCCATGCTCGGCCGACCCGCGCACCCCCCGTGCGCAATCGATGTGCCGTAATAAACGAGCAAGCGAGTTCGGCGGGGTGAAATGGGTTGAAAATCGGCCCCTGCCGAGACGCCGATTTCCAACGATTCCACTCCATTGTAGAGGGGCAGATAAACGGCGTACTCCCGGTGGCCAGGACTCAGCCCCGTGGCCAGGGTAACGTCCATGTCCTTTTGAGTGGGACGCGCGACGGCGACCCAGCGGAGACGCCCCGCCTCGTCTTTACCGTACAAATCCAACCCGCTGACACCCGTGGCGGCCATGTGCGGCATGGCTAGGTTGGCGGACAGCAGCGAATATCTGGCACGAATGACAGGCGAATCCGTTGCGAATCGTACGCACATGCCGGCAGAGTGACGGCTGAGGTTCCACACTTCGGGGCGTACCACGGCCTCGGCCTTGGCGGGCAAACGATCGAAATATCGGGCGGTTTCATCCCACCCGCGCCCCTCGACGCCCCACTCGCGGACATCATGCCAGGCCACATCCGCGTCCTCGGCGGCAGTCGCAAATGCGGTTTGGAAAGGGCGGTGGATGCCTAGCACGCACCCCAGGATGCTACCTGTTGCGAACCCCAACGCTTCTCGGCGTGTAGAGAGTAATGAACGCATGGAGGATCCTCCTGCTTGGATGAACGGAACCGCACGGAATTTCGCCAATTTAGGGCAAATCCATTTGGATTTGGAGCCTTGAATCAGCGTAAGCCGATGCACCCTGCTTACTGTTCGGCGGAGGCGGTCGCAGCCTGCTGCGATTGGTGTTTCGCCCAGCTCGAGTACCACGGCAGCGGCGTGAATTTTCGCGCGAAGATGTGCCGCTGCGGGGCAAGCCCCCACAGCTTTCGATGGATCTCTTCTTGTACCGCCCAAAATTGTTCCACGGCTGCCAAGCGTTCGGGAGTCCAATCGTCGCCGGTGCCAATCTCGCGGTTCCAACGAAACAGCTCGCATTTCAAACGCCATTGGTGCCAGCGCCAGTTGGAGCTGCCGTCGGGAAGGCGTTCTGCGTGGTTCCACTGTTGCAAGGCTTCGGATGCGGCGGCCGGATCCACCTCGAATGGTCTGCCCCACCCGGATAACCATTCCGCCAACCGGGGGGCATCATCCTCGGAGGCCTCGAAGTAACGGCGGGCATAGTGCACAAGCACGCTCCGCGCGTCTTGGAAGCGACCGGTCGAAAGCCCCGCCAACAAAGCCTTGTTCACGTCGTCAAAGACGCCTTCCGAGTAGGCCATGAAACCGATACAGCCGCTGGAACTCAGATCGCGCACGGTCTTCTCCAGGCGGCTGGCGGCGATGACAGGACCGAAGTGGCCGTATGTGTCGCGGGGTGTGGCCTGCTCTGCGTAGCCGATGTGGACGAATGCGGATTTTTCGCAACCCTGTGGCAGCGGCACGTCGGCAGTGGATGTCGCCCCACACGGAATGTGCAGGTACATTCGCCGGATACCGCCGGGCAGGTGTTTATCTACCCACTCCGCGAACAACCGATGCTCCTCCGGCTCCCACCACCAGCCGATCATGTGCATTTCCAAGTCCGGGTGATACTTTTTGCCGAGGTCGTAGATCTCGCGGCAAAGTTGAGCAAAGGTCAGAATCCAAGGTTGGCATCGCTCGCAACCGCAGCCGCCGAAATCGTAAGGCGCGGCAACCAGGGCTGATAGCCGGACGCCCGCCCGGGACAGGTCGGCAAAGAGGTTTTCATAATTCGTGAGAATGATCTGACGTGCCTGCGGATTTGACGGGCAGATCAGTTGTCCAAAGATTCTCCCGCCTTGAACAGCCGCCCATTCCTCCTTGCACTGATCGACGTACACATGATTCGGCGTGATGACCAGGTCGCACGCAAATCCCAGCGATTGAGCAATTTGGAAATTGTCCTTTTTCTGGTTCCAGACTGCGTGCGCAAGTTGATAAAGGCGTGTTTGAGCGAAGGGGTCGGAACAGTCTTCCATGTCGAACCAGTCGGCATAACGATTAAAGCCCCAATACTTGGCTTCCGCGAGAATCGCCCGCATCTCGTTGTGCCCCAGAACCTCATAGCTATTGCCGAAGTGCCCCACGGCGTACAGCGCACGCACGGGAAAAACGGGAGCCGGAGGTGCTTCTTCGGCCTGGCCCAGAGAATCGGCCCTGCCTAGCACAACAGAAAGGCAGATAACGGCCCCGATCCGTCCGACCAGAAAGGCTTTTTCGCCGCGGAGTCTGCCTGTCAAAACGGCCATCGGTTTTCTCCAACTTGATTGGTAACTTGCTGGTGCCTTGGGAATCCTCCCGAGGCGTCGTTAAGGTCGTTAAGATGCCCCAAGATACGCATTGTTTGTGAAAATCGGCGATCGAAACGTACCTGCACTCGTAGAAGAGTCGAGAATATTGCGTTCTCGGCTCTCCGAGGGTCATGCGACCTCGATCTCTACGGACCCCGGTTTTCATTTGCGCACGATTATTGTAGTCCCACGTCTCGCCAATAGCAACAACCTGTCGATTTTCCCGACGCGGCGAGCGTCCGCCACGAGTTTGGATCGGCGTTTTCCTGCACGACTCCTCGCGCGGCATGAAACAGGCCCGCAGTGTGGTTGCAGCCGCGTGGGGTGCTCCAGGGGCAGCATCCCGCACAGGTCAAGCCGTGCCAGCAGAGCAACCTGCGGCTACCGCGTTGTAAAACCAGCCCGCTATCCCCACGCCTAGCGGTCCGCCCGGGCACTTTAGCGGGTTGGCACGTCTTGTTACATTGAAATGAGGTAACCGATCACGGGACATCCCGGGGCACCACGCCGCGCTGTCCACAACATTCCTGTGGTCCCCTTGAACAATCGGCGGCTACTAGGAGAGCGTTTTTGTTACACGGCTCGTGAAAACGTGGCGTTCTCCAGATTATGCGAGGGTGTCTGGAAATTAGATTTCGCAGATTACCCAGATTCTCAGCCGCACAGATACGCGCAACCGTGCGGCCAAATGTCCGAACACCATTGAAAACAGAAGGTTACGACTGTCAAATTCCCGGACACCCTCGATTATGCCACTCGTGCATTATGCCACTCGTGAACCGTTACGATATGAAAATGAATACGTCTTGTTGCCTTGAAACGAAAATGACGCGAGCCTTGTCTCGGCGTGCGGCAGTGCGAAAGGCCGGAGGATCGCCCAGCCAGACGTGTTGACCATCGGCCTTTCGTGGCGTGACCAACATGCCTTTGCTTAAAGAGACTTGGCGATTCGCCCAGCGTCGGCCGCGGTGCGACGCTTCCGTTGATAGAAGCACCGTAAACATAGAAGTACCATGACCAATGGCTCTTGGATGAGTCGCCTGGAGCGGAATCTGCGGGAGATTTTGAACCGCATGGCGAGGGCGGCCGAACGCAGCGGACGGTCGCCGGAGAGTGTCCGATTGATCGCCGTGACGAAGTACGTCTCCGAAGACGCGGCACGGTATTTGGTGCGGCTTGGTCAACGGGACTTGGGAGAGAGCCGGCCGCAACAATTCTGGACTCGAGCGGAGGCCTTGGCGGATGCGGCGGTGGCGTGGCACTTCATCGGCCCCCTGCAAAAAAACAAGGTCCGCAAAACACTGAAGCACGTGGCCTGGATTCATTCGGTGGAGTCGTGGGAGCTGTTGGCCGCCATCGAGCGCATGGCCGCCGAAGAGGGCAAACGCCCCACGGTACTATTGGAGGTGAACGTCTCTGGGAACCCGGCAAAACACGGTTTTTCGCCCGACGGACTGCTCGCCGAAGCGGAGAAACTGAGCCAGTTTCGCAGCGTCGAAATACGCGGGTTGATGTGCATGGCAGGCTGGGAAGGCGATGCCGCCGGGGCACGGCGCGACTTTCAAACTCTCCGCTCGCTCCAGGAGCAACTGCGAGCCGCGGCTCCCAAGGAGTGCCTTTTCGATCAGCTTTCCATGGGAATGAGCGGAGACTTCGAAATCGCCATCGAAGAGGGGGCCACCATGGTTCGCGTGGGTTCGGCGCTATTTGAAGGAATCGAAGGTGATCTCTCGTGAGTGTGGCTCGGCCCGCAAGCAGGACTGGGTTCAACAAGATACTGGGTTAAAGGTTGCCGTGTGATGAGCTTTTGGGAGTTCGGCAAGGACGGCTTGATCCTTCGGGTCCGCGTTCACCCCGCGGCACGCCGCAACGAAATCCGAGGCGTTCACGCCGACGAACTATCCGTTGCGGTGACTCAGGCCCCGGATAAAGGCAAGGCCAACAAGGCCGTACTGGAGTTGCTGGCGAAAGTGCTGGATGTCAAAAAATCGCAAATCGAATTGGTCAGCGGGACCACCACGCCATCCAAGCGCTTTTTGATACGTGGGTATCCCGAGGTCGACTGGATTGAGCGACTTGCGGCCCTGGCCCCACCCGCGGACTGAGGTTGAGCGGTCCGATTCGGGTGCCCGCTCGGCTGGCCCGGGTAGGCGAAGCATGGCCTTGACGCCGCTGTCTCATGGTCCAACATTGCACGGCATCACCTGCCTGGGCATGGGCAAGCGACCAGAAGACACCCCGCGCCTACGAGAAAATAATAGAGCCTACCAAAGGAAGAGCAACGACATGGATGAAACGGGTGCGGTACGCGGTGACCACGTCTTGACCGATCGTCCCTTGGCGGTGGTCTTCGACATGGACGGCCTGATGTTCAATACGGAGGACATCTACTTTCTTGTCGGCGACGAGCTACTCAAACGGCGAGGCCACCGCTTTTCGCGAGAGCTGAGCGACGCGATGATGGGGAGGCCACCACGCGATAGTTTCGAAATCATGATCGATTGGCACGGTCTGTCCGACTTGCCCGAGCGCCTCATCCAAGAGTCGGAGGACCTTTTCATCGAGATGATTCAAGGGCGTATCGAACCGATGCCCGGCCTGCTGGAACTCCTGGATGCCTTGGAGCGGCACGACATCCCCAAGGCCATTGCGACCAGCAGCAGCCGTCGGACGTTGCGGGCGGTTTTGGCTTGCTTTAATATGGAACCACACTTTCAGTTCACATTGACCGCGGACGACATCACGCGGGGAAAACCCGAGCCTGAGATTTACCTTCTCGCGGCCCGGAAATTCGGCATTTCGCCGCACCGCGTGGCTGTATTGGAGGACAGCGAGAACGGGTGCCGTGCGGCCGCGGCGGCGGGGGCCTTCACCATCGCGGTGCCAGCTCCGCATAGCGCCCGCCACGATTTTAGCTCCGCCCACATGCGCATCGCCGGATTGAGTGATCCCGCGCTGTATCGCCTGCTGCACCTGACTAGTTAGCCACCCGAGACAGCCACCCGCGACCTCAAGCGGCGTGCGACCCCGCCAGAGTCATGAACGTACTCTTTCCCCGACAGGAGACCGTGTGATGCATTTCTGGACCACCGTGCGGCAAGTGGCCTTCGTGATGATCGGGCTAGGGTTTTGGCTTGCGGCGACAAGCGTAGGAGCGTCGGAGGGCAAACCAGACTGGATGATCGACGCGGAAAAGCGGATCGAGGCCTGCCGAAAAGGGGATTTCGAACTTACCGTATTGGATGCGGAAGGGCGACCGATCCCTGATGCCAAGGTGCGCTCCGAACAGGTACGGCACGATTTTCTGTTCGGATGCAATATCTTCAATTGGGGCCGCATTTCGGACCCTGATGTGCAGGAAGCGTATCTGCGTCGCTTCGCCGATTTGATGAACTATGCCACGGCCCCCTTCTATTGGCCCACGTATGAAAGCCAGCAAGGCGTGCCAGACCACGAGTACACCGAGCGATTGGCACGCTGGTGCAAGGATCACGGCATTACCGTCAAGGGACATCCCTTGGCCTGGAACTTTGCCGATCCCCGCTGGTTACCGGACGATCCGCAGGAGGCCTTTCGTTTGCAACTCGGACGCATTACCGACTGCGTCACGCGGTTTCGGGGATGGATCGACCGCTGGGACGTCGTCAACGAACCGACGCATTTCAATCGGGAGGGCTTCCTGCGTCAAGCCCCCAGAATGACCCGGATGTGGATCGAGATCGGGCAGGCGGAATTCGCGCGACAGTGTTTTCAGGCTGCGCGGGCCGCTAATCCAGACGCAACGTTGCTGATCAATGACTATCGCGTCGATAAGGCTTACGCCGAGTTCATCGAGAAACTCGTCGATGAAAATGGGCATCGCCTTTATGACGTCATCGGTATTCAGAGCCACATGCACTCCGGCGTCTGGTCCAATGAACATATTCGTGAGGTATGCCAGCGCTTTGCGCGATTCAACGTTCCACTCCACTTCACCGAGACGACCATCGTCTCTGGGGCACCGGGCGAGGGGCGGCCAAGACCGTGGCGGACCACTCCGGAGGGCGAGGAGGTTCAAGCAAGGGAGGTCGGCCGATTCTACACCATGCTTTTCGCGGAGCCTGCCGTGGAAGCCATTACATGGTGGGACTTCTCGGACTACCGTGCGTGGCAAGGTGCCCCCGCTGGGTTGATTCGGGAGGATATGTCGCCCAAGCCGGCGTATGATGCCCTACGACGATTGGTGAAGGGCGATTGGTGGTCCCGGGGCGAGTACCAGACGGATAAGAATGGCAAGGTCCAAGGGCGGGTTTTCTACGGCGAGCACCGCTTTATCGTGGAGTCTCCCGATGGGCGACGGACAGAGACGGTGTTCCACGTCTCAAAGGACGCCTCGAACACCTTCGAGATTCGAGTCTCGCCGTGATCTGCGGGCCGGATTCCGTGGGGACCGCAGGGCTGAGTGCTACAGAACAAGATTGTCTGCGTGACTCAACATCTTTCGAGGATCGGACATGATGCCTCGCAATCTGTGCTGCGCCCAGCGTGTCATCAGGCGGACTTTGTGCTGTCGTATCAGCCAGTAGGCCAGACCCGGGTCCGCTGGCATAGATCGATAAGATCTGTCAGGCGTTGCCGGATCTCGTCGAAGGGGGCTTCCTGGCGGATCGCTTGTTCCACGGCCGCGGCCGCCGCCGTCACACTGCTATATCCATAACTCCCCGCCGCGCCCTTGAGCTGATGGGCCGCACGTCGCAGATCGTCCCACCGCCCATCTTTCAGCAAGTCCTCGAACGTGGCGATCCGAGCGGGCATTTCGTCCACAAATAATTGGATCAGATCCCGCAAATCAGGATCGTCACCAATCTCCGAATAAATCCACCGCGTTTCCTGGGCGAGATTGGTTTCGGTCATTTTTCGCCTTTCTGTGTAGGTCGCCCTATATGTGCAACAACTCGAACACCGTAAAACGGGGAGACATACGGTTCCATTGAAAGAGTAGCATACGTGGGGTGGATATGCAGGTTCGCCAAATCAGATTGGCTTAAGAGTGTAAGAGACTATGGTAATATGTGTTGTGTCAGTGAAATACAATGTATCGAATGAATAGGGTAAAGGAGTTGTCTGAATGTGGTTTGCGCGATTGCCCAATCCAGTAAAGATTTCTGGGGCAGTTCTGCGAGGCCCGGCATCGAGCTTCCCATCATGCATCGATCCAAACGATTCCTTCGTCACAAGCTGAATTCGTTAACAAAAACATTATGGGGTTTTTGGGTCAACAGGGGAAAAATCCACGTTTGCGCTGTCGATATAAGCTAACAGGTATCTTGAAGGATGCGTTCCTTCGGTTGAGTTTGTCGGTCCCCGACGTTTCTAATTTCAAGGAGAGGTGTTCCATGAGGCGTACCGCTTTGTTGGGTGTGTTGGCCGTCGCGGCCATGATTTCCCTGGCAGGCTGGAAGTCTGCCGACGCAGGATTGTTCCACAAACATTGTTGCGAGCCGGCGTGTGCCCCGGCCTGCGAACCGGCCTGCGAGCCTGCTTGCAACCCGTGCTGCCGCCCCAGCCTGTGCGACCGGATTCGTGCCCGCCGTGCCGCGCGGGTCTGCTGCGCTCCTGCTTGCGAACCGGCCTGTGAACCGGCCTGCGAAAAGCCCGCTTGCGAGCCGGCCTGCGAGCCTGCTTGCAACCCGTGCTGCCGCCCCAGCCTGTGCGACCGGATTCGTGCCCGCCGTGCCGCGCGGGTCTGCTGCGCTCCTGCTTGCGAACCGGCCTGTGAACCGGCCTGCGAAAAGCCCGCTTGCGAGCCGGCCTGCGAGCCTGCTTGCAACCCGTGCTGCCGCCCCAGCCTGTGCGACCGGATTCGTGCCCGCCGTGCCGCGCGGGTCTGCTGCGCTCCTGCTTGCGAACCGGCCTGTGAACCGGCCTGTGAAAAGCCCGCCTGCGAGCCGGCCTGCGGCTGCGCGAAGTGAAGCTGTCGATTCGTAGTCGTGAATCGCTAACTCGAGCTTAACATCCTAAGGACTGATGATGGCCTGGCCGCACCTCGGTTCCATGCGGTCAGGCCAAACCGTTTCTTGAACGCCGCTGAACGCTTTTGGCAAGCGGAATGGATTCATGGCGGCAGAATGGCCGTGTGTACGACTGTGCAGGGCGCGCTTGAGGTTCCGGACTCGGTGGTCCCCTGACCTTGCCGTTTGGTACTACAGAGGAGAGTTGTTTGCTTGGCTCAAGATCTTGTGGTGGTGAGACATACCGTCCGCCAGATATGCCGGGCACATCATGCAGTCAAGCGGACTTTGCGCTGTAGGATTACGTCCTTCACAGGCTCGATCCGCTAGGCGACTGCCGTATCAGAAGCCACAAGAAGAAGGGGCCACCCAGCAGGGACGTTATAATCCCAACGGGAATCTCCGTGGGAGCCAAGACGGTTCGTGCCGCGGTATCACAAATGACCAGAAACGTTCCACCGAAGGCCAAGGTGACAGGAAACAAGCGGCGGTGATCGGGCCCCACCAACAAACGGCAAATATGCGGCACGATCAGGCCAACGAAACCGATCGGACCACAGATGGCGACGACGGAAGCCACCATCCAGCCGACCAGGCCCAGCAGCAGGGCCTTGGTGCGGACGAGAGCCACCCCTCGCCCGACTGCCCACTCTTCCCCCAGGGTTAGCAGGTTCATCTCGTTGCGCAAGGCGGCTAGCATGGCGGCAGCGGGTGCGGCCGGCACAAGGACGGCCCAAAGGTCGCGGTAACCAGCGGTGCCCTCCAGCCCTCCCATCATCCATCGCAGCATGTGGAAGGTCCGCGTGGGATCGCTGAGGTATTGCATCGCCAGGATCATGCTGGAGAAAAAAAAGCCTAGGGCCACGCCGGCCAGCAACAATGTTGCAGTGGAGAAGTCGGCTCGCATTCGGGTCAACGCGAAGACGAGTAGAATGACGCCGCAAGCCCCTGCAAAGGCGGCCAAGGAAACGCTTGACAAGCCCAAGAACGAAGTACTCAGCCCCAATTGAATGGCCAGCGCCGCGGCAAACGAGGCGCCGCCGGCAAGCCCTAGCGTGTATGGCGTTGCCAAGGGATTGCGAAACAAGGCTTGAAAGGTCATCCCGCCCAAGGCCAGGGCGGCCCCGGCAACGAAGGCGGTCAAGACCCGTGGCAAGCGAATTCCGCGGAGAATTGTCGCATCCAACGCATCCTCATTGGACCACAGGAGGGAAGGCGAGAGCATTTTCGGGCCGATCCATGGCGCAACGGCGAGGGCTGCGACCGCCATCAGGAGGACCCAGATCAAAAGCAGGTCGGCGCGCTTCACGATAGCTCCCCGGGCACGGAAGGCAAGACCATCGGAAGTTGGGCTGTGGGATGCGGGGTCAGGATCAGCTCGGCCGCATAGATTCGTTTCAAAACGTCGGGACACATCAATTCGGTGGGCGCGCCCTGAAAGGCCAGTTGGCCGTCGCGCAAGGCCAGCACGCGTTCGCCGGAGAGCACGGCCGCATTCAGATCGTGGGTAACGGCGAGAATGGTCACCCCACACTCGCGATTGAACCGCGTCAACAAGCGGCGGAGATCCTCTTGGTGGCGATAGTCGAGAAACGTGGTCGGCTCGTCCAGGAGCAAGACTTCCGCTTCCTGGGCCAGAGCAGCGGCCAGACACACACGCTGCCGCTCCCCGCCGCTGAGACTTCCCACCACTCGCTCCGCCAAGTGTTCGCTATCCGTCAATTGCAAGGCTCGTCGCACGGCTTGCCGATCTTGGGGGCCAGGCGATCGGAAAAGGTCCCAATGCGGATAGCGTGCCAGCATCACGAAATCCACCACCGAAAACGGTGCGGAGCGGCCTTCACCTTGAGGAACGTAGGCCACGCGACGCGCTAGGTAACGCTGGGAAATGGTGGACCTGCACTGACCCCACCACAAGATGCGACCCGTGTAGGATCCGCAATACCCGATGAGGCATCGCAGCAACGTCGTCTTACCCGAACCATTCGCGCCCACCAAGCACACGTACTCGCCGCCGTGCAGGTGGAAACTGACGTTGTGGAGGATCGCCTTGCCGCCCAGAGTGAGCGAAAGATTTTCCACGCGAAGGACGACGGGGGCGTCTGGCATTTCCTCAATATCCCATTTCCCGTTGAAAACGACCCTTGGTCTGAGACCGCAGCTCGAATCAGGCGTCAAGGCATCCTGATACTACGTGATACTACAGCGCAAAGTCTGCCTGATTGCATGGCGTGTCCAGCATAGATTGCGAGGCGTTAGTTCCCATCACCATAAGTTGTCGAGCCTGGCAGACAACCGTGCGCTGTTCGCGATCGGGAGGGAAGGGCCGTCGCGAACTACAGGCCGCGCGCTGCTTCCACAGTGGTTCGGAGCTGCGCATTGGCGACAAGGCATCATCGAAACCGCGGCGGTATTTCCGCATTATAATACGTAGATGATCATTCCGTCCCGGCCCTGGCGTGCGACGGCCTTGCAGCGCTGTGGGTCGCAACTGCTGTGTGCTGTTTTTCTACCAAATCCAAACCGCCGACCGTTTGTTCTCCATGGTGCCAGAAGCCCCACCGTCGAACGATTCGCCGTCCTTCGCAGAGATGGACTTTCAGGAGTTGGTGCGGCGCGCGGCGGATGGGTCCGAGGCGGCTTTGGCCCACATGCTCCAGCGTTGCGAGCCGAAATTCGAGATTGTGGCCCGGGTCTCATTGGGGCCGCTACTCCGTTCTCAGGTCGATACGTTGGACCTGGTGCAATCCATGAAACGCATGCTGATCCCCGGGCTACGTGCCGGCCACTTTCAGCTCGAATCACCCGAGCAATTGGTGGCCTTGGCGGCCACGGTCATACGCCGCAAGGTGGCGCTCTATTGGCGGCGGCAGCGGCGCAAAAACGTCCCCCCGCTTTCGGCGACGGCGATATCGGATGCGGTGGGGCGGGCGGGGAATACGCCGCTGACCGAACTGGAGAACGAAGAGTATCTGGCCCGGCTCCTGGAAAAATTGACGCCGGAAGAGCGACGGCTTTTTCACTTGCAATTGGAGGGCATGACAATCGCCGAAATTGCCAGGGCACTGGGGTGCTCGGCCGGGCCTCTTCGCGCAAAGCTTTGCCGCCTGCGCAAAAAGCTTCGGGAAGCGGCCGAATCCTAATCTCAGGAAGGCGAAGGTCTGCCGTCACGGGCTGCGTGTGGGGGCCTCGCCGTCCAAGGCACGGATGGTCTCGATGGCTTGGGCGATCGCGGCCCGCCGTGCATGGATCGGCCGCGGGTCGGTCGTGAATTTGGTCATGTCGGCTGTGATTTCCGGCGGCACATCGAGCAGCCTCTCGAATTCCTGCCTCCGCGCGTCAGATAAGCGATCCCGCTCACGCTGCAAAAGCTCCCGCAAAAGATACAGCATCTCCCAATCCTCGATGCCTTCGCGGAGCATCTCCCAGCGAATGCTGGATACGGGCGGTTCGAGGATGGGGCGACCCTCGTGGCGCCCCGGCGTCCTCGCCGCAAGGGGGGGATATACAAACCGGCCGTCCCCGTTTCCCCAGTAGCGTTTGACGCCCTCGGGCGTGAAATAACCGCTCACATAGCCCATGGGGTCTTCGTAGGGGTCCTGAAATCCATCCGGAAAAGCCGCCGAGGATGTCCAGTAGTTGGACGACCAGACGAGTATTCCGTCGATCTTCCGTTGCCACGTTTGCCATAGCCACACCCGCAATTCGGTAGCCGGGTGGTCGATGAATAACGTACAGAACGGTGCCTTGGGGCCTGTGCACACATACCACCAAAAGTGCTCGCCCGCGGCGCGACGCCGCTCGGCCAACTCATGGTCGTAGTTCGGCGTGACGGGACACCAGATATCGGCGGCGCCGAAGAGCGGCTCCTCGGGTTGTTCGGTCAACATGCGGCGGAGACCGGGGGCATATTGCTTCAATCGCTGCATACCGCGGCGAACAAAGTCGTAGTCCTTGGGGTCCGGTTCATCGAACCAATAAATGTAGGCCATCTCGAGCCAGCCTTTTTCACGAAGGTGCTGCTCCAATTGCCGCACCTGATCGGCGAACATGGCCTGATACTTGGCAGAATCCTCGCCCAGGCCGTTGATCGACGGTTCGTAGCGATCGTGGAAGGTTCCTCCTCCCATGCCTTGAATGGGGAGGCGGATTCCGGTGAAGTGAAACTCATCGACCGCCCGGGCCATGGCGGGATCAAACCTGGAGAAATCGAGCACCGCGCGAGGCGGATCGGCATCCGCTTCGAACCGGACGTGGAAGGGGTCGAGAGGGACCGGGTCGTAGGGTGAAATACGGTGTTCGGAAAAGCTGCGGAGGTACATATCTACGATCCGGCGGCGATCAGCCTCGGTCGTTACATTGTGGTATTGGAAGGCCGTACCTGGGCTGAATCCGAACGCCGTTTCGATGTGATTGCGCTCGGGGAGGGTGAAATCCCAGATGTGGAGCGAGATCGGCACATCCTCGTGCCAGCCATCCGCCAGCAGATGCAGGGTGCCGCGGTAGTCCCCGGCGGTGGCCTCGCGGGGGATGTGCACCAGAATCCACAGCGGTTGATTCCAACCGGCCGGTAAATTCAGCGGGGACCGGAGTGGTGGCAAGGCGTCTGGCCACCAACCGCGGACTGCCGTCGCGTCGGTCGGCGTGTGAACGAAATGGTAATGCACTTGGAATACTTCGACATGATCGCGTGACAAGACCGCCCCTCCCGGTCCCGCGAAATCGCTCACCTCGCACTGCAAACCCCGAAGATCGCGTTTGGGATGCAGGACGACCTGTAAGGCCTCGTGATCGCCTCTGCCCGCCTCCAGACGCACCTCGCGGACAGCGCCGGCCGTGGGAGACGGCGGCGGTCGGTCGCGGGGAATCTTCCACCCGGCTTCGCACCACCAGATCGCGCCGTTCGCGCCATCCCTGATCATGTCGCCGTAATCGGTGCGCTGGAACTCCGAGATGGGGATGGTCAAATCGAGAGTTCCCAAGGTGCGACCGGCCGCTCGAATTTCAATACTGGCTCGGTGGCTGCCGGGTGCCCTTAAGGGCAGCGGTATTTCGAATTTCGCGCGCCCCGCCGCATCGAATGCAGCCTCGATGCGGTTGAGGGCAGTGGTGCGTCCAATGGGATTGGTAATCGAGCACCCAAGTTCGAGGCTTGGCACGTTGAGAGGTGCTCGTCGCAAGGCCCCCAGCAAGGATCGCGATTCGCCGAAGGTCCCTCGGCATTCCAAGGATTCGATCAGCCCGGCGAAATCGCTTTCACCACGCCATGCGGCGTACCAGGTCTGCCCTTCTACATCGGGAGTCGGGCGATCCAGCTCTCCTTCGAAACGAAACTGATGAAGCTGAACCGACGCTGAGTCACCCTCCGCGCGAAATCGAAGGTAAAGAGTGCCGGCGGAAAGCAGCTCGTCGGGGACCGTGCCCTCTGCGGTACCTAACTCCCCAAGAGCCGCCAGACGCGACCACGTCTGAGCGTCTGTGGAGCACTCCGCCACAATCGCTCCGCGCTGGTGATAACCGACCTCGAACTGCACCCGGGCGGCCTTAAAGCTTCTGCCAGGCAATTGAAAGCGGTAAACGACCTCACCGTTGCCGAACGTCCATCGATTGGTATTGAATCCCGCCGTGGCATAGTGCAGCACGCGGTGATGATTGGTCCCAAGACCGCCGAATTGCGTATGGAAGACGTATTGGCCATTGCGAATGGCCTCGTCGGTACCCAGCGGTCCGACAGCCGTTTGCTGATACACCGGGATGACGGGTGCTAATCGGACCCAATCGAACTGGATCGTCCCGGACGCCTCCCAATGCCCTAGCCTCAGTGGAAGATCGCGCGAGGATGCATCGCTCGCGCGAAACACGTGACGGTATGTCCGCCATTCCGGCCCGATGTCGTGATAGTCGCGATTGACATCCGCCGGACCGCTGACGATGCAACCCCCGCTACCGTTCTCCCGTCGCGCAGAAAACTGAAGCTCGTACAGGCCACCGGGCTGAATGATGTGTTCGCGCGCGACCCAAGCGGCGGCGGATTGGCCGGTACCCCGTAGCTCCAAGATATCTCGATCCACCCATTGGCCGCCTTCTCCGACCAGGGACCAACCCTTTGGCGTGGCGTTCCCTTCGCGAAATTGATCGTTGACAATGCCCTCCGCTGTTGCAGGGCCGGGCAGCTGCTGTGCCTTTCCCGCACGAGGCCCCGCCAGCGCAGAGGCAGCGATTATCGCGGCTGAGACCGATACTCTGAAGACCGATCGTCTGAAGCTGCGTCGAGCGACCAAGCGAATAACGAGGGGAAGGACAAATCTCAGGCAGGCGACTCGCATGGGCACGACCTCCACTCGTACGGAAGGAAAAAGCATCGCCCTTATGTTAGCAACTCCAATTTCTTTTGGAAGCACCAGCGCCGCTGAATGCGGTTTCAGCGCCGAATGACGTCGAAAGCGGAAGGGTGACCGTTCACGGAACGTTCGGGACGGCATGCCACCACACCTCCAACATCATGTGGTCCCCGTGAGCGATCGGCGGCGACGAGCAGCGCGTTTTTCCCAAACGGCTCGCGAAAACCCAGCATTTCCCGCTTGAATCCACCCGTGAACGGTACGCGGAAGGCAAACGATCGCACCCTAGCCGGATAGCGCCATTTGGTGCCGCCCGCTGGATCCCCCTGTATTCGGCAGACGCCGGTTGGTTGGGCGCCAAGACGTGGGATCAGGCCGCGCGGTGCCCCCGGAGCTAATGGTTCTCAATGCAGCGGCCTTACTATCTGCGATGATGACGGGGGCACCGGTTGCATCAGGATGATGATTGGGGCGCCGTCTGCAACAGCAAGATGATGGGCACGCTCGCTGCATCAGCATGATGATGAGGCTGCCCGCTGCAAAATGATGATGGTGGGGCTGTCTGCTGCAAAAGGATGATGATGAGGGCGCCGGTTGCGACGGCAAGATGACAGGGCGCCGACTGTGACAATGTTTCACGAAAAAGCTAAGCTATTGAAAGGGGGCCGCCTCTGGCCTTTGGAACAAGTTCAAGGAAAGCTTCTCGTCAGGGCAGAGGGAAGTTTTCCGACAGGGTATAGGAAAGCTTCCCGGCTTCCCCGACGTGATGGGTTCTGGTTGAACCTGTCGGGACCTGCGCTGCGATTCGAGGGAAGAATTGCCCATGCCGCCCGTCTTCTATTACGTCTTGCTGGGAATCGTCTTTGGAGCCGTGCAACTCGCGGCTGGGGTGATCCTGGGGCGGATGATCGGTCGATGTTGGTGGGGAGATCCGCGCAAGGTCGAACGTGGCTTGCAAGGGCGCGAAGGCACGCTCCGGCGCATCCGGGGAATCGCCCGCCGCATCGAGAGCGATGTGGCCCACTATCGCCGCTTCCTGGAAAGCGCGAACCAAGGATTTCGTGATTTACCAGGGAAAGACGACGTGGAAGAGGCCATCGTGGGCCTGATGCAACGCCTGGTTGCCGCGAATCAATCGCTCCAGGAGCGGCTTGCCGGGGCCGAAGCCCAACTGGCAGAACAAGCCAAGCGGATCGAAGAACAGGCTAGCCAGGCGAACAGTGATCCTCTCACGGGGCTGGCCAATCGCAGAGCGTTCGACGTCGCATTCGCGAGGCAGTTTGCCGCGTGGCGCCGCTCGGGCCAACCGTTCGGTGTGATTTTGTTGGATCTCGACCACTTCAAACAAATCAACGATCGCTTTGGGCACCCAGTCGGCGATGAGGCGTTGATCCGCGTGGGCGAGATCCTGCGGCGGACGGTTCGGGAAACGGACCTCCCCGCCAGGATCGGCGGCGAAGAATTCGCCGTCCTTTGCCCGCAAGCGGATCTCGACGCAGGGACGCAAGTGGCCGAGCGAATCCGCGAAGAGGTCGCTCGTATCACCATCGGTTCGAACGACGAGTCGGTGCCCGTGTCCGTGAGTTGCGGCCTGGCGTGCGTTGCCGCGAACGAGCAGCCCGAGGCTTTGATTCGGCGGGCCGATGAGGCACTTTACGCCGCGAAACGGAACGGGCGGAATTGTACCTACCTACACAATGGCGCTGAGATCGTTCGTGCCATCGAAGAGGCCCTTCAAGACGATCACAACGGGGGGGGATCGGTCCTCAATCCTGCTGGACCTGGCCGCCTCGAGTCGGATGCCGAATACCAAGTCCTTGCCGATAGCCTGCGCTCCATCCTCGCTCGGCTTTGATACTGCGGCACAAGGCTGTTTTGCCTGGCGCAAGACATCTTGCGGTGATGGGACACAGCGCCTTGCAATCTACGCTCTGCAATCTACGCTGCCCATGTCAGGCCGACAGTCGCACATTGCGCGGTAGTTTAAATCGGCCTGGCGGGCAGATGAACGGGCTGGCAGGCAGGGCCTGGCAGGCGAATGGGCGGGTGGCACGCCCACCCCTTGGGCCCGAGTTGTGCTACATCACGATAACGGGCAGAGGAGCCGGGCGGACGAATGCGTTATGGAGGAACCTTGCACTCGGGCCGCGCCGGCGGCCGCTGGGGCTGCATTTCCGTCAGTTCAGCGAGGGATCTGGTGCCAGATGTCGCGGGCGGATCGTCTCGCGGAGGACCCGACGCCCTGCCGTGTGCAGCAGCAATTGCCATAGCGCAGGTCCTTCCACGGGACCGAAAACCAATTCCGAATTCGCCGGCAAAAGCAGCCACGCCCCTTGTGCCAATTCGCTCTCGAGTTGACCACCAGCCCAGCCAGAGTGCCCAAGGAAGACACGGACGTCCTGCGATTCCTCAGATAGCAGTTGCTCCAATTTCTCACGCTGAGCCGAATAGTACAACCCGGGAATAACCTCCGCATCGGCGTGTTCGCCTCGGCGGTGCAGTGCCAATACAGGCCCGGAAACCGGGCCACCCGCGTTCAACGGCCGTTCGATCTTGCACGGTGATTGCGAGACCTCTTGCCATAAATCCTTGATGGTCTTGTGGTGCAGACGATTGATTACAAGCCCCAATGCCCCCTGTGGACTGTGCGCCAGGACAAGCACGACCGTGCGGATAAAGTTGGGATCAAGCAATTGGGGTGTAGCAATCAAGAACTGACCTTGAAGCGATTCCATAGCATGTCCCTCCTCTGTTATTGTATAGAGTTGAGCCTATGGAAAGGCAAAGAGCCAACGCTCCCGCTTTTGTCCGTTTCCCAATCTTTCATTGCCGAAACTCCTGTTATTTTTCGCATCACGTGGGATCTTCTGAATCGCGTCCGATCTCGTAGGTCGTCCGCCGCTCAAGAAGCGACTCGGAAAGGCCGTTCAACCTGCATTCGGATCTCGCAAACCCCATTTAGCATAGTGACACCAACCACCGTTGACTGGATCGGACCCGAGCGGTTTGTATCGCTCTCGGACATCGAATGTGTCTGCTCATCCCCAATTCGCCAGCTTTGCTCCGGTATTTGCAAACGCGCGGATTATCATGGGACCGGGTTGGAAATAGCCGTTTCGCAAGGCGAACCTCAGCTCCCGGGCCGAACCTCAGCGTCCCCAGGCCGATCTCACTTATCACTGGACTTTTGCAAACTGCTCCCCTCTCCCTCTGGGAGAGGGGCGGGGGTGAGGGCTTGGTTAAATCAGGCAAACAAAGCAAACCGTTTTCGCAGCTAATTGCCCTCATGCTAACCCTCTCTTAGGGTGCTAGCGGGCCTTGCGTCCCCAATTTGCAAAAGTCCAGTTATCAGACAGGGAATAATTGACCTAGTTGACAAACTTACTACAATATTGACGGTCGTTCGGACGATGAACGTAAAGGGGTCGATCCGCGGCGACCAAGCCAAATTGCTGAGCAAGTCCGAGCGGAATCGCCATGTGCGTCTGACCCCAGACTTGCCGAGTTTCCCTTGACCGGTGATTCCCGTAAACATGGTTGATAAAATTACTGATAAATACTCCCTCGGTTCCAGTCTGGCGGCCATCGATTCAGGTCGCGACGCACAACGGGCTGCGGAAACCATGGGGGACAGAAGCGTCTCTCTATTGGACTGGGCATTCCCCAGCATTCGCCCTGTGGCGGCCCCAGGTGAGGTGGGCACCCCAAGCGAAGAGGACCTGCTCCGCCTGGCCGAGGTGAGTCGGTTGCTCGAGGAGACGTCTGCCGAGGAAATTCTGAGATGGGCAGTCAATATATTTTCCCCAGAATTGACAATGGCCACTGCCTTCGGTCCGGAAGGCTGCCTTATCCTCTCAATGCTGGCGAAAATCGAGCCGCGCGTTCGGGTTTTCAACCTTGATACAGGGTATCAATTTCAGGAGACTCTGGATTTGCGAGATCGGATCGCCAGGCAGTTGGGCATCGAAGTCGAGTTGGCCAAACCCGATACCTCGGTTGAAGAGTACGAACGCCGGAATGGGGGGCCTCTCTACAAGACCAACCCGGACCGCTGCTGCTTCGAACGGAAAATCCAGGTCCTTCGTCGTGAGGTGGTGGGCTACCGTGCGTGGATCAGCGGCATCCGGCGAGATCAGAGCCCCCACCGCGCCAATGCGCCGATTGTCGGCTGGGACAAAAAGTTCGGCCTGGTGAAAATCAATCCATTAGCGAATTGGAAAAAAGGGCAGGTCTGGCAACGTATATTGGATGAAAATATTCCGTACAATCCGCTCCACGACCAAGGGTATCCGAGCATTGGTTGTTGGCCGTGCACTCGGGCGGTGCTGTTTGGAGAAGATGAGCGGGCTGGGCGATGGAGTGGTACCGGCAAAACCGAATGCGGACTGCACCTGTCGGATGATCCTCCGCCTCCGCCTCCCACGCAGTTTGGAAATTTGTGAAAGATGGCTTCATCCCTGCTATCTCGCGACTGGCGAGCTGTTATTCGGCTCATTTGAGGGATTGACGAGGTCGTGATGAAGATTTCCGCTAAGACCGAGTACGCCTGCATCGCCTTACTGGAGCTGGCGGCCCGCTACGATTCGAAAGAGCCGGTGCGTATCCGAAAGATTGCAGAGCGGCACCATGTGCCCGCTCGGTTCTTGGTACAGATCCTTCTCCAGTTAAAAGGGGCGGGGATCGTAGAGAGCGTCCGTGGAGCGGCAGGGGGCTACCGCCTTCTTGTGCCCCCGGATAATCTGAGCCTGGGACGCGTCATGGATGTCACGGAGGGGAACAAAGATGACCAAGAGGAGATGGTCTCTGGGGCCTCGCCCGACTCTCCTGTTGTAAAGGCCCTGATCGACGCCTGGCGGCGCGTTTATCAAAAGGAACGAGAGATGCTCCGCTCCATCAGTTTTGCCCAACTCTTGGAGGATGCGCGGCGATTCGATACCGCCATGTACTACATATAATCGCCGTGTACTAGAGGAACCTGTGAACAACCCGCGTTGTTTCACAAACCTTTTCCGTATAGCTTGGCCGTGAACGGTTACCTAGCTCCTATTCGTGCCTTTACGGAATTTCCGAAATCCTCCAACCGGCCGCGAATGATTGCGAGTGCGATATTGTGGTGCTATATTGGTGCAAAACGCTCGGAGCCTGCCTTGCTTAAGAGCCTGCCTGAACAGGTGACTTTGCAGAGGTCTTGGGATTTTTCCGACGTATCTCACGGACGATCCTTGGCACCATTGGTAGATGTTAGCCCAATCTCACCGTTCTAGAGGAGCCGCTCGATGCACGCCGTAAACCAATGCTGCAGGCCTAACTCGTTGTCACGACTCCGATTTTGGACGGCCAGGCTGGCCTCGGTCGCCCTCGTGATTTTCGGTTTCGCAGTTTCCAAGGCCGAAGATACGCACCATCTCTTGTGGAGCATCGGTACCCGGGACAATAACTCGGCCGAATTCTCGCAGGCCCCCGACCAATTCGCCCAATACAAAGACGATCCCGTGTTCGTCGTCGGGCTGTCCGGCAGCAAGACCGATTGGCCATACGTGCATCCCGGTCCGGCGGACAGTTGGGCAGGCTCGCGCTCGCACGTCGCCACCATCGTGTTCGCTTTGGGGAATTGCCCAGCGGGTGATTATCGCCTCGTCCTCGATCTCACCGACACGCACGATCGGGCACCGCCAATCTTGCGGATTCAACTGAACGGTGAAGACGTGCTCCGCCAGCAACTTCCCCCCGGTGGTCCAGACGACACCATTCGCGGTGACACCTCGAAAGGCAAAGAATGCGTCATCGAAGTCGCGATTCCGGCCAATTCCTTGAAGGTGGGTTCCAACGTTATCACGCTCGAAGGCGAACAAGGCAGTTGGTTTTTATACGACGCTATCGAGATGCTGGGACCGCCCGGCGCAACGCTCACGCAGGTTCAAGATGCCGTATTCGTCCGTTCGGTGCAGGTCCTACCGGCATTGTTGCATGGAAGCGAGGACCTGGCCCAAGCCGTGCAGGTCTCCGCGCTGGCCACGGCGGATCGCGACGTCACGGCTCAGCTCGATGGAAATCCGATTTGGAAAGGCGTCTTGAAGGCCGGGGTCGGTGAAGTCTATATCCCCACCCGCCGTGTCCAAGAGCCAACCGAGGCGACGTTATCGCTGCTAGATGGCCCCAAAGTCCTGACCGAGCGAAAAATCACGCTCTTTCCCGTCCGGCCGTGGGAAGTGTACCTGTTGCCGCATTCGCATGTGGATATCGGCTACACCGAGGTGCAGACCCAGGTGGAACGCAACCAGTGGCGATTCATCGAGCTGGCCATCGAGGCCGCCAAGCGGTCAGCGGACTATCCGCCCGAGGCACGATTCAAATGGAACGTCGAGGTCCTTTGGGCGGTGGATAGCTACCTGCGGCAGGCCGATGAAGCCCACAAGGCGGCCTTTTTGCAAGCCGTGCGAGAGGGCGTGATCGGTCTGGATGCCCTGTATGGCAATGAATTGACGGCCCTCTGCCGCCCCGAGGAGCTGGTCCGCCTGTTAGACTGCGCCGAGCGGCTATCGCACGATTACGGTCTGAAGATCGACTCCGCCATGATTAGCGATGTCCCCGGCTACACCTGGGGATTGATGTCCGTCTTCGGCCAGGCGGGAGTCAAGTATTTTTCCATCGGTCCAAACAATGGGCACCGCATTGGATATACGCTAAGTGTTTGGGGCGATCATGCCTTCCGCTGGAAGTCCCCCGACGGGGGGCACACGGTCCTTTGCTGGGTCCCTCGCCGCGGGTATTGGCGGGGGTTCGTGGGCGGGGATCAACTCTTCGACTACCTCAACGAGCTACAGAACTCCGACTATCCCTACGACATGGTGCAATTGCGGCACTGCCTGGGCGACAATGCCCCGCCCGACGTAGCCTTCAGCGATTTCGTCCGCGACTGGAATGCCCGCTTCGCTTACCCGCGGTTGGTCATTGCCACGTGTTCGCAGATGATGCACGTGTTGGAGGCCCGCTACGGCGAGACTGTCCCGGTCGTCTCCGGCGATTTTACGCCCTATTGGGAAGACGGCGCGGCCTCGTCGGCCATCGAGACCGCAATGAATCGCGATGCTGCCGAACGGCTTTCCCAGGCCGAAGCTCTCTGGGCCATCCTAAACCCGAGCGCCTATCCGGATGAAGCCTTCTATCAGGCTTGGCGAAACGTGGTCCTCTACGACGAGCACACCTGGGGCGCACACAACAGTATCACCGAACCGGACAGCGACTTCGCGCAATCGCAGTGGGCAATCAAAAGGCAGTTCGCGCTGGACGCCGACCGGCAATCTCGGGAATTGCTAAAAGCCGCTGTAGAATCCCTGGCCGGCGAAGGCACGGCGGCGTGCGTGGAGGTCTTCAACACCTGCGGCTGGAGCCGAAGCGGCCCCGTGAGTATCGACAACCCGCCCAAGTCACCCAACCTCGCTGTGGTGGACGCCTCCGGCAACCCGGTCCCCTCCGCAACCCTGGCGGACGGCCGCCTGATCTTTTGGGCGACGGATGTCGCCGCCTTCGCCAGCCGGCGCTACGCATTGCAGCCGGCGGCCCAAGCAGCCGGCACTCCCCTTCCCGCCGATCAGGTCGCGAAGGCGGAGGGCCTGTCCTTGCAAAACAAATGGCTCGCCGTTGAAGTCGATCCAGCGACAGGCGGCATTGCCAAACTCGTCCATCGGGCTACCGGGCACGACGTCGTGGATCGCTCGCAGGGCCTCGCCTTGACGGACTATTTCTACGTCGCCGGTCGCGATCCGGCCGCCGCCAAGCGTGCCGAGGGGGGCGTGGAAGTCCGCGTCCTCGAGAATGGCCCATTCACCGCCGCCCTGGAGGTCCGTTCGCCTGCCCCCGGCTGCCGCAACCTGACCCGTGTTTATCGGCTTTTCGCGGCAAGCGACGCCCTGCATGTCGCGGTCATTCCGGACAAGGAGAAAATTCGCACGCCCGAGGGAGTCCATCTCGCCTTCCCCTTCCAAGTCCCCGAGGCTACGCTCCGCCTGGATACCGCCTGGGCTGTGGTCCGGCCAGGGGTGGATCAACTGCCCGGCGCGTGCAAGAACTATTACACAATCCAGCGCTGGGCCGATCTCTCCAACGACCAATTCGGGGTGACCTGGGTCACGCGGCACGCCCCGCTGCTCGAGATCGGGGCCATCCGCACCGACGTGCCCAAGCCCTTGGGCCTCAATGGCTGGATCGAAACGATCGAGCCGAGTGGACTCCTTTACTCCTACGTCATGAACAATTACTGGGAGACCAATTACAAAGCCGATCAAGAGGGTCCCACGCCCTTTGAATACGTCGTACGTCCCCACGCGGGCGGTTTCGATGGCGGGGCCGCTGCCAGGCTCGGGATCGAGGCGAGTCGGCCGCTCCTCCCCGTCCTGGTCCGCTCCGACGCCACGACGGCTCTTTCGCTCCCCTTCCACTTCCGCGCTGACGGGATGGTAATCGAAACCCTGAAGCCCGCTCGCGATGGCCGCGCGTGGATCGTTCGCCTGTTCAACCCAGGTACGAAAACCGGCACGGCTGCCGTGGAATTCGACCAGGGCAAGACGGGACAGGTATGGCAGAGCAACCTCGGCGAGTCTCCCGTCCAGCCAGTGGAGGGGCCGATCACTTTGCAACCCTTGGAGCTGCTTACGCTCCGTGTCGCGATGCAGCCGTGAATGCGGCCGTTTGCCTACGTCGAGATCGAGCCACAAGTTCGACGCGGCGCCTCCATTGTTCGGCCGAGCGAAAACACAAATACGCCGCCGTCCCGTGCACCACCGTCAGCGAGGCCAGCCAGTGCAGGGCTTGCCGCCGCCAAATGTCCAGTTCCAGCGGCAAAGCGCGGATCGTGGGCGTCAATCCCACAACCGCCATCCAATACGCGAACAGGGCGGCCGAGATCGCGAAAACCCAGCCCATCCCCCGCCGCGCCGACCAGTCGGGAAAGATTAGCGTTGCCCCGGCGGCCCCGGCCTGGCTGAGTGCCAAGGCCAACAACCAGCCTGCCCAGGCCGGACCTGCACCCTCAGCCCATGCGACCCCAGAAGGCACCGCCGTGAAAACGCACACGGCCCACAACCAAACCAGGCCCCAGCGTGCGCTCGCCCAGTCTCCTCGCGTCGCCCGATACGCATCCTCCCCGGATTGCCGCCCCGCGGTCGCGGATGCCGCGAAGGCTGGAGCTGAATCCTCCGCGGCCTTGCCGTCATGCGTGACCAACGCTGTCCCCTGATCTTGCCCGTGAGCTGGCGGTATATCCCCGGCCGCATCCCCGCCCGCCGGTTTCAACCCGCCAGGTATAATGAACTCCATTCCGCAGACGGGACAGGTCAGCAGTCGGCCCGCGAAGCCTTCCGGCACGGTGATTCGATGCCCCGCCGGACAATACGCTCGAATCGGCACGTGTCTGGCCCTTTAGCGTTTACAATGGCAATCTTAGAATGGCTCAGCGACCCACCATGCGGCGAGCCTTTGAACTCATTGTTTGCCCCCTCCAGCTCCGATGCAACCCGACGCCCACTCGATGATCGCTCCAAAAACCGAACCGCCCCGTGGCGAGAACACGGTTACGGTCCTCACGGCCCAGGCGGCTGGGGCCATCGCCGTGGTGAGATTGGAGGGATCCCTGGTCGAACTGGCCATCCGCCGCCGCGCATGGAGCCGATCCGGCCAGCCCATCGAGATGCCGCCCGGCCCCCGACAACGCCTGGTGCATTGGGATTTTGGCGGACCGGAGCCGGAAGAGGCTGTGCTCTACCGCCCCAGCGATCACGCCCTGGAAATCCACTGCCACGGTGGCGCACGCATCGTGGAGAACATCGTCCGTGCGGCGGAGACCGACGGCTTCCTCCGCCGTTTATGGGAAAGCTGGGTATCCGACCAGGAGGCCGATCCCATCGCCGCGGCCGCACGCATCGCCTTGTCCCACGCCCGAACCACACGCACCGCCAACATCTTGCTCGATCAGTACCACGGGGCATTGCGAGCGGCGCTGCGAGAGATTGCCGCGGGCCTCGAGACCGGTCAGCCCGACGCCGCCCGTCGCCTGAATCGCCTTTGCGACCGAGCCTCCCTGGGAAGGCACTTGCTACAGCCTTGGCGGGTCGTCATCTTTGGCCCCCCCAATGTAGGCAAAAGCAGCATCCTCAATGCTTTGTCTGGCTACGGTCGGGCCATCGTGCACCCCAGTCCTGGAACCACACGCGACCTCGTCTCATCGCTGATCGTCGCCGACGGCTGGCCGATCGAGCTGATCGATACCGCCGGCCTGCGATCCGCCGAGGACCCCGTAGAAAGCCTGGGCGTTCAAAAGGCCCACGCCGCCGCTCGTCAAGCCGACCTGGTGATCCTGGTCTTCGACCGCTCTCAACCGTGGACGCCGGACAACGACGCAATTCTGTCAACTCAACCCGGAGCACTGTTGATTCACAACAAGGCCGACCTACCTCCCGCGCTGGGGTACCGCCCCCCCGGATTGGAGATCTCGGCCCTCCGGTCATCCGACGTGTCGCCGATGCTCGATGCCGTTGTGCGGCGGTTGGTCCCGCAACCTCCGCTCCCCGGCGAGGCCGTCCCGTTTACGGAAGAGGAAATCGCCGCCGTGGAAGAGGCCCGGGCAATGGCAGGGCGATCGCAAGAGATGGCCGCCAGTCGCCTCCGCCGACTATGACCCCCGGACGCAATCACGATCCTCGGCCGTGCGACCACGAGCCTCGGGCGTAAGCCCGAGGTGGATGCACTGCGATTATATGCGACCATCACCCAGCGCCACCACCAGCTTAGCCACCACCAGCTTACGCTGGTGGGTCGGATCGATCTCCTTCCGCCCAGACCAAAAGCGGATGCTGCTGACGCTGCACGTACGCCGCCGCGCTCACTACCGCCCGTTGATCGCTCAAGTATCTTCGCGATCCACGCCGCGTCCACCATTTCCTTTTCGTCCCAGCTAGGGCGTTCAATCGCCGTGCACTGTACGCCTTAAGGTCCCGCATGATACCTTCCGGGGCCGCCTCATCCGTCGCCGCAACCAGCAGATGCACATGATTCGGCATGATCGCCCCCGCGATCAATCGCCAACCTCGGTGGTTGGCAGTAGCGAGGAACTGCTCGCGAAGTGCCTTGGCCTGCTCCGTGTCCAGCTTCACCGGTTCGAATTCTTGCAACCGTGCGGAAGCCATCTGCAAGCTCGGCATCGGCGGTTCGAACGGCTGGTTTGGTCGGTCACGCTCCATCCGTGGGCCGCCACCCGATCGTACAGAAGCTACCGAACCGCGTGGGTCGCCCGGCAACCAGCTCCCGTACGTTGTCCAAGTGAGGAGCCAGTACCTCATGCGTGTCGCCTCCAACATGCCCCCGGACGCAATCACGATCCTCGGCCGTGCGACCACAAGCCTCGGGCGTAAGCCCGAGGTGGATGCACTGCGATTGTATGCGACCATCACCCAGCGCCACCACCAGCTTAGCCACCACCAGCTTACGCTGGTGGCTCGAGTGCCACGATACCCCCCCATTTGAGGATCAATTTTGGAAGGTCCGAAAAAACCTAGTTGCAATCCATTTGGACCCCCGTATAATCAAATCCTAAATGGGCGATTGGAGTGATGGTAACGATTCCCCGATTCGCCCTAGGGCAAAGGCAACCGCGTTTGGGCAACCGCGACTATGAAACCCGTCAATTACCGACTGATCTCGACGCTGCTCGCGGCACTCTGTGCCGTGACGATCCAGTCGTCTGTCGCTCAGTCGGGCATCATCAGCGTCCTAGGCTCGCCGCGGCAGGGCAGTCTTGGAGGAGAGGCTGCGTCTCTTACGCAGTCGCTGATCTCCGAAAACCTGCTCGAATATTGCGGCCTGCAAGGCCCCGGGGACGCAGTCGTCGGGATGGGCGGCATGGTCCTCCCATCGTCCGACCCGCAGCCCCAACCGTGGGAAAACCCGCTGCTACAGATTTTGGCGTTCCAGCACGATGGCCTGTTCGGCGCCGCGGGGATAAGTAGTCCGTCCGTCCTGACGAGCGGCGGCTCAGGCGGCGTCGCCCCCGCCGCGATCGCGTCTTGGACCTTCCACGAATTTTCGCCACCTTTGACCGGCCGTATGATCGACCGGCCTTTCCTCATCCTGCCCACCGGGCCTATTTTCGAGATCCTCCGACCGGCGTAGGTTAAAAAGGCGACTTGCCGGTATCGGTTTCGTTCGGTCAATTGTATCGAGATAATCAGCGGATAAATAGGAGTTTTCACCATGAGAAAGTTAAGCGTTCTGCTGGCGGCCGCGATTGCTATCGGCCTCGCCAATGAGAGTGCCCGGGCTGGCCTCGTGACCAGTTTACTCTCCGCGGATAACACTCAAAACGACCAGATTCAGGATCGCAGTTTGGGGTATCTTATTGATGTTGATGGGAACGGTTCGCCAAATTCGAACGATATCGGCTGGGGGCTGATTCGTGTTGATAAAATTGGCAATACGGATGTTAATAACCATGTCTGGATGGTGTACGCGGGGAAGCTAACGAGCGACTCGTCGCCCTACACGCACACGTTCGTTCCTGACGGGGACGCTTACTCCTTGAAGAACATCCTGGGCAGCGTAGGATCGTCGATTAATTACGGTGTTGGCGGGCCGTTCGCCGCGCTCCTGGAGACTCCGTCGTCCATAACTTTTGACGGGCTTGATTTCGATGGATCGTCGAACAGTAAAAAGCCGTCGGATTTGAAGACGGCTATCCAAAGCCAATTCGCCTCTGCTCAATTGATAGCCACTGTTGGTCTAAAGGACACGCAAGACTATTATCGGTTAGAGGGCGCCTCTTCAACACTCAACCAAGTTGGTGAATTGTCGATTTTGGAAAGCTTCGTGGGCCTCGTAACCGATTGGAAGAGCCTTTTGGATCCTTATCCGTTAGACGGGCAAGTTTGGACGAATAACGAGGCAGCTATCAAGCCTGGTTCGGTTGAAGCCATATCGTATCACACTGATGATGGGAGTTACTTCAAGACCGCTGACAATGGTACGTATCACGTCAACTACGTCCCTGAGCCGGGGTCGATGATCGGTCTGGCGTCATTGGCGCTGGCCGGGGCCGGGCTGGGATTCGCCCGCCGCCGCAAGGCACAGGCGTGACGCAAACCGCCGCCGCGCCGCGGATGATGAGCAACGAGCCTCGGGCGTAAGCCCGAGGTGGATGCACTGCGATTGTATGCGACCATCACGCAGCTCCACCACCAGCTTACGCTGGTGGCTCTTTTTTTTATTCACCGCCACCGCCACCACCAGCTTACGCTGGTGGCTCATGTAGCGAATGCCCGAGCCTCGGGCGTAAGCCCGAGGTGGGGGTGGCACCGCCCGAGGCGCTTCGATTGACGCCAGTGCGGCGCAGGGCTACAATTGCGTTACTGGACGTGAGGTGAACGTCCTCTTCGGGGTGCGCGCTGTGTTCCGCGCGCTGTTCTACAAGGACTTTTGTGTTCGAGCAATGAACGGGTCGGATTCGGAAAGTGGCGGCGGTAGTTCGTGCGGTAAATACCGTCCCGCGCTCAAGGCGATCATCCATCACATCTGCTCCGCTGAGCAAATGCAGCGGTTAGGGGGCTGATTCCGTTCGCCCTCCGTGCCGCTTGCTCAGGCGGTCAGGAGGTGCGAACATGCTGAACCCACTCCTCGTCCCGGAACTCCGCGACTATCTTCGCACCAACGACGTAGAGGGCATCCGCGAGTTTTGCCGGTTTTGCCACCAGGCGTCGATTGCGGAATTCATCAGCCCGCTCTCGCCGGAGGAAATCTGGAAGATTCTTTCCCTGGCCGACCAGGAGATTCGTCCGGAGATCTTCGTCCATCTGGACCCCGAGGTGCAGATGGTGGTTACGGCCGTGATCCCGCGGCAGGAGTTGGCGAGCCTGATTACGGACCTGCCGCCGGACGACCGCGTGGACCTGATCAAGCGGATGCCGGAAGACCGCCGCGAGATGCTGATGCGGCTCTTGGCGCAGGCCGAGCGGGAGGACATCCGCCGCCTGTCGTCGTATCAAGAGGGGACGGCGGGGGCCGTCATGACGTCGGATTATGCCGCCCTCCCGCCGGACCTCACCGTGGCGGAGGCGATACAAAAACTCCGCCTGGAGGCCCCCGACAAGGAGACTATCTACTACGCCTACGTCGTGGACGCCAACCGGCGACTGTTGGGCTTTGTGTCGCTCAAGGACCTGATCCTGGCCCTCTCGCACGAGACCGTCTCGGACGTCATGCACCGCGACGCGATCTACTGCCGGGTAAACGACGACCAGGAAGATGCCGCCCGCATCATCCAGAAATACGACCTGCTGGCCCTGCCGGTGGTCAATGAACAAGGGCAATTGGTAGGGATCATTACGCACGACGACGCGATGGATATCATCACGCAGGAGCAGACGGAAGATATCGAGAAGCTGATGGCGATCGGGGGTGCCCACCTGGCCGGGGCCTATCTTCGCACGAGCGTATGGTCGCACTTCAAGAATCGGGCGGTCTGGATCGTGGGGCTGGCAGCCTTGGGACTGGTTTCGGGGATCATCATTCACCAGTACGAGGCAACTTTGACACAGATGTTGATTCTGGCCCTGTACATGCCGATGGTTGCGGATACGGGCGGGAATACCGGGAGCCAATCGGCGACGGTGGTGGTGCGGGCCTTGGCCCTGCGAGAGGTCAACCTTCGCGACACGCTGCGGGTGCTGTGGAAAGAGTTTCGCATCGCGATCTTGCTGGCCTTGGTATTGGGGGTGTTATCCTGGGCCAAGGTGATGTTCTTGTCGCAAGGGGCGGAGATTCCGGGGGACCACTCGCTGGAGGGGATCGCGGTGTGTATCGCGATTGCACTAAGCCTCCAAGTGGTGTCGTCGGCGCTGGTGGGGACGGGTCTGCCGTTGTTGGCCACGCTGTTCAAGTTGGACCCCGCCGTGGTGGCCAGTCCCGTGTTGACGACGGTGGTGGACATTACGGGACTGCTCATCTATTTCAATACGGCGAATTGGGTGCTGGGATTGTGACGGCGTGCGGATTGGCGGCAACGCCTTAGCCACCACCAGCTTACGCTGGTGGCTCGTGGAGCGAATGCCCGAGCCTCGGGCGTAAGCCCGAGGTGGATGCACTGCGATTGTATGCGACCATCACGCGGCGCCACCACCAGCTTACGCTGGTGGCTCTTTTTATTTACCACCACCACCAGCTTACGCTGGTGGCGCGTGTGCTGGTGGCGCGGGCGAGGGTGATTGGGGGGGTTAGTTGCCGAGGGATTGCAGGGGGGCGGGGATGCGGCCGCCGAAGTGGATGAAGGCATCCGAGGCCCCGGCATTTCGCACCTCGATGATGGGGGCCGAGCCGAAAAGCCCTCCGAAGTCGACCCAGTCGCCGGGTTTGGCGCCGGGGACGGGGATGATGCGGCAGGCCGTCGTTTTGTCGTTGATCACGCCGATGGCCATTTCGTCGGCGATGATGGCGGCCAGCGTCTCAGCGGGCGTATCGCCGGGGACGGCGACCATATCCAGTCCCACGGAGCAGACGGAGGTCATGGCCTCCAGCTTTTCCAGGACGAGGTGGCCATGGCGCACGGCCCCGGCCAGGGCGGAGTCTTCACTGACGGGGATGAAGGCGCCGCTCAGGCCGCCGACGGAACTGGAGGCGAATAGGCCGCCCTTCTTGACGGCGTCGTTGAGCATGGCCAGGGCGGCCGTGGAGCCGGGTGCCCCGATGTGATCGATACCCAGCGTGCGGAGGATTTCGCCGACGCTGTCGCCGACCATCGGCGTGGGGGCCAGCGAGAGGTCCACGATGCCGAAACTGACGCCCAATTCGGCGGCCACCTCACGACCGATGAGTTCGCCGACGCGGGTGACGCGAAAGCTGGTGATCTTGATTTCCTCGGCCAGGTCGCCGAGGGTGGCGCGGCCCACTTGTTCCAGGCGGCGCTTGAGTGCGCTGCACACCACTCCCGGGCCGGAGACGCCGATATTGACGGTGGCCTCCGGCTCTCCCGCCCCCATGTAGGCGCCCGCCATGAACGGGTTGTCCTCGGGGATGTTGGAGAAGATGACCAGCTTGGCGCAGCCGAATCCTTTTTGAGCGGCGGTGGCCTGGGCGATATCTTTCAGGACATGCCCCATGGCGTGGACAGCGTCCATGTTGATCCCAGCCTTGCGCGAGGCGACATTGACGGAGGCACAGACCTTTTGGGTTTTGGCGAGGACTTCGGGCAGGCTTTCGATGACCACGCGGTCTCCGGAAGAGATGCCCTTGTGGACCAGGGCCGTGAAACCGCCCACGAAATCGACCCCGCAGGTTTGGGCCGCCGCGTCCAGGACGCTGGCCACCTGCAAGGCGGCACCACGGCCGTGACCTGCCAGGAGCGACGAGATCGGCGAGATCGCCAATCGCTTGTTTACGACTGGAATGCCGTACTTCGTGCCCACTCGGTCGCAGACCTCCACCAACCGGCTGGCGCGGGAGACGATCTTCTCCTTGAGTTTGCGGCACAGGTGGTCCACGCCGGGGGCCGCGCAGTCCTCGACGTTCACGGCGAGGGTCACGGCCCGCACGTCCAAATGTTCGGCGTGCAGCATCCGAATCGTGGAGAGGATTTCGTCGGTGCGGAGCATGATCGTGAAGCCTCTTTTTCAGAAAGGGGAGACGGTTGTCGACGCCCAGGGAACGGACCCTTTGCCATTCGCGCAGGGATATTCGATGCGCTGAAGGGCGGCGGTCATCGCGTCTCGGTTTTGGCGTTAGTGGGCATCAGCCATCGCAATTGATTGGTGGCCAGGAAGACGTTTTCGTGCTGGAGTCGCACGGCAAAACCCAGCTCACTTCCCATCTGTTCCAGATCGGCCTGCAACATGCGGATCTCCCAGTGGCTGGGGACCTCCAATTGTCCGATGAGCACGAATTCATCGCCGGAGCGGTCGCCGAAGAGGTCCATGATGTTGATGTCCTTGCCCGCCAGATACTGGCTGAATCGGCGGACGATGCCGGGCTGATCGCGGCCGGACGCCGTGATCACGAAACGGTCGCAAGCGGTGGGCGGTGGGGCGGTGGGGGCAGCGGCGCGGCGGGCCATCACTTGCAGGTCCCAACTCCCGCCGGCGCGGCGCACCTGTTCCGCCAGGGCGTCCGGCTCAACGGGCTGCGGGAGGCTGACGATCATGATCAGCGTGAAGTAGCCGCCCAACACGGTTTGACTGCACGCGTCGATATTGGCCCCCAATTCCTCCACCGCCGTACTGACGACGGCCACGATACCGGGGTGATCGTCGGACATGACGTCCAGGACATAGGCGTTTTCGAAGCGAGTCATCATGGATCGAGAAATCCGCCTTGGGTTGGCACAACGCCCCTGTGGTCCGATGCTGGCAATGGAACGAGGCGTTGGGAAGCCGGGAAAATGAGATTCCTGCCGCGGCACGAGCCATCTCGGCTCGGGCTATTCATCGAGCATTCAAAACCTTAATTGTAGGTTTTAGTCGTGACAGATCGCATTACCCCCTGGACCGCCATCCACTCGATTCCCGGAGCTTGGCGTGAGGCGGGGCAGGCCGCGGCGGGAGCAGGGCTTTGTGGCAGGGCTGAATGTCAGGCACTGGTTGCAGACGCTGATGGCAAACTTCGACCGCAGGCACTGATGTCAGGCCCTAATGTCAAGCTCTGCTGTCAGGCACGGGTGGCAGGCCCAGGTTTCAGATGCTGCTAGTACGCTCCAGTGGTACGCTCTGATGGCGGAGTTCAAAGATCGAGTCGCAGCGGCGGACAGAAGCGGCGCACAGAATACGAGCGAATGCCCCATTCTCCGCGGAACGCCTCCTACCCGGGTGGATGGCGGTATTTCAAGGACAGTTCCAAACCGCCGGGTTACCCGAGGTGGGAGCAGGCAGATTTGGGGTCGATTTCGCGAAAACCAGGGATTGAGATAACCCCCCGGCCTTTCTAACGGGCCGCATCCCCACTTGGGTGGGTGTTGGGCGATAGATGGGGAAAAGAAGATCGGGGCGACCGGATTTGAACCGGTGACCTCTTGCACCCCAAGCAAGCGCGCTAATCCAGGCTGCGCCACGCCCCGATCTCTGAATCAGTGTAGCCCAGGTCGGCTTGCAAGACAATGCCGGGCAGGGCGGTCTCGCCCGCAGCCGACTTCCGGATAGCTGCAAGGGCGGCTCGTGAGGCAACGGAAGATCGATGCGTTGCCGATCCACCGAGGAACGTCTTCGGCTTTTGCCGAGATCAGACGGCGTTTCCGGGGCAGCGCGGTTGTACAGGCCTGTGGAGCGACGTAGCGTTTCTCGCTGCAGTCGAATCCATCTGCATCTTGGCGAATCGGATGCCCTTTATCTGGTGCTTGCCGCTGGAGTAGGGCTGCACGGGAGGCAAATCGGCAGGAGGCGAAGGATCCATTGGATCGCCCTTTACGGACATGCCGCTGGACTCGCCGCGCGGCGCAACTCGATCGCCTCACCAATGGCGATGGCGAGGTCCACGTCGCGGCACGGTTTGGTAAAGAAGCGGAAGACCTTGCCTTCGTTGATGGCCTTCAGGGCTGTCGGCACGTCCGGCTGCCCCGTCAAAACGATGCGTGGGACATCTGGCAGGTGTTGGGCGGCCCAGGCCAGCAGATCGCTCCCGCGCATTCCAGGTAGTTGTTCATCGCAGACGATGACGTCGATCGGCCACTGTTTCAGCACCAGCATTGCCTCTTCTGCCGAGCAGGCCGTGACGAAGCGGTAGGGTAGCCGCCGCAAGGCACGGGTCAAGCCGTGCAGGAGATGAACGTCGTCATCGATCAATAGAACCGTAGGAGGCTGCATGTCTAGATTTCGCTCCAATCATCGTCTCCCAGCAAAGGATCATGCCTTGGTACCAGCTCCTTTGCTTCGTCGCTTCAGCCGAGCGTCGGTAGGGAGAGGTCGTTCCCGACGTCAGCAAGGGGTGCCGTGACCGGCGGTGTGCCGTCAGGGGGCCGAGGGCCGGAATCTCGCGGTATGCGAATGAAAAATGTCGTTCCTCCGCCTGGGCGGCTACGAAACTCCAGCGTGCCCCCATGTTTTTTCACGATCGCGTGGTAGGCCGTCGTCAGCCCCTGGCCTGTACCTTTTCCCACGTCCTTCGTCGTGAAAAAGGCGTCGAAAACGCGATCCTGAATCTCCAAGGGAATCCCGGGGCCGTCGTCCACGATTTGGATTTCCTCGCGGCCATGCTCAAGGGCCTTGGTTCGGAGGATG
>DYLS01000078.1 GCA_020721965.1 Blastopirellula marina | reverse complement strand
GTTAATGGTCATACCGGTCGCACGCAAGCGGTCGATGACCTCGGGGCGTGACCGGACATAGGCTTCGACCACCGGTGCAGTCAGATAGAAATCGCCGCGTACTCGGTGTTTGGTGAAGATCTCGATCACGCGCAAGATCGTATCCGCGCTGTTGTCGACGCGAACCCAATCGTGCGTGTTCACGACGAACGTGATGTACCCACGCGGCGTCTGAGCATTGCCCGCCGTGCCCGCCGAGGTCGCAGCATCGGCAGTTGCCGCGCGGGGAGGCACGCTGGGATTCGCCTTTTCCCAGGCTTGGAAGGCGTCGGCCATCTCGGAGAACGTGGCCCAGCGGACCTTGCCAACTTTGACCAGTGGATCGACGACCTGCCCCAGCCAGTCGTCGATGACGCCGAACGGACGCGGCGTATCCAGGCCGCCGCGGAACTCGCCGGCGTGAACCGTGATGTGGAACACGTTCACCCGGTCGGGGCGCGCGGCCCGCAACGATAGCTCAAGTCCTCGAGTGAGTGCGTCGAAGTAGGGATAGTCGCCACCGGCCGCCCGGCGCATCGCGCTGTGGTCCACACGCTCGAACACGCCGTTGGGGAGATAGATGATCTTGCCCGCCGGGTCGTGCCTCGCGAAACCCGCAAGGTCCGTTGCGATTGGGCCGGCAGCGGGCCGCCACGGGTTGACAGCGAGCAACCGCTCGTCGTCGCGTTGCGTGCGCGGATTCTTGAAGTCGCTCATGACGTCCAGCCCGGCGCCGCTGGCGGCCTCGAGCACACCGGGAAACAGGTTCCCGCCGCTCCAGTAGCGGATGCGCGAGGCGCCCGCCTTTTTCAGCCAGTCAATCTCCTCTCGCATGAGGGCTGTCCAAGCGTCCACGGGCAGGGACTCGCTGTTGACGCCCAGGTGGGCATCTTCGTGGAAGTGCAACGCCATCTCGTGCCCCTGTCGCTCGAAGTCGCGGAACAGCGAAAGCTTGGTCTCCGCGATGCGGCGGCTGAAAGGGGTTTGAGCCTGTACCGTCAGCTTGCCCCCGTGGTGTTCCACGATACTCGCCAAGGTCTGAAGATCGGCGACGTGCCGTCGAAACAGTCCGTCCATCTCGTAGCTCAGGCCAGCCCGAGAGCCACCCGACCTGGCAGAGGGCCGCTGTGGCCGCGGCTCTCGCGTCTCGCCAGCCGTATCTTGCGCTAACGTGCTCACCGTTGCTCCGAACGGCTCCACGTGGACGCCGATGCAAAGCAACAGCGGCGCGTCCTTGGAGCCGGCATCGTCCGGGATGCGTTGATGGAGCTGCGACCCGCCCTGGTCAGCGTCCTCGGTAGCTGGCTCGTTCGCGTAGAAGGGGGGAGTGTCGCCAGATTCAGGACGAACCGGCCGTCCGCGACCGGGCGGCAGTTGATGGAGAGGCGGACGCATGCCTCCCGGTCCCAAGGGCGGCTTGAATCGCGGTGGCCGTCCTTCGCCCGGGGCGGCAACCGCGAGGCCTGCTAGCGTCATGTCCGGTTGCTGCACTGCGCTGATCGTAGGTAGCAGAATCAGCGCGGCGAGAACGGCTGCCAGGGGGATGCTCCGCAGGTTGTGTGGGCGCGACGGACAATGATCCTTCACCATTCGTCTCCTTTTCGCAGCGAACTTGTGCCCTTGCAACGTGAACACGAATCGGCGAGTTCTCTTGCACAATTGGTGTGCCTAAGGTGTACCTAACCGCCTTGCCGCCCCCGGCGTTGGTTCGGGCCAAGCCTATCCGGCGCGGCAGGCAGTAAAGCGTCCACCGCGAGCAGCAAACAATTCCAGATAAATAACTTCAGATAACTCTAGGTTACTGTGCGAGCACCACGTGACCAACAAAGACGTCACTGACAAAAAATGGTACTGACAGGGCAGCCCACGCGGCTGGTAGTCGCCCAAACGAGAGTCAGCAAATCCACGAAGGACACGAAGTTTCACGAAGATTTTTGGGTGTCGTTTCCTTCGTGTCCCTTCATGCCCTTAGTGGATCAAATTTGCGAAGTCATCGTTGGGTGCTCGGCGAGTACTGCGTAACCGGTAAAGATGCGTAACCGGCAAGGAATGGTGCTCCCATAGAGCACTCTGGGCGGTTGAGATTTCGACAGTCGTCGGACGGCCGCTTTGCCTTTCGCACTGTTCGGGGGTGCCTTCTCGGAAACATTTTTCGATTGTAGCGAGAAAACGGGATTGAACGATCATATCGGCGCCCACGGGGAAACAGGCGAGCGCCCCGGCATGGTTCAGCGGCCCCGAGGCCGACCTCTTTCACACTTCTGTCTGGCGATGCGTGGTGTCGGTTCGGCAATGCGTCGTGTCTGTTTGGCGGTGCGTCGTGTCTGTCTGGCGGTGCGTCGTGTCTGTCTGGCGGTGCATCGAGCGGGAGGCTCGGAGCGCTGTTCCTCGCAGGAACGAGGTCCCCGATTCTGGAAGCACGACCGGGTGGGGGAAATTTTGAGAAAATCTCGCCGCGGGTATTGCAACCGCGAAACGGGACGCTAAACTCATGCTTATGGGAAATCAACCCAACTAAAACATAAGATTGCAGCTAATCGTGGGAAATTAACCCAAAACGCTCGGAATGGACTCCGGTCGCCGCATTGGAATGTTTTGAGTGACGACGACCGCATGTTGACAGACGAAGCCTTCATCATCGGCGAGTTTCCCCGCGCGATCGACGATCGCTTCCGTCTATCGCTTCCGAACGAGCTGTTGGATCCATTGGCGAAGGATGCCAAAGAGCTGATTCTCGTCAAAGAACGGCGGGGATGCCTGAGTTTGTGGAATCCCAAGGTATGGCAGACCCGCTGGCAGGGTGGAATCGATCTGATTCGGCAAAAGATGCGGCTAGGGCGATTGGAGGGGCGGATTCAGCACGTCCAGCGCTTCGGGAGGTTGCTCTCTAGTCGGTACCGCGAGGTCGCTTTGGCACAAAGGGGAAGGTTGGTAATCCCTGAGGGTTTTCGGGAGTTTCTGGCGGTAGAGGCGGGGGGCGAGGTGATGGTCGTCGGGGCCGCTGTCTGCGTGGAGATTTGGCATCCCCAGCAGTGGCGGAATTACCTGGAATCCCAGATGCCCAAATTCACCGCCTTGTTCCAGCACTTGTCGGAATGAAGGAACCTGTGGGAGAGCCAGACGGATGAAATTGGCCGACCAGGCAAGGGCCGAGAGGGCGATCGCCTTTTGAAGGATCGGCCCATGAGCGACGTGGCAAATGCATATCGCGGAAATGGACGCTGGGAAACTAAGATCAACGAAGCACGCAGGACCTTCTAACGCGGAGCGTTAGCAAAACCATGTCCCGCCACGGATCGGGGGGGCACGCGGAACGGCTTCCGCACGGCCCATGATGGGTCACAGGCCCGGTTCGCCGGGCAAAGCGAGCGCACGGAGGGAGCCGCCACTTACGATCGCACCCTACCGGTGGATCGGTCGGCGGACGAGCAAGGAGGCTTGAAGTTTTCACGGAGGGCGGCCGTAATTGGCCAAACGATAGGGCGACGGACGCCGTGCCGTGCCCGCTTGCGGCGATGTCTCTCACCCGATGCGAATGTGTCACCCGAATCGCTAGGTGGTTGAGGCTTCCAAGGATGGGTTAGGAGTCAACCTCGGATGATTCCAAACGATACGTCCGCGGGGCGGGCACGGCTCTTTTTTTATCGGAATAATGGCAGCACGCATCCAGGGCTGGCGCCTCGCGCGGCACAACCGCTGGATGCGATTCCTTTTACCTCATTTGAGAAATACGTCAGGCCCATCCCGCCAAGGGATCAACCCTCGCAAACGGGACGGAGAAGGAACTTCTCGGCACCGCCTCATGCCCGATGCAAGAAATCGACGGTAGGCTTGGGCGCCGGCGCCGGTTTCCCCCCCGTTGGGGCGTCTTGAAGCTCCTTGGGCGCGTCGGGGATATCGGGCGGCTCGCCCTCCGGTTTTGTTTCCGGCGCCTTGTCACCTCCCTCGCCTTTGTCTTCCCCCGGCTCCATTGGCTTCGCTTCTTCGCTGGATTCCTCTTTGGCGGATTCTTCTTCGGCCGGCTCCAGCAGCTCTTGGATCAATTCCCGTACCGGCTCGTTGCGCTGGTAGGATTCCAGCTCTTTTTGCAATGCCTTTTTTTCGGCCTCCGATCCCAATTCGACGGCTTTCTGCGACCACTTGCGGGCGTTGTCGAAATCGCCCGCCTCGGCATAAGCCGCAGCCAGGGTGCTGAGGATGTGGGCAGCCTTATATTCCGTTACTTCGCAGGCCTTGGTTGCCAGCTCCAGCGCCCGCTTACCGTTGCGGACCTTTTCGTCGGGAGAGGTAGCGAGGACCCAGGCCAAGTTATTGAGCACGCCGCTATCGTTGGGATCGACCTCCAGGGCCTTTTCATAATCCGCGATGGCCTCTGCATGCCGCCCGAGGGACAGCAGCGTGTCGGCCCTTCCGCGCAGTGCCGCGACGTTGCGAGGCTCGACCCGCAAGACCTTGTCGAACTGCTCCAGAGCCTTCCCGTGACGCTTTTGGATGGAATAGAGCAGCCCAAGCTGCAAATCGATGGTAGGCTCCGAGGAGCCTTGCTCGCGAACCTGCTCCAAGTCGCGAACGGCCTCGCTGAGCTGCCCGCTCCCGGCCAGAATGGCCGCCCGAAGCCGCAAGAGGGCGGGGTTATCGGGACGCAGCTCCAAGGCCCGATTGACGTCCTTCATCGCCTCATCACTTTTCCCTAGCTCTTGCAATACCGCCGCCCGAATCATCAGAACGGCCACATTGCGCGGCTCCATCTCGGCTGCTTTATTGAGGTGTTCCAATGCTTTCTCGAACTCGCCGCGGACTCCCGTAATTCGTCCCCGCTGAAACCAGGCGGTGGCGCTCCGCGGCGATTCCTTTTCGATCTGATCGGCCACGGCCAAGGCATCGTCGAATCGCTTCAATTCCAGGAGGGCGTCGATCTTGGCCTCCAGGGTGGGCACATGTCCCGGGGCCTTGGCCAAGGCCTTGTCGAAATCGGCGATGGCCTCTTCCGCCTTGCCGAGGGCCAGCAGCGTGGCTCCCCTTGCCCGGGCCACTCGGGGATCATCGGGTTCCAGCTCCAACAATCGGTTGAGGTCCTGCAACTTCTTGTCGTTGTCTTCCGTCAAGTCCGCGCGGAGAAGCAATGCCTGAACCAGCAGGCGACGATCGGAGCCAGCCTTTTCGACGGCTTGATTGGCGGCGAATCGGGCACGTTCGAGGTCGCCATTGGGCAAGGCATTCAGCCGCGCCAACATCAGCCAGGCCTCGGGCTGCTCGGGATCGACGGCAAGGCCCTGTTCCAGGTCTTCCACCGCCATTTTGCGGAAGGTCGGCCAGTTGTTGTCGATGGGCAGGGTGCTGATTACCGTTTCACCGACCATCAGTCCCCGTTGGAAGCGGGTGGCGCTGAGCAGTTGCTTGGCGAATTCGGTGTTGGCCTCATCCAACCCCTTGTCAATAGCACTCTCGCAAAGGCGAATCACCTCGCCCAGATCGCTGAGGGTGCTGGCGTTCAGTTTGATTTCGATCGCCTTGTCGAGATCGGCCTGACCAGCAGTGGAGTTTGCGGCAGCGGCTTGATTGGCCTCCTCGGCCACGCCCCAATACAGCGGCGCGATCGTCATGACCACGGTCATCGCCGCGAGAGCAACTCCGACCATTTTTCTTCCCAAAACGGTTCCATTCCCTTGCTTCATTTATCGAACTCCTCGAAATGCGTTGAGTTGCCCAAACTTCAGTTTCAACAACTTCAACAACGGCTATTTCCCTATTTTCGCACGGATTAAGGTTAGGGCAATCGCTTTCTTGAGCCTGGCTGAGAATTCGTGGCGGGATCAGAAAGCCCGGCGAAGTTGGGAATCCCCTTGGGGGCCGGAGTCGCCGTCAAGCTGGGTAGCTCGCTCCCGCCACTGGAACGGCTCGATCCCGCCGCATCGCTTCTCTCCCACCCCGGCGCCACCCTGGCCGAGTTATGAACGTCGCTTATGGCGTTTTCAACACAAAAATCTCGGCCGTATTCATCAGGGATGATACTGACCATTGGGTTGGTTCCATACACCACAACAGAAATTTTCCCTCGCTTCTGCTACGTAGCAAAGCCAATGCGTTCACTAGACTTCGTATATTCTCTAACTTTACTCTAACGACAGGCATCATTTGCCGTGACAACAGTCAATCGGACACATCTTAGCATCGAGCATCCGGCAGGCTTAGCAAAATGCGATCAATGCGATCAAGTTGTGCGAGCCATTCTGCCGATATAAGACGCGCGAACGACAGGTTCCAATACTTTTGCTTGCGCACGCAGTCCATCGGCTGTTTGCTTGCGCAGTGAGTTCATCGGCTGGAGCCTGGGCGGTCCGCTGACGTTGACAGGACGTTGACAGTTCCAAGGAAGGAGCGAATGGGAGCATGATGCCGCCGCATCTCCGCGTTTACTATGGACCGTCGGAAGGCGAGGAAACAACCCAATCGGTCAATGTGACGTCGGTGGTCAGCGTACCGTTGGGCGAAGTCCTACCCCTGCTGGTCGATGCCGTGCGGTCGGAGCGGACCTGGCTTTCCGACTTCCAAAACGAGGAAATCACCCTTTCAACGGATTTATACGAGGTTCTGCTGGCATATCAGCACTACCGCCGCCCCTCCGCATGAACCGTCCCGCACCCCGGGCGATCGAATCCATGCCTTTCACCTGGGCTTGTTGCACCATGTTGATGCGGCAAGCGTGGTACGCGTTTTCCGCACGCCGGTACCATTCACAGCACCGCTTCCATCCCAGCGTCTAGCTCTGGGCCGTGCAATATCTCGCGCCGCGTTCACCGCGTCGGCCGTCGTACCCCTTCACGGGGAGAATCTTTCACAGGGATTCTTCTCACTGCAAAACGGCTCGTCCTCCTGTCATTTCGAGCGAAGCGAGAAATCTTTCAAAGCGAGAAATCTTCTCAACAAGCGTTAAGATTTCTCGTCGCTGTTGCTCGTCGAAATGACATTCCGTTCCACACTCAAGGAACGTCTGGAGGCCCGAACAACCGTCGTTGTTTCGCAAATTTTTCTGTTACAGCTCAGCCGTAAACGGTTACCGGCCGTCTGACGCGATCAAGCTCGCACTTGCGACTCTGCCTCACTCCGTCGCATCAGGAGCGAAGAAGGCCATCAATACCTTGGCCAAGACTTGTTCACCGTACTCGTTGGCGTGCACGGGATCTCGGTAAAAGAGATGCGGATGCAAGCCGGACGAACGCAAATACTCCGCCCACGGCGTGGTCATGTCGAGGAACGCACAGCGTTCCTCGGCCGCCAACTGCCGCAGCGCTTGCCCATACGGCCCGGTCCCCGAATAAGGTGCCCTAGCCAACTCATCGGGACTGCGGGGATCGGCGGTACCAAACACGCCGGTCGTCAGCAGGATCTCCACTCCTGGCAAGGCCGACCGAAGCTGCCGGATCACATCCCGAATGCTCTCGATGTCTTTTTGACTGATGCCACCCATGATGACGAGATCGGGTTTGAGCGGGACGACGACGTTGGCAATCCTTCCTTCCTCACGGTAGTGCTGGCACCCGCCCCCACCGCGGACGTAGACCTTGGCCTGAATGTCGGCCTTGGGGTAGGCCTCTCGCAGTAGCGTCACCCAGCCCGACCGCATCGTATCGTTGATGATGCTATCGCCGAAAGCCACGATCTGTAATCGGCCGCCGTCGCGCAGGAGGGTGTGTGTCCTTTGCAGGTGGGTCCAGTCGGGGGCGGGCGGCGTGAACTTCCCGGATGGCATCTCGGCACGGATTTTTTGTATCTGCTCAAGAGATCGCTCGGGCGAACTGAAGAGATAATAGCCCTCCTCCGGCGAAGCATGATCCGGAGCCGGTCGATCAAGAGCATATTTAGGCGGCAGCGCGCCGCGTTCGGGAAACTTGACGGGCGAGTCGGCCGACATGTCAACCGCCAATGCCGTGCCGAGGATCGCCACGCAAGCCGTCAGCAGCCCTAAACCAGAGGTGCCCAAGGGGTACCTTGCAAAACAGCAACGATGCGTCATCATTGGCTTTTCCCTGAAGATGCGGTACGTGAACGCTACGCTTCAAAAGCCCCCTCTCTCCAGATCGCCATTGTACAAGATCGCCCTGATATATGCTCAGCCGCACGTAGGGATAGGCACAAGCGATCAGGAGGGCAGGTGACGGATGGTTGCGTCTTTTGTCCTGCTTGGGCGGCGGCGAAGTGCTGGCGCCGGAGCGATTGGAAATTGCCGTCCCGGCGGGCGTCGCGGAGGCGGAGAAGGCAGGCTGCAAGCCGGCTGGCGGCCACGATCGATCGTTTCAAGGAAACGATTGGGTCGCAAAGTGCTGCCCCACGGCCAAAAATCACCCCAGCTCCGGTGGCAAGGGGCCGAACCTCGAATGGCAAGGGGCCGAACCCCCAAATCTAGCGGGTCGAGTCTCCAATGCGTGAGGGGCCGAATCTCCAATGTTATGCAGCCGAATCCTCGATGGTTGTCGCCAGGCAGCATCCTTCGCAAGCGGGCGTGGCAGGGTCGGCCTTCACGGCACGCGCGGCGTGCGTGAACGCTGCATCAGGTAGTCGGCCAGGACGTCGGCGGGCGACCGGCTCGTGTCCACCAAAAGGTATTCCGTGGAATTGCGTCGGCACGCGGTGACGAGCTGCTCTTGAAAATCGCCCAGGGCGCAAAGGTAGGCGCTTCGTAGTTCATCCGGCCGGGTCAGCAGCTCCTGTAGCAGTTCCAATCCCACGAATTTGATGGGACCGTGGAAGTCAAAGGCCAATTCATCGTGATGCAGCACTTGCATCAGTACGACCTCGTGCCGTCGGTATCGCCACTCTTGAATCGCGGTCTCCAAGTCCGCCAGATCGCAGAGGAAGTCGCTCAGCACCACCACGATCTCCCGGCGCTGAAAGTGCTTTCCCAGTTCGGTAAGTGCCGGTCCGACGTGCGTTTTCTCGCGTGGTTCCAAGGAATCCAGGTAGTTGCTCATGCGAACGAGCTGCGCGGGCGAGCTGCTGGGCGGGATCACCCTCCGCAATTGATCGTCGAACACGGCAAGCGAGACTTTGTCGCCCTGGCCAAGGATGAAGTACGCCAGCGTAATCGCCAAACGGGAAGCATACAGCAGTTTTTGCTGATCCCCTTCGCCGTACCGCATCGAAGCGCTGGCGTCCAATACGAAATGGCAGACGAGATTCGTCTCCATGGCATATTGTTTGACAACCAAGCGATCGCGATTGAAGTACACGCGCCAATCGATGTGCTTGGGATCGTCTCCCCAGACATACTGCCGGTGGCCCACGAACTCGACGGCAAATCCCGACAAGGAGGAACGATGTCCACCTGCCAGATTGCCTTGAACCAGTCCCCGCGGCTCCCACCTTTGCCGGGAAATGCGGTCCAGGGCTTGGGAGTCCAAATAGCGTGCCAAAACACCGTGCGCCACGTTGCCACCTCTATTTTCACGGACTTGCTGCCAGTCGCTGCCGTCAGGGTCGCCATCAGTTTGGCAGGACCGCGGTCGCGGTCCATTCGCCGGCTGGGCGTTCGTAAGGAGCGTCGGGAGGTATGGCTTCCAGCAGCATATCGATCAAGCGATCGCTGGTGAGATTATTCGCCTGCGCCGCGTAGTTGCCCGCCAGTCGATGCCGCAAGGCCGGTTTGACGACGGCCTGGATATCCCCGATGGAGGCATGGTATCTTCCCTGCAACGCGGCCCGCGCTTTGGCGCACATGACAAGGGTGAGTAGGCCGCGTGGGCCAGAGCCCCAAGCCACCCAGCGGTTGACGAAATCGGGGCTTTCCGGAGAGCCTGGTCGCGAGGCCCGCACCAGCGTGCAGGCATAGCCCAAGACTTGATCGGCCACGGGAATGCGGGTCACCAACTGCTGGAACTGGATCAGGTCTTCTCCGGTAAGGAGGGATTGCAAGTGGGGCAGGCTCGCCGAGGTCACGCGCCGCGCGATTTCCCACTCCTCCGCCGCGGAAGGATAGTCGACGTGGATGTACAACAAGAAGCGATCGAGTTGGGCCTCGGGCAGGGGATAGGTGCCCTCTTGTTCCAGGGGGTTCTGCGTGGCCAGCACGAAGAAGGGGTCGGGCAACCGATAGACCTTGCCGCCGGCCGTCACTTGGCGCTCCTGCATGGCCTCCAGCATGGCGGCTTGCGTCTTGGGCGGCGTGCGATTGATTTCGTCGGCAAGGATCATGTTGGCGAAAATCGGTCCCGGCAAAAAGCGATAGCCGCGCTCGCCTGTCGCGGGGTCCTCTTGAATAATGTCGGCCCCGGTCACGTCGCTGGGCATCAGGTCCGGGGTAAACTGGATCCGCTTGAACGTCAGGTGCGTTGCCTCGGCCAGGGAGCTGACCAGCAGCGTCTTTGCCAGGCCCGGCACGCCCTCCAATAGCGCGTGGCCGGGAGCGAGGACGGAGATCAATACCTCCTCGATCACCCGTTGCTGTCCCACGATGACTTTGGACAACTCCTCGCGAAGCCGTAGATAGGTTTGGTGGCACCGCTGCACGCGATCGACGTCTTGCTGGCTCATTTCTGGCTGATTCATGGCGACCTCGTTTCTTGCGAGTCTGGCTATCCGGTATTCCGGCAACTTTGCTTACGCGCGATATTGCTCACTCGACATTCTTGAAATAGTTTCTCAATCGCTGCTGGTAGGCGGAGGGAGGGGGGCTTTCCGCCGCGGCGCGAATCGCGGCCTGAACGTGGGCCGGGAGATTCAGCATCCAGGCCGGTTGCTCCATTCCCCCCTGTGGCGACGGATGCGGCTGGCCACGCGCGGCGCCCTGTGCCGTGGAGCTGGCGGCCTGGCTGGCCGGACTCCGATCGGCATTGTGATTATTGCGCGACATCCCGCCCGTGCGGCCAGCCGCCGAGAGCGCTGCGGGCGGAGAGGCGGACGGCGCAGCCTGGCTGGCTTGGCTGGATTGGACCGTGGCTGCCGATGCGAGGCCTGCCTGCATCGGCACACCGGCGGTTGATGGACGGGCTACCATCGCGGCCAACTCTTGCAGGGCCTGCAAGGCACCCAGCGCCGGCTCCCGCGAACTCCCTGCCGGCGTGTTGCCTGGGGCCTCGGTTTCCGCGGAAGAAAGCGTAAGCGATTCCGGGGACAGCAGGGTGGGCAAACGGGAGGCCGCGTCCAACGCTTTTTGCAGTTGTGCCTCGCGGGCGGCAATTGCAGCGGCTGCGTCCAGCAACCTCTCACGGTAGCCTGCCTCGGCAGCGGCCACGGCCTCACCGCTTGCGGCCTGCGATCCTGTCGCGGCCGCCGATTCCGCTCGATGCAGGGCTGCGGTGGCTTGAGGGGCGACAGGAATCGCCTGTTCGATCAGCGATTGCGCGGCTTGTTCACGCTGGGCCAAACCATGCCGGGCATGGTGTTCTTCCTGCTCGATCGCCCTTTGTACGTCTTCCGCAGCCTCCGCGATGTGCTCCGCAGCGGCTTGCTGCGGCGCAGCCACCGTCCCACGCGGCGACGTTGACCACGCTTGCAGGGCTTGCGCAGCCGCCGCAGATGCCTGCTCCACCGGTAATCTGGCGGTTGCCAATTCGGGCCGATCGGGTTGCTCGGCGAGCGCGTTTCGTGCGCGGTTCAATGCCTCGACCACTCGAGCCTGGGCAGATCGGCGATCGCTGCTCTCCGCGGACGCCTCTTCGTCGCGGCCTTCCGCCCGATCCGAGACGGCGGCATGGGCAGGTGCTTGATCTTCTGGATTTGGATCGGAGGAGGAATGTACATTTGCATCGGAGTTTAGATTTGAATGGGGGGCAGAGTTTAGATTCGCATCGGAGGCGGAATGAGAGGGCGACGGGGTGGCCATTTGTTGTGCCGCTTCCCGCGCCTTGGCGATGGCGGACTGTGTTTCCGAGGCATCCCGAATTTCCACGGCTGCCTGAGGTCGGCCGGCCGCCAATTGTTGGGCAACAGCCGCCTCCAGCAAGGCCGATCTGGCTTGCTCCAGCCGCCTCATGGCCGCGGTATTTGTCTCGGATTCCTGCCATTGCCGCTGGACGGCCGTCGCCGCACTGCGTGCCTTTTGCAATTCTTGCGATGTAATCTCGGCCAGGGCTTGGGCCGATCGCTTGGCCTGCTCCAGCCACGCTTTGGCGTCGTTTCCCGTGGACGCCGCGCGAACGGCTTCTCGGGCTGTGTTCACGACCGCGTCGGCTGCGCGGGCTCGTTTCAGGTCGGCCCATTCCGTTTCGACCACGGACAAGGCTTTTTCCAACGCCTGCTCCGCCGAACGGACAGCCGTCCGCGTCTCTGCCGCGGGAGAGGTTGCCGTCGATTGGGTTGGAGATGCCCGTGAATCCGCCGCCCCGCTGGCATCCGGCGAGGAAGGCGTTGGGGACTGGTTTGCGTCCGGGGAAGCCGCGGGCGGGGACGCCGGCTGTGCCGAGCCGGCGCCTGAGTCGGTTTCGGCCGCGGCGATGAGGCGATCTAGGGTTTGAGCGGTTTCGCCGACTTTGCTCGCGGCTTGCTCGATGGCGGAGCGTGCCCCGTCCGGCAACTGGCGACCTGCCGGAATGGCGGCCACGCTGGCGGCGATCTGCCGTTCCGTTTCGGCGATCTGCGCAAGCCGATCCTGCTGCGCGGATCGAGACGCCTGGCGTTGCTCATCCCGGGCCTGCCGCAACGCCCTGGCCGCCTCCTCGAGATCATGCAGCGGATCGCCTTGCGCGCGGTTTGCCGTTGCAGCAGCCTCGCTGGGAATCGGCTCGGCAGTCTGCGACATCGCCTCCCCGATATGCGCGAGAACTTGATCCTGGCGGCGGGTTGCTTCCGCTACGTTGCCCTGGAAGAGTTGCTCGGCGGCCTCCGCCGCCGCCTGGGCGGCTCGGTCCAAGACGGGCTTCGCCTGGGGAAGGGTGTCCGCGGCGACTTGCTCCAAGTTCTTGCGGATGGCCAATTGCTCCTCCACCAATCGACTACCAGCGTCCGGGTCAGCGCCCTCGGTCTCCGTGCGTCGCCGAAGCTCTTCCTGGCGGCTAGCCAACTCTTGCAAGATGGCACTCCGCTCGCTGGGATCGCTGGAAGTCGCCGAATCCGCGACCCGTTGCAGCCGCGTTAGGAGTTGCTGGAGGGCTGCAATGGCTTGATTCTGGTGAGCCAGTGCGGCCGTCCAATTCGCCTCGCGAAGTTCGCGCACGGCAGCGGACAACGCCGCATCGACGTTTTGCTGCTTTAGCAGAGCGGTTGCGGCAGCGGCCTCGTGGCCGATTTCTTCTCCCCATGTCGCCGCGTCTTCCAAAACAGCCACCATCTGGCCATAGAGGACGCTGATATCTTGCTGGTTCTCACGACAGCGGATGGCCGCAAGCGGGCGGGCTGATTCCGGCATCCCCGGCAAGGCGACTGTCTCCTCGCGGACGCTGGTCTGCCTTTCGATCAGGCGTCGAACCTGCGATTCCAGTTCCGCCATTCTCAAACGCCGCAGCAAGCGTTGACGTTCCACGAGGAGTTGCAGCAGGATTTCGCGGCTTTTTTCGCGGGCCAGGCTGAGCCGTTCGGCCTCCTTCACGCCGCGTTCGGTTTGCAGCCGGTTGAGAAGCACGATCACTTCCTGCATGTGGGCTTCGACCAAAACATCCAGATTCGCCCGCATCTGGGCCAGTTCCGCATAAAGCGGCAACGTTTCCAGGCCGTTTTCCCGCAATTGGACCATCTGCAAGTCCAACACTTCGCCCGCCAAACGCTTGGCCATCTCGCGGACCTGTTGTTGTACAACGCGCCTTTGAGCGGCGTCGCGTGCGATATCGGGGCTGGCCGATTCCGCGGCCAGGGAAGCGGTGCCAATGAGCGAAACGGCAACCAGCATCCACGCGATCAGACCCGTCAGAAAAGCCACGGGGCGAAGCGATTGGATCAAGCCGGACCGCTGCAATTGGTTCGATGTCGGCCGGAACGCTGGGATCGTGGTCGGCCGAAGCGCATGGCTCGAACCGGAGGACGGCGATTGGATCGAACCGAACCACGGCGTATGGATCGAACCGGACCGCTGCGCATGGATCAAGGTCAAGGGGAGCATTGGGATCGAGCCGGGCTGGGGCAGGGTGACCCACGTGCGCACGGGAAACCGGGAGGTTGCGGAATCGTTCGCGGAATGGATGTTCATGGCGTCCCTCCCACTTCCAACTGCCGGTCGACCATCTGTTGAAGTTGGTCGGCCGATTTCCGGTCCAGTTCCGTCATGGCGGCGAGGATGCCTTGCTCGTCGGTAATCGTCAGTTCGATGGGAGTGGAATCGACGGACCGGCCGGGCTGCCCTTTTCGGCCCTGTTCCACGGCCATCAAAAAGATTCTCAGGCGGTCTCCTTTGACGGTTCCGGTCGCGGCGAGGTCCAGCGAAAAGTGCTCGTCGAGTTCGCGCAGGCCGGGGCGATTCGCCCGCCATAGCGCCCATGTGCGGAGGACTTCCGTGCTGCCATCCGTTTGCACTCGCTCGGCCCGGACATCGATCCGGACCAGCCCCCGATCATCAGATGCCCGGCACACGACGGTTGGCTTGGCCCGTGGCAGGGCCAACGAGATCCGCGTCTGGGCTTGGATTCGGGGCGGTTGATCAGGCCGCGGGAAAATGATGGTCCGAAGCCGGGTGGCTTGCCAACCATGCAGGTCCTCGCCATCGAACTCGAGCCGGACAGGCTCGGTGATTTCGGCGAGTGCGGGTTGCGGTCTTGCCAACGTGAAGAAGTAATGGGCCGAATCAGCATGAGACGAGCCAGAACGAGTCGAGTCAGAATGGGACGGGCCGGGCGGCGCAGCCTCCCCGCGGTTCGCCCCAGCCTCGTGCGGCGCGGGAGCGTTGGGGATCGACAAATCGGGCGGCGAGGCGGCCTGTTGAAGCTCGATCGCGTCATGGCCGTCGCCAAGGCGGACCATGCCCCGGCGCAGCGGCCGATCCGAAATCAACCACGGTTGAACGGTGGCGCCTTCGGCAACGGTAAGTTGAAGGATATCCTGCTGCCATCGCACCCGCCGATCCGTCGCGGTCCCGTAATCCGGCTCGTGAATCTGGAATGCAATTCGCACCTGGGGTGGGACGGCTGGGCGAAGTAGAATGGGGCCTGCCGTGGCGTCGCCCAATTCAATGCGGCACTGGCAGGCCGTGGTCAGCAGGGGAAGGCTGGCTGAAAACACGTTCACCGCTTCGCCCTCGGCCGACAAATGAATTCGCGTGGACTGGGGCGAGGCCAAGGCGGCAATCTGTACCACGCCATCGCGCGGAATGCGGCCGGTGACCTTCGCCGTGACGGCGATGGGCGTGTTCGAGGGGCAGGCCACCTCGACGGGAAAGCTGCCCAGCTCGACGGCTTGGCCCGCAACCCGCAGTTCGTCGATCCGCGTTGCCGTGGGGTACGCGGCCGATCGCAGAAGCAAGTGCAGGAGAAACACGCGGACATGATCGGGAAACAGCACCGCGCTGGCCCCGGCGAGCGCCAGCGCGATCCCCCCGACCAAGGCGCGTTGGCGGACCGTTCGCCGGGGTATGTCGTCCCGAAGCGGAAGTCGGGGAGCCAGGTCTGCCACCTGGCGGATGACCGCGGCTCGCAATTCCGGGGATCCCCAGGGCTGGGCATGTGCGTTTTCAAATTGAATCGCAGCCACCAGGTCCGTATCGATACCCTCTTGCCTCTGCAACAAAAGCGCGAGTTGCAGTTCGCTTTCGCGAAGGCGGAGCCAAGGCCATGCGAATCGCCGGACAGCCCAGGCCGCGGCCACGGCGGCCGCAAGCACGACCACGACGCGCTCCGCCACGCCCAGTCCCAGGCCCCAGTCGAGGGCAAACAGGCCAAGCCAGGTCGCTGACACCACCGCAACCAGGCCGCTCCCGCCGATCACGTAGCGCAGGAATCGGCGGCGTCGGCCGATCGTTTGCAGCAGAATGTGGAGCGGCTTCAAATCGCTCATGCCAATTGCGCCCATTTTCGTAGGAACCACTCGGCCAGCAAGGCCGTGACTACCAAGAGAAAAGCCGCCCAACTATTCCATAGCTGAACCTCTTCAACCACGATCTCTCTCTGGCCGCCCCGGGGCAAGTCCTGGACCAATCGATCGGCCTCCGTGATTTCGTAGCTGCGGCCGCCCGTGGATTGAGCCATGTGGACCTGCAATTCTCGGTTGCGAGTGGCGGCGGCCATTTCCACCGACCGAGCGGCCACCTCGAAATCGGCCGTCGCAAGCTCTCCGGTTATCGGGTCTGGCACGCGAACGGTGAACGCCCCTTCCTCGAATACACGAAAACGTGCCTGGAACATTCCCGGCCTCAAGGGAGAGAGCACGACTTCGCGCTGGGAAGCGGAGACCTCTTGAGCTTGCGGGACAATCGAGGCACGCAGGCCAGCGTTGGGGACTTGCGTTTCCGCGAGGGGCTGGAAATCGGAATCGTAGGCCTCGACGGTCAGCAGGACTTCGTCGCCGGCCTGGTAGTGGGCGGACTCGGTCCGCACGACGAATCGCTTTTGCGTGCCCAGGACGTGACGCATCGCCAGGCGGTGAATGAGTTGGCCCCAAAATCGGCGATAGTACAGCTCGCCATATTGCCGCCGCAGTCGCCACCACTCATTGAATCCCACATAGACGACCTCGCCCCGGCCGTAACGCTGAATCGCGACGATCGGCTGCGGTGTCCTGCCATCCAGGCACAAGTCGGTAGGATGGGCCGCCAGAATCCCGGCGAGCGGGCGGACTCGCTCCACGGGATAGTACCACGGCACATTGCCCAGGTTTGCCCACGCCTTCTCGTTCTCTCTCGGCGTCTCGCCCAACTGCATAAAATCGGTGAGCGAGGCCTCCGGCGTCCGAACCAGTGCAAAGGGGCGATCCCGCAGCCGCGTCTGGGGCGACCATTGAACCGGCAACAACTTTTCCAAGTTGGTCCGCGCCCACGGACCGGGGCCGAAACGCGGACCCGCCAGAAGGACCAAACCGCCACCAAACCGCGATACGAATTCTTCCAGCCGCGCGCAAAATTGTTCCGTCAAAAGGTCGGCCGGAACGTCGCCCAAAATCACCACGTCATAAGAAAAAAAGTCCTTTCTGGGCATGTGCAGGACGGGCAAAAAAAGCGGGCTGCTTTCCCGAACGCGCGGATCCGAGGAGCGGAGATACGTGCGGAATCCCTCGGCCCCAACCAAGGGGTCGCGGTGGAATACCTCTTTGACGAACCGCCACTCCCAGCTTGGTTCATCCTCGATGAACAGCAAGCGGAGAAAGTAATCGCGAACGTAATTGTCGCGAACGGCGCGATTGTTGTCGGTCACAGTTTCTTCGGGCAGAGGCTCGACTTCCGCCATGAACTCGAAATGCCCCACCTCATCTGGCGTGTACGGGAAGTCGAGGTCTTGCAACGGTTGGCTCAGTTCCACCGCGCGCTCTCCGATCGACCGCCACTCTCCCAGTTCCCGCTCCTGCGTGGCGCGATCGGCAGCCTCATGGGAGGGATCTGTTGGACCGTTTGTCCCGTGATATGGCCGCACAGACAGGCGGACCGCAGCCGGCCGACCATCGGGCAGTTGGTTACGGAGCGTGACGCGAATCGACGCCGTCTCCCCCTTCTTCATGAGGGGCGGCAATTGCATTTGCACGGCCAGGTCCACCGTCGTGGCCTTGCCCAGTCCTACGGCATAAATGGGCACGCCAAGGGTGTTGAGAAGCGGCTCGGGTGCGGGGCCTGCGTTGTGGTTGAAATCGCTGAAAACGACGAGGGCCGCCGGTCCCCCGCCCGTCCTACGGCGTGCCAAGTCCGCCAAGGCGGCGCCCAATGCCGTGACGCTGCCACTCGCCGAGAGGCCTTGCTGGATGGCCTGGACGGCCTCGTCCACGGAACTGCCGTCTGGCTCGTTCCCGCCCAGCTCCAGCAGATCCACGCCGTCGGCCCGACTCAATCGGAAAAAGCGAAGGCGAAAGCTCCGGCGGAGTCGCCGCAATAGTTCCCCGTCGTTTCGCGAAAAAAGGCCGCGGACCAGTTCCAACCGAGACGGCAAGCGGAAAGCTAGCGGGCCGGTAGGCAGGCCCTCCACCCCCGATGCTGGCTTGCCCTCGGCGGGTAACCGCGAGTCCAGGCCCGAGGATTCTGCAATCTTCCCTAACTCCGCGAGCCTCCCTAACTCTGCAAGCTCCCCAGGCGACCAGGCGTCGCGTATCGTCATGCTCTGCGTATCGTCGATCAAAAACCAAACGGCGGGGCGGACGGGTGTACCCAGTCGGACGATGGCCACCGGCTCCGCCAGAATGACGAGCAGCATGGCAAGCCCCGCAGCGCGTAACGCCGTCAAGGTCGCGCGCGCAATCCGTCGCTCAATTCTTTGCCGGCGGAAATAAAAGAACGCCGCCCAGGCGATTACCGCGCCGATTGCGATCAAGAGCCGGCCGGTTCCACCTTGAACCCAGGGGGCGGTCCAGCCGATCCGGATATCCTCCAGCGTTCCGCCGGAGAGACCGAGCAGGCGAGCCAGGATATCGGAGAAGGTCATGGCCGCGCCTCCGATCGGGGTGAAGCAAGGTACAACGATTCGGCCAACAACAGCAGCAGGCCGCCCCAGATCAGAAGCCGCCAAAGCCCCGAAGCCCCCAACCCGCTTGGAGGACCGCTGTTGTCCGCGGCGATGGCCGCCCCCAATGTGGCACGGGCGGTGGCACCGTCGATGTATTGCAGGTCCGATTCATCGGGCGGGGCGCTTACGGTAAACCGCAGCTCGGCCCGCGGCATGGCAAGCGAGCCTTGGCCAGCGCCATCGGGAGCCGGAGTTTCATCGAACCATTGCAAGCGGTATTCCCCTTGCCGAGGCAATAGCCCCAGGTCGGCGCCCCATTGACGTTCGCCCATCGCCCCGATCACCACGGGCTTTGCGGTGCCATCCGGTTTGCAAATCCGGCACGTGTCGCCACGCAATCCGTCCGGAATCAAGACGGTGCAGGCATCGACACTGGAGATATTCCGAGTTTCCAGAGTCTCTTCGACTAATCGGCGGCACAGGCGATCGAGCACGATCACGGCCGGAGTCGCAGCCAGCGTATTCCATTCGCGGGCCAGCCCACTGGTCCAGAAAAGGACCCTCCCCTGCCCCAACGCCTTCTCGATGAGGCACGGCATGCCGTTTGTGAATCGAGCCAGGACGCGGGGGGAATCGATCACGGAGGTGGTCGCTCGTTCTGCGATCTCAGCCTTGGCGTTTTCTCGCTTACGATTGCCGTTCCCCGATCTGCTCGCCGTCGCGCCGTCGTTTGCCAACAAACGGGCTGGATGCGTTACGATTCTTGGTACCCGATCTTCATTTCGCCAGGTCAGCCAGGCCGGTTGCGGCTGTTTATCAGTGTGATTCGAGAGGGGATCAGGCGAATCCACGTCCGTGTCCGGCACCACGATCTGGAAGAAATAGGCCGTTCTCAACAGGGCGGCAAGCTCATCCGCATCCATGCCTTCGATGCGAAAGCTCTCGTCTCGCAGGGAGTCGAGATCCCATTGCAAATAGCTTCCGCTTGCCACGTCGCCACCCAGGCGAGCGTCGAAGGGGATCGCTTGGAGCGGCAGCGGGAGGAGGGGCCAACCTGCCTGTCGGGTCTCCGCATTCCAGGCAGCCGCGTCGAATTCGCCGCCCGCCGCCACCAGCACGTTCCCGCCAAACAGGGCATATTCGGTGAGCAATTGCGCTGCTGGACCGGGCGATCGAATCCCCGCCACGACCACCAGCCGCGCGGCGGCCAGCATTTCCCGATCGAGTCGATCAGGGGTGATGGCCGTCAACTGCCGCTGACGCCCTGCGGGGTCGTCGCTCTCGCCGGCGATCAACAAACGCCGCAGGAGGTACGTCTCCCCAAAGCGGTCCTGGAAGACCGTTTCATCCTGACCGACTTGATCCACGAAGACCGCCGGAAACTCCGGGAAGAGGGGCACGAGGGCAGTCCGACTGTCATCAGAGGGCAAGGCATCCGGACTGACGGTGACCTCCGCGGCCATCCACGATACGCCCTCTCCACGGGAGGCAGTCGGCAATGGCACGGGCGGAAACAGGATTTCTCGAATTTCGCCCGGTTGCAAGTCCACCACCTGAGATGCGGCTGGGATGCCGTCGATTTTCAGACGAACCTCCACACCCTGGCGCGGCGACGTGCCACGGTAACCGACTCTCGCAACGACGACTGCCGGCTCCGCCTGGATGCCGAAGCGATCCCTCAGAAACACATCCTGGACCCAAGTGTTGCTGGCTGAAGTCGGTCGCAGCATCCGAATTTCGATCGGCCTTGCCAGTGCCCGCCCCGCCGTAGCAATGGCGGCATCCCTCCAATTCGATTGCTGGCCGTCGGAGAGGATGACGACCCGCTTGGCCGCAGGGGTGGGCACTCGCCGGCAAACCTCGGCCGCGTGCCGCAATGCCTCGCCCAGGTTCGGTAGGCGATCGACCCGTTCGATCTGGCGTACGGCCGCCAGGGCATCGTCCATCTCGGGATAGGCACCCCAAAGCCAATCGCGGGCGGGATCGGCGGCGGGGATGACGGTCGCGCGGCTGCCGCCTGGCAGGCTTTGCAACAATGCCTCCGCTTGTCGCTTGGCGTCGTCCAACAGCGAGCTTCCGAGTTCCGTGTAACCCATGCTCAGGCTGTTATCGACAATCAGCACCAAATGCACGCTGGTGCTGTAGTCGATCGAGCTGCTCCCCGGCAGGTACGGCCGAGCCATCCCCAACGCAAACAGCAAAAGAAATGCTGCCCGGAGGAGATAGAGAAGCAGGTCGCGCAACTGGAGCAGCCGACGGTTGCGTTGCGCGGCTTGGAGCAAGAACTCCATGGCCGCCCAATGCACGACGCGGTAATGCCGCCGGTGCATGAGGTGAACGGCGGTCAACCCGGCCAGGGCAATCAATCCGCCGAACAAGAACCACGGTGCCGCAAACATTGCGCGATCGTTCCTAGCGTCGTTTCATCCGCTTGTGTTGTGGTTTCTCTTTTTCGTAGTCTTTCACAGGGGTTCTCCTCACCGCAAAACGGCTTGCCCTCCTGTCATTTCGAGCGAAGCGAGAAATCTGGCGAAGCGAGAACGTTTTTCTACAGGGGTAAGATTTCTCCTCGCGAGCGCTCGCCGAAATGACAATCCCGGCGCCCGTCGAAATGGCAGTCCGTTCCACACTCAAGAATTCTTTGGGACCTCAGAACAATCTTCTG
>DYLS01000002.1:63599-73886 GCA_020721965.1 Blastopirellula marina | reverse complement strand
GACATAACTTCTGCCGCGAGAACCGGCCAAAAACAAAAAGAAGTTCGGTCTAGCGCTGTAGTGCTAGAACCGCCACTGCGAGCTGGCGGTGGCCATCCCTCTCCCTAGCGGTTGCCTTACTCTCGGTTTTCGATCAAAGTAAAAGGTGAGAGACCTACCGCGTCCCCGCGGTGGCATCGCTCATAACAATACCGCAAAGGTGGTTGCCACCCGTCCGGATCCTTGCCACAGCGAGCGGGCCGCGGACGAATCGCCCATTGGCAACGCTATTCCAAGGAGGGTCGGCGAACCGCGGGGCATCGACTCGCCGGAAACGCAATATGGCTTCATCGGGCAAGTCCATCATAACGACGGAGTGGTGGTGCCGCGGCGCCTTGACGGCAATTCTCACCTCGCCCCACGGTCGCCAGGAGATCGTGTTGACGCGACCGTGCGCGCTGATCGGCTCCGGCAAGGTCGCCGATGTGCGCTTGACCGGTCCCGGCATCCTCCGCCGCTTGCTATACATCCACGCCGTGCCCGGCGGGTTGTTCGCCGTCCCCCTGGTCGAGGTCTCGCACTTTCAACCGCTACCGCAAGGCTGGCTGCCCGTCGGCGTGCCGCTGGCCGTCGGTCCATACCGCATCAGCTTTCGCTGGAGTCCGGAGGTTAGGCCCCAGGAAGAACTGCCGGAGGTGGACCTCTGTCGTCGCGGATCGCTGCCCGGTCCAGGCTGGGATGTCGAGGTCCGCTGCGACGATCGAAGTCTGGCACGGATTCATATCCGACGGCGGCTGACCTTGATCGGGCGGCACAAGCCCTGCGCCGTGCAATTTGCCGACTCCACAGTCTCGGGCTGCCATTGCGTGGTCGTTGCAGAGACGGATCGGCTGTGGGTGGCTGATTTGGGAAGCTCCAACGGGACGCTGTTGAACGGAGAGCTGATCAGCATCGCGGCCTGGCCAGAACATTCACCACTCGTCATTGGCCGGTTGCAGCTCATCCCATCGCTCCGCGGCGAATCGGTGGATGCCCCGGCCAGCCCACCAGCTAGACAGACCGGGCCGATCGCAGCCGCCGGCGCGGTCGAAGACAGGCCGGCTCAAGGGCACGGCAAGCCATCGGACGCCCCGGCTGCGCTGGACCCATCGAACCGCCGTCTCCGTTACACATCGGCACATCCCGAATTTGCCCCACCCCATATTGCCCTTCTAACGGATTTGCCCCAGAATAATGCGAGCCTCTCAGACACATTCGGGGAAATGCGGGCGGAGAGTGATCCTGGGGGGGGAAGCGGGCAAGAGACCAAGGGCACTTTTCCCGTGGCCTGGTCGGAGGGCGAGGTCCCCACCGCTCGAGAAGCCGCTCCGGTGGCGAAGTCCGAGGGCGAAGTCTCCGTGGAGTGGGAAGCCGGTGCCTCTCCAGGCGATGCCGATGAAGGCCGGCGGTCGCCTGACGACGAGGATGGCGCCAACTCCGAGTTGACCTTCGCCACCGAAGAGAACGCCTGGACCGGGCCGGCGGGCGAAGACGGCGATCCGTGCGGGACGAATACCTTTCTCGTCGTGCCGCCGAACATGGACGTGGGGCAATGGATTTCGGAACAGTCGGCAGGGCTTGCCATGCAGGATGACCGCAGCGCCGCGTGGGCCAAGGATTTCGTTCTCTCGTTGCTCGCGGAGGAAACGAATTCCCAGGGCGATGCTTCCAGACCCCCAACGTCGCGCATCACCTGGAGCGAAACGATCATCGCGGCCTCGGAGCTGGACGCCTTCCGCGAATCGCCAGCCCTCCTCTCCCCCGACGATCGAGCCGAACTCTTGGCCCGCCGAAAAGCGGAGTTGGCTGCCCGGGAAGCCTTTCTCCACGACTTCGCCAAGACGCTGGAGGAGATGTCGGCCGAGCTGCTCCACTTCCAGGATTCGCTGTTGGCCGAAGACGACCGCGTGCAACGGGAGAAGACGCGTCTGGAGGAGCTGCGGGCGCGATTGGGCGAGGATCGCGAGGCCCTCTGTCGCGAACAAGAGACCGCGATGCTGGAGCTTCGCCAGGCGCGGGAGGCCCTGCACTTCGAGGAACGCCGCCTCGCTGAATTCCGCGAAGAGATCGAGTCGGCACTAGCCCGGCAAACCGAGGAACGAAGGCTTCTGGACGAGCTGCGCTTACGGCTGGAGGAGGAGCGAGCCGTCTTGCGCCAAGACCGCCAGTCGCTGGACGAGGCGGTCCGCCTAGCCCGGGAAGAGCGGCATCGCTGGGAGGCCGAGCAAAAAGACCGTCACGCACGCCATGAGGCGGACCTGGCCGAATGGGAGCGGCGATCCGCGGCCATCGAGCAGGCCCAATCCGAGTTGGAGGAAAAACGCGGGGAATTGGAGCGGCTACGGGCAGCGCTTGAGCTGCAACAGGCCGAGCTGACCCAGCACCAGAACGATTTGCAGCGGCAATACGCGGAACTCTCGCGGCAGCGGGCCGAGCTGGACGCGGTCCAAAGAGAGACCCAGCGGCGCCAAAACGAGGCCCCGTTGCACGACGCGGACGACCTCAAGCAAGAGATGCACCGCCTTCAGGCCGAGTGCGCGCGGCTGTCGCACGAACTCGATGCACGAACCCGAGAGGCCGAAACGCAGCACGAACAGGCGCGGGCCGAGCTGGCTCGTCTGCAAGCGGAGGCGCAGCAGGCGGCCGCGGAACGCGATCGGCTACACGACGAGTTGCAACACCGCGATGAGCAACAGAAAGAGGCCGAGCGCGATCGCAAGAAGTGGGAGGAACGGCTGCTCGCCTTGCACGCCGAGACGGAACGGCTCCAAACGGAATTGCAACAACGTGAGCGGGAATGGGAACAGCGGCATGCCGCGTGGGATCGTCAGCAGGCAGACTGGCAGTCGCGGCAGGATGCCTGGGAGGCGCAACGCCGCCAATGGGAAACGCAACTTGCCGATCGCGACGGCGAGATCTGCGTCTGGGAATCGCGGTACGCCGAGCTTGAGACCCGGCTGGCCGCGGCCCAACGCGAAAATACGCCGGCAGTCCCAGCCAGCGCCGCTGGGCTGGCGCCGGGTGACGAAAGACCGCAGGCCGCGCCCCAATCGTCCGAGAAAAACGAAAAGGCCCACGCGTCTGGGAACGAGGGGGCCAACAGCGACGGCACCGCTCAATCCGGCAAGCGTGCATCACAGGGGGAAAGCGCCGCTCAACCTGGTAAGCGTGCATCGCACACCGAACGCGCGGCGGAACTGCCCGACTTCCGGCGTTTTATTTCCAAGCCCGGGAAGCCGGAGCCGATCTTGATCCCCCGATTGCCACCCCCAAGGCGGAGTCCCGCCGCCCGATGGGTCGCCGCCGCCGTCTTGCTGGCCGCGATCGCGGCCGGCGCGACGTGGTATTCGATTCCTCGCTGGAAGATGACCACGGCCACGCTGGACTTCTCCGCAACTCCCAGTCTGATGCACGTCCGCGATGGGACGTCCCCGCCGGCGATGGACGCCGCCGACCTCCCTTTCGTGGAACCGTTTCTGCCCAGCGACGCGGAAGTCATCCACGAGCTTCTGGCCACGGAAGCTGTTCGCAGCAACGCGGTTGTGGCGGCGCTCGCTGAGCCGGAGCGCGAATTGGCCGGCCAGCTTTTCATCAGCCGCTCGCAAGACGTTCCCTTCATGCACCTGCGGCTTCGGACGCTCCATCCCCAGCAGGCCCATGCCTTGTTGCATCGCTGGGTGGGCATATTCGGGACAATCTTGCGGCGCAAGGCCGCGGCGGCGGGTCGCGACGCACTTCAGCGCGTGGAAGCGGAGCAGCACGAGGCGTCATCCCAGATCGCCGAGCGGATCGCCCAGCGCAAGGAGATCGAAGACCGGCTTGGAACCGCGCGCCCCGTCGAGCTGGAGTCCCGGCACCTCCAGGCCCAGCACATGGCCACCACCACCGAGCAGGAGCTAGGGCAGTTGGAGCAGCAGATCGGGGAGCTTACGAAGCGTCGGGAGCTGGCGGCGGCCACGGCGGCCTTGGAATCGCCGCCGGTGGACGACAGCGAGTTGCAAGCGGCCTTGGCGATGGACGCGGAGGCCGTGGAAATCCAGGGCCAGTTGGCCGCCTTGCAGGCCGGACAGCAAGAGACCGCCTCGGCGGCCAACGCGGCATCCGCCTCCGACGAGGTGGCAAAGCTCCGTGCCCGCTGGGAGGCCCTGCTCGTTAAACATCGCGAGCGGCTCTCCACTCAAAAGAAGCAGGCCGCGGCATTGACCGTGGAAACCTTGGCCGGGGAGTTGCAAACGCTGACCTCCCGCCGCGACGAGGTCAAGGCGGAGATCGCCAAGCAACGGCAGATCGCGGCGGACTCCGCGGCCGCTGCCCAGACGCTCCGCCAGATCGAGCGGGAGCTGCCGGAATGGGAAAGCCGGTCCGCGCGGTTGGCCGAAAAGGCACGGCAATTGCAATCCGTCCTCGCCGAGGCGGCTGGCAAGGGGCCGGAACTCTCGTTCCAAACGCAGGACGTGCACAATCCCCGCGAATTCCTTCAACCGCTCTTGGCGGCCGTCGCTGCGGCCTTTTCCGTGTTCGCGATATGGGGAGTGCTAGCCTTGCGGAACCTGCGGCGGCAGCCCCTCCGCTACTTCATCGAGCAAGACGCCGCCCAAGGATCATCTCCCCGCCCATCCGCCACAAGTCGGCTGGAAAGGGCGTCGCCGTGACGGGTGCGCCGTGCCCCTTCGAGGTCTCCCCCGCCGTGATGACATCCCCCACCTTCGAAGATCTCCTGCGCCCTCCCGCCGACCCATCCCAGCCGACCCGGGCTGGCGCCACCCCAGACCGATGGGGGAAGATGCCGCTGCCGCTCTTGGTCACGGGCCTGGCGGGCGTGGCCGGCTATCATGCCTTCCAATGGCTGAAACGGCGCTATCCCGGCAACGTCTGGGGTATCCGCCCCGAGAACAATCCGCACGTCCGCGGCGAGCACGTTCTCCCCTGCAACATCGAGGACCGCAGCGCTTTGGAGCGGCTTTTTCGCCGCCATCGCTTTGCCGCCGTGTTGGATGCGGCGGGGAATTGCGCGCTCAAGCCGTGCGAGCTGGACCCCTCCTTGGCCCGCACCATCAACGTGGAGGGACTGCGAAACATCTTGGAGGCGTGTGGTCAACCGCGGCCCCGCATCGTGCGATTGTCCATTGACCTGGTCTTCTCGGGAGAAAAGGGGGGCGATTATGTGGAGACCGATCCGCCCGAACCCGTCACGGTTTACGGCAAGACCATGGCTTGGGCGGAAGAACTGTTGATGGATTGCGACCCAACCGCCTGCATCCTCCGCATTTCGCTTCCCATGGGTCGCAGCCCGAATGGGCACGCGGGGGCCATCGACTGGATCGAATCGCGGTTCCGCCACGGTCGCCCCGCCACGCTTTACGTCGATGAAATCCGCACGCCCACCTACGTCGATTGCCTGAGCGCCGTCTGCGAGGTGGTGCTGCGATCGGACCTGCGGGGGATTTATCATGCGGGCGGGCCACGGCGGCTCAGTTTGTATCAAATCGGGCAGATCATCAACCGCTTGGGCGGCTACGACCCCGATCTCTTGCACGGCATCCCGCGGCGGATGGCCGGTCCGATCCCACCGCGAGCCGGGAATGTCGCCATGAATAGCAGTAAACTGGGCACGGCCTTGGGCTACGCGCCCTTTCTCCCCTGGCCGCTGGACGATGCGTGCGTGCCTAGCGACCGGCACTGGCACCGATCCCGCGACGCGATTGCGAGACGGCCGAACTGCGTGAACGCCGTCCGCGGCCTTTTGCCGCTCGCCTCGCAGGATTTCTCGCTTCGCTCGAAATGACAGGGGGCGAAAGGACCAGCGGTCCAATGGCAGGAGGGCGAGCGGTTTTGCAGGGACGAGAACCCCGGTGAGCGGCTACGCAGGGGTAGCGTCAGGCACGATCAATTACTCCTACAGCGCAAAGTCCGTGTGCCTGCATGGCGTGCCCACCATACGTTGCAATGCGTTGTTTCCCATCACCACGACATGTTGAGAACAACCCAGCGCTGTAGCATTACCGTCTCGTGACCGCCGCTCATCGCCAGATGCCGCCGGTTGGGCCGCCGGGCGCGGTATAATCTGCCGGGGTACCAGCGCCGCTGGCCGTCATGGCGGGGGCGCCCCAAGGATTCGCGAAGGCCTGCGATGGCCCGTAGCCGCCGTATCCCGCGCCGATCGGCGCCTGATAGCTCGCCCCGGGGACCGGCGAGGTGGAGGCTTCCGCAGGCCCCGCCGGATTTGGCCCCTGCCGAGCGGGACCGCCCAGCATGGGTGGCTGGGAAGACACCGGAACGCCTTGCCCTTGCTGCCAGGCCGCCTGCAATTGCCCCCAGGCTTGCACGTAGCGCTGCGGGTCCTGCGTGAACCGGCGATAATTCTCCTCGCTATCGAAGAGATAGATCTGTCCGGCGAACCAGCCGCCATATTCCCGCCGACCGTCGACCAGCGTACCCGTTTCCACGGCCCTGACGATGTCTCGCCCACCGAAAACCGGCGCGTATCGCTCAGGATCGGCCAGGAATTTCTGCTGTTCCTCTGGCCCTGCAAAGAGATAGGTCCGGCCCTCATGCCGAGCGCCCCAGCGCCGATTGCCCAAGACCCAACGTTCCTTTTCGGCAAGATTGACGGGACAGTAGCCCTCCAATGCCAAGGGGGGATTGCCGGGCGGGATTTCGATCGCCGGGGCACGACCCTCAGCGACGGCCTCCATCGGACTTTCCATCGGATTGCCCCTACCCGCCCAACTCACCCGTGAGCCTACAGGCGGTTGCGGGGACATGGATTGCGGGCTGAAACCGGGATCGAAGACCGGCTGCGATCCGCTGGGCAGCGACGGGGCTGATCCGATTGTGGCCTGGGCCATCGAATTCCCGGGCGCAATGGGATCGGCCGGGCGCTGCTGTGGCCACTGCTGCTCCCCCTGCCACGGGCCAGAAGATCCGGCTGCTGCCACGGAAGGCGGCGAGGCCGGCCATCCCGCCGGGCCAGCCACCGAGGGCGCTGTCCCGGATGGGGCGTTCCAAGGGGCGGAGGCCGGTCCAGGCGACGGGGTCGCCGCCCAATCCGCCGACGGGGCGGCCTGCTGCCGTCCGATCTGCGCGGTGGCCTGCGGCATTGCCGGGTTCGCTGCGCCAGGCGACGCGGCCGGGCCTGCATTCCAGTCCGCTTCTCGCCCACTGTTTGCCGGAGCCGCCTTCGGCGCCGCCTGGGCAAACTGCGGCAAGGCCTGCTGAGGCACGGGGATAGTAACGCTCATGCTGGGCGGAGCGGGCTGATCGGCGGGTAGCTCCACACGCCGAGCCGCGGCTGGCCCAGCAACAGGGGCGGGCGACCTGCCAGTTGGGGAACCGCCTGGCACAGGCCCCCCCACCCCGGATGCCAGCATCTGCTGCCGCTGACGCCAGGTCCAGGCCACGCGACTCAACCGTTCCACGTAGCGCTCCGCCGTATTCGCACCCACGGACTTCTCCAACAGCTCGCCCCGAGGGGTTAGAATCACGTCGGTGGGGACGGCATCCACGCCGAAGCGCCCCACCAATCCCGGCTCGCGATCGCGGTCGATCTTCACCAACACGAAATTCCTTTGAAGGGCAGCGATGACCTCCGGGCGTGAGAGCACTTCCGCCTCCATCTGGCGGCAGGGCCGACACCATGTGGCCCAAAAGTGAACGAGCACCAGCCGGTCCGTTTGGGCCGCCGAGCGCATCCCCGCGTTGATATCCGTCAGCCAGGCCGACTCTTGAGCCAAGATCGGGGGCGCACCGGACCAGAAGACCCCTAACAGCAAAGCCGCGGAGACGAGTTTTCCAATGACGCTAGGGCGAAACATCGTCGCATCCTCATAGTAACGACACCGTTCGGGGCGCAAACCTGACGCGCCTCGAAAAGATTTCCGCCGTTACCATATCGGAGCGATTGGGCACCCAAGTTTTGTGAAAATTGAACGATTGCAACGTTTTTTTGGAATATCGCGGAAGGCTGGCTTGCGCGGGATGGAGTCGCAGAAAAGATTCACTTCGGCACAAAATCGGCTTGAAAAACTCAACCGATTACGGTATATAGAAGGTGTAAGATGAACGTTACGTAGCTGGCAGACGGCGCTTCTTGCCGTCTTCCCCGACCGCGAGGAGTAAGGCGTCGGCAGGCCAGCTTCCATTGCCTGCTCATCGCTTGTGACAAGGTAAAGGCGAACGTCTCAACGGGAACGGGGTTCAACTGGGACATCTGGTAGAAACGAACGTCAGCGGGTGCGGGTGGCTTGACACCCAAGCTGTTACTGATACCATTAAAGGGGTGACCGATCTGATCGGTCCGTTCAGCCAAAGAGAATTGGGGATTCTCGAACCTTCCCTCTCCTGTGAGTTAGAAGTGTCGCGGCCAAGGGTTGCCGCCGGTTCTTCGGATCGAGGTGGTTTGCGTCCACGCCGTGGGGTTTCCTAAATCCGTGATGCTGTTTCGTGGGACGCGGACGGGGACAGGAGTAGGCTCTTTCACAGCACACTCCGTCGCATCGGCGAGACTCTCGGGGGATTAGGTTTTTTAGGCGATCAGGACGGTTTTCAACGTCAAGGTTCTGAAGTCGCGTCCGAATCCTCGCGGTTCATGGGCATCGGGCAAGGTTCACGGAAGTAACGTTGCCGAAGATTGCGGTGCTTTCTGTGCCGTGGGAACTAGCGGCCCGTCTAGACCGTGATTTGGGCGTTCTGGTGCTCTGCTGGCCGTGCGGTGGGATTGCGCGCCGCACTTCTTCGAGGTATCCGATTCACTCGGTGTTTTTCTCATGAGTAAAAAGAGATCGAACGGTTCCCGTCGCCCGCGGGGACAACGGAACCACGGTTCCGATCGAAACAACCACAGTCGGCGGCACCCTTCCAACCAGTCGCAGGCGAATGGCCATGCGGAGGGTAGCACCGCGACGGCAGAAAGCCAGGACGTCCCCGCGGCTGAACTGTACGAATGCGGTGGTGTGCTGGAGATGCACCCCAGCGGCTACGGTTTTCTGCGTAGTCCCGACGCCAACTATGACCGCCGCTTGACCGATCCCTTTGTGCCGGGGAGCATGATCGAGCGTTACCGGCTTCGGGAAGGGGTGGGGATTCGCGGGATGGCCCAACCCGGGCGAAAGGGCCAGGGACCACGGCTCCGCGAGATCCTCGACGTGGACGGTATGCCGCCGCAAGATTATGTGGACGTGAAACCGTTCGATGAAAAAACGCCCATCAACCCCGAGCAGTGGCTCCAATTGGAGACCGGCAGCGAGCCCATCACCACCCGCGTCATGGACCTGCTCACGCCCGTCGGGAAGGGTCAACGGGCGCTGATCGTGGCCCCGCCGCGGACCGGCAAGACCGTCCTCTTGCAGCACATCAGCCATGCCATCGCCACCAATTATCCCGAGATGAAATTGATCATCCTCCTGGTGGACGAGCGGCCCGAGGAAGTCACCGACTTCCGCCGCGTGTGCAAGAATGCGGAAGTGGTGGCCAGCAGCCTCGATTGCGAAATCGAAAGCCACGTCCGGCTGTCGCAACTGATCGTCGAGCGCTGCCGTCGCCTGGCGGAGATGGGTAAGGACGTATTCCTGCTGATGGACTCCATCACCCGTCTCGCCCGGGCATTCAACAAGTGGGTGGGCAATACCGGCCGAACCATGACCGGCGGCATCGACGTGAAGGCCATGGACGTTCCCAAAAAGCTCTTTGCCACGGCCCGCGCCTTCGAGGAAGGCGGCTCGCTGACCATCGTGGCCACCGCCCTCATCGACACCGGCAGCCGCATGGACGAGCTGATTTTCCAGGAGTTCAAAGGGACCGGCAACATGGAGCTGGTACTGGACCGGCGCCTCGCCGACCGCCGCATCTGGCCTGCCATCGACATCAGCCAATCCGGCACCCGGCGCGAGGAGAAACTGCTGCCGTCCGACATGTTGCGGGCAGTCACCATCCTCCGCCGCATGTTGTCCAACATGAACCCCGTGGATGCCATGGAGCAATTGACCGGCAAGCTGGCCAAATACCGTTCCAACCGCGAATTCATCGAATTGATCACGGCGGCAAAGGTGGCGTCCTAAAGGGTGGCCTCGTCGTACTACAGCATCTCGTAGTACTAGAGCATAAAGTCTGCCTGATTCCGCCTGATTGTTCGATCCGCGCAGCATCCATTGCGACGCGCTGTGTCCGATCACCACAAGATGCTGAGATTCTGATGATACGGAGCGACGCAAACAACGTTGCGCGGAAGTAAACGGTGCCGGCCTTTGCCGCGCAAGGCGAATCGCCCGCCGC
>DYLS01000002.1:60711-63499 GCA_020721965.1 Blastopirellula marina | reverse complement strand
TCGCCCGCCGCTGATGCCCTGCAAGCTCTTCCCCGGATGATGGCCCTGCCTGGCGATACGGCCAACGGAGGTCCACGGAGGTCCAGGGTGGCAATGCTCGCCAGGAGCCTTGCGTCCCGCCGAAGCGCATCGTCTCTCAGCCCGTTCCCTGTCGCTTGGCAACCGTGGCGACCGCCTTCCAAAGGCCGTCATCCATCGCGGTGCAGCTCTAGAACAGTAGCCGAGTAACCGGGGATGGCGACGCGCAGACCCTCCGGCCCTGGCGCCACCTCCACCGATGCCGGTGCCACCGCGTCCGGTTTATCCAGGCTGTTGCGTGCACGGAGGTCGCCAGGGGCCACCTGGATTGCAGCGGCCCGGTGGAAGCCCTCAGCCGCCACCTTGACAGTCAGCGTCACCGCTTGCTCCGTGCGATTGACCATCTTCAGCACCAGCACGTCACCCCGATTGGACCGGGTCGCAACGACGTTCAGCGGCCCGGTCTCCCCCTCCAGCGCCACACGCAGCGGCTGGTAGTGCTCCCGCCAAAGCCTCATGACCACATAATTCGGTGCGGGAAACCACGTGCGGTGATCAAAGTTGATGAGGGCGTTGTCCCAGTCCGTCGCCGAGACGTGGCGGAGGAACAAAGCAGGCGAGGCAATCTCCACCACGTTACCGGTCCGCTCGAAGCCGTTCAAAATCCCGCCGCAATACAGGCCCGTCCGCCAATCCGTGCTCTGCGCGTTCCACTCCGAGACGAAGAGCTTGAGGTTGGGATTCCTGGAGGCGGCGATCATCCGGCCGGTCTGCTCGAAGAAGGCCTCGTACGCCCGCGGCCCATCGGCGAAACGATTCGGGTCTTCGTAGTGATGGATGCTGAGGTAGTCCAGCAGGTCGGCACAGCGTTCGATGATGACCCGATTCCAATCGTCCGCCTCGCGCCCCATCCCGGCACTGCCGCAGGCCGCCAACTTGACGGACAGATCGGCGCGGCGCATGGCGGGGGCGTAGCGGCGGACTGCCTCGGCGTACGGCTCCGCCCGCATGTGCCACGTCTCATTGTCGATCTCCCAATACTTGACGCCGTACGGCTCGGGGTGACCGTTCGCCGCACGGACCGCGCCCCACTTCGAATCGGCCGGGCCGTTGCAATACTCGATCCAGTCCAGCACGTCCTGCAGGAATTCCTCGGGATCGGGGTTCGTGTTCCAGGCGGGCGTGCCGATGTTCACGACCAGCATCGGTTCGGCCCCGACCTTGCGGCACATGGCGATGAACTCGTCCGTGCCATAGGAGTTGACGTCCTGATCGTCCCAGATATCGCGGGGATAGACTTGGCGTTGGTGCTGCGTTCCGATGCCGTCCTTCCAGCGATAGGCCGAGGCGAAGCAGCCGCCGGGCCAGCGGATCAGCGGGGGTTGCAGGTCTTTCACGGCTTGGAGGAGGTCCGGCCGGAACCCACCCGAGGCCGACCAGCTCTCCGGCATCAGGCTGATCTGGTCGATACAGACTCGGCCGTCGCCCCGCAAAGCGATCTCCAGCGCCCCGCGATCCGTGTTCGCGTTGGGGCGGAGGCGGATAGGCACCTCGCGCCAATCCTCCCCCACGGCAAAGAGGCTTTGCATGGCCAGCGGTTGGGCCCCATCCATCAGGCGGACCGACATCCCTAGCGGCGCCCTGCCACGCACCCACAGGGAACCGACGTACCATTCGTTTTGCCGCAGGGCCAGCGGTTCCTGCCGCAGGACGCTTTCACCCTCGCGGCCTTCGATCCAGACCGCCACGTGGCTGTTCCGAGGGTGTTCATCCTCCAAGATCAATCGTCCTTGACCGCCAAATCGCCAGTGCTTGAGACCAACGCTCTGAACGAGCGAATCCGGCACGCCTTGGTGCAAGACGTTCCCGGCGAGGTCGGTAACCTTGAGGTTTCGGAAGCGGGCCTGCGTCGCCCAGGTCCCAACCCCCACCGCGCCCACGCGCTGGCCCTGCGGATCCGTCCAGTCGATGAGGAGCTTGCCGTCCAGCCAAACTTGGAAGCGCGTGCCCTCGCAGCGCACGCGGATGTCGGACCAGCGGCCGGACTCGATGCGTCCATCCACACGGGGACCGACGCCGTGCCATCGCCCCTCGCCGCTCCTGCCGCGCTCCAGTTGGTGATACTGGTTCCCCCACCCGCCAAGGTTGCACCAGTAAAAATCCTGCTCGTTTTGCACGCAGAAGAGGATCAGGAAGCCTTCATCGCCGCTGGTCTTTTGGGCTTGGAGCGTGAATTCGTAGTCCTTCCAATGCGCATCCCCGAAGACGTAGCGTTGGTTGGTGCCCAATCCGCGTTGCACGATTTCATGGCCTTGGACGCGCCACTGCCCGCCGCTCAACTCCTCGAAACTGCGGTTCCACACCAGCTCGCCCCAAAGGCCGCCGTTGACCGAGTGGTAGATGTGCTCCAAGAAGTGGCCGTACACCTTGACGTCCACCGGGTTCAAGACCTGGTCGGGGTGGACGGCGAGCCGCACCTCTTGGCCGTAAACGAAACTCACCGCAACGGCGGCCATTAGACACATCGCCTGACAGACGCCCACCCGGACGGACCACCATCTCAGAGAACACCAGCGCGTGGGAAAGCGAGTCGGATTCCAGTTGTTCATCGCACGCCGTCCTTGGGTTACGGGAAGGCACAAAACCCCTTGAGGGTATTCAACCCCCATCCGCGAATTCGGTTTCGCCGAGCCATTCGCCCGGAGCCACCAGCGTAAGCTGGTGGTGAAACCCTGGGCAGCGCCGAACCACCTCCGGCTTACGCCGGAGG
>DYLS01000002.1:53828-60611 GCA_020721965.1 Blastopirellula marina | reverse complement strand
CTTACGCCGGAGGGTTACCCCCGGAAATACAGGTACGCGGCGATGATGGCCGCTAACACGAACGCTGAGGCGAGAACATCGACCCAGTTCCAGGTGCCACGCGACTGGCGCCGCTGCTCCTCCGTGACCGTGCCATAGGTCAATCCGACGATCTTGGTCTCATCAGGAGGGCTGGTGAGGTAGCTGGCCACGATCATCACCGCCACGCTGACCACGAAGATCAGCACGGCGAAGTACTGGAAGAAGATGTTGTTCACGATCCAGAGGAACGAGCCTTCGGGGTAAGTCACGCCGAAGAGCTTGACGGGCGTATCCACGGCCAGGCGAAACACGCCCAGGGCGAATCCCACCCCCAAGGCCCAGAGGCAACCCTGGGCGTTGAGCCGCTTCCAGAACACACCCAGGAAGAAGACCGTGAAGATAGGCGGAGCCAGATAGCCCTGCACGCTTTGGAGATAGTCGTACAGTCCGCGGGCACCCTGGATCACGGGGATCCACAGCAAACCGATGACGACCATGGCAGTGGTGGCAAGGCGGCCGGTCCAGACCAGCTCCGATTGCGTGGCCGACGGGCGCAGTTTACTGTAGAAATCCATCGTGAAGAGAGTGGACGAGGCATTGAAGACGCCAGCCAGCGAACTCATCAGGGCGGCCAGCAACCCTGCCACGACAACCCCCCGCACGCCAGTTGGGAGGACGTAGCGGACCATCATGGGGAAGGCGGCCTGCGTGGCCTGGGAGTTCACATACACCTTTCCGCCGGTGATGACGTAGCCGTCTTCATTCTTGGCGGTTTCGCCGCCCACCACGGCCACCTTGCCGTTGGTTACTACCTTCTGCCCCTGGATCGTGCGGATTTCGCCGCCGGGCACGCTGACCTGGCCGACGGAGATCGGCTTGACCTCGCTCTTGGATTGAGCGATGACCTGCGGGTCCTGGGAAAGGGCCTTTTCCAGATCGGCAAGGAAAAACTGCTGAGTCAGCTCGTGGTTGCGACCGCTGACCGAAAGGGCCAAGCACAACATGCCGGGGATGATGAAGATGAACACGGGCAAGAGCTTGAGGGTCGCCGCCCAGATCGCCCCCCGCCGCGCTTCCTTTTCGCTGGGAGCGCCTAGGCACCGCTGCACGATGTATTGATCGGTGCACCAATACCAGAGGCCGCTGATGGGGGCACAAATGAGCATGCCCAGCCACGGATAATTGCTGTTGAAATACCAGGCCATGGTCTTGGAGCTTTCATCCAGGACGGGCTTCCAGGTACCGCTCCAACCCGCCGGTGCCAGAGGCTTCCAGAGGTTGAACATTTCGCCGCCGCAGACTTCGCGGAGGGTGCCCCAACCACCCAGGGCATGCAGGCCGAAGATCGTCACCAGGGCCGATCCGAGGACCAAGATGAACGTCTGCAAGGCCTCGGTGTAGGCGACCGCGCGCATCCCGCCCAGCACCGTGTACAGCCCCGTCAAAATGATGACGGCGAAGGAGCCGACCCAAAAGCTGTTCAGATCATACGGTCCGATCGTGACGTGCACATCCGGCAGGAGCGTTTGGAACACGACCCCTCCCGCGAAGATGCCGACGGCGATTTTGGTGAGCACATAGGCCACCAAGGAGATCAATGAGAGCAGCCATCTTGCGCCGGCACTGAAGCGGCGTTCCAAGAACTCCGGCATGGTGAAGACCTGGGAGCGGAGGTAGAAGGGGACGAAGACCCAGCCCAGGATCAGCAGGCACCAGGCGTGCAGCTCGTAATGGGCCATGGCCACGCCGTCCGTGCAGCCCGACCCCGCCAACCCCACCAGGTGTTCCGAGCCGATATTGGAGGCGAAGATCGATGCCCCGACCACGAACCAGCCCAGGTTGCGCCCGGCCAAAAAGTAGTCATCGGCCGTATCTTTCCCTTTCAAAATGACCCACCAGGCCAACCCGAACAGTACGACGAAGTAACCCGCAATGACGATCCAATCAATGCCAGCCATGAATTGGTCCCTTCAGGGTGTTGAGAAGCACTCCTCGATCAACGGTCCACGAAGAATCCCGCGGCGGGATCGCGCCGTTGCCCATCTCTCGTAAAGCTACTACTTTATCCTCGCGCAACCATCGTTCTCAAGGGTTATGTCACTCGTCGCAGGAATCCGCTTTGGAATCTGCTTTTTCGAGCGCGTGGCCCATGCCGCACCAGGCTGCGCGAGTCTGTCGCCCCGGCCACAGTCATCTTCGCCGATCGTTGGCCGAGCGCACCTCCCGTCGAAAGGCTGTGCCGTTGGTCTCGCGCCCGATGGCCAGGAACTCCACGCCCAGCATGTCCGCTAGGTCTTCCAGCATGGAGACGGTCACGGCATGGCTGAACACCATGTGGTGGGCCCCGCCCGCCAAAATCCAGCACTCCGCCGCCGTCTTGAAGTCGGGCAAGGGCTTCCACATGGCCCGAGCCACCGGCAACCGCGGCAGTTTGGCTGGCGGCGGAATGGTCTCCACCGCGTTGACCAGAAGGCGGAACCGATCGCCAAAATCCATCAGCGCGGCGTTGACGGCCGGTCCGGGTCGGGCATCGAAGACCAGCCGGACGGGGTCCTCCTTCCCGCCGATGCTCAAGGGGTGAATCTCCAACGAGGGCCGATCGACAGCGATGCTGGGGCATACCTCCAGCATGTGCGCGCCCAGCACCAGCTCCTCTCCCGGTGCCAGGTGATAGGTGTAGTCCTCCATGAAGGAGGTACCGCCGGGGAGCCCCGCCGCCATGACCTTCATGGCCCGCGCCATCGCCGCCGTCTTCCAATCCCCCTCGGCGCCGAAGCCGTAACCGTCGGCCATCAGCCGCTGGATGGCCAGCCCCGGCAACTGCCGCAGGCCGTGCAGGTCCTGGAAGGTATCCGTGAGGGCCGCAAAACCGCCGTCGTGCAAGAACGCCCGCAAACCCAGCTCGATCCGCGCCGCCTCTCGCAGGTCACCGCGCCGCGCGCCATCGGCCCGCAGCTCCTTGGCCACCATGTACCGCTCATCGTACTCCGCAACCAGGCGATCGATCTCGGCCTCGGAGACATCGCGCACGGCGGCGGCCAGATCGCCCACACCGTAGCCCAGCACGGAGCAGCCCAGCACGATCTGGGCCTCGACCTTATCCCCCTCGGTGACCGCGACCTCCCGCATGTTGTCGCCGAATCGGGCCACGCGGAGGCTCCGCAGCTCGTGCCGTCCCACCGCCGCCCGCGACCACTCCCCCAGCCTCTGACGCACCTGCGGATCCTGCCAATGCCCCACCACTACGGTCCGCCGCAGACCCATCCGGCTGCACAGAAACCCAAATTCGCGGTCGCCGTGCGCCGACTGGTTCAAATTCATGAAGTCCATGTCGATCGCGTCCCAGGGCAGATCGCGGTTGAATTGCGTGTGCAGGTGCACGAACGGTTTGCATAGCTCGCGGAGTCCCGCAATCCACATCTTGGCCGGCGAAAATGTGTGCATCCAGGTGACCAGCCCCACGCATTCTGACCGGGCGTTGGCCTGACGGCACACGTGCAAAATGGAGTCCGGGCTAGTGACCGGCGGCTGATACACCACCCGCACCGGAATCGCCGCCGCCGCGTTCAAGCCTTCGGCGACGGTCCGGGCATGGTCCGCCACCTGTTTTAGGGTCTCCTCGCCGTACAGCGTCTGACTGCCTGTGACGAACCACAATTCGAACCGTTTCAGATCGATCATTGCCGGGCGATCTCCTCGATGACCTTTTTTCGGACGGCCCCTGTTCCACTTGCCACCGCGAGCCGCACGGCGACGGAGCGGGCGGCAGCGCCGCCGTGCGCGGCGTCCACTACGTTGTGCCGGGCGACTGAGCGTAGTACGCCTCCGGCCCGTGCTTCCGCTCAAAGTGCTTTTTCAGGATGTGAGCTTCTAAGGGTGGGAGCGGGCCGCCGCAGGCCGCCATGGCCCAGGCCATCGCCGCGATTTCTTCCAGGGCCAAGGCATTCCCGACGGCCTGGAGTGGCCCCTCGCCCCACACGAATGGTCCGTGGCCAGCCACCAGTACCGCGGGGATGGCCGAGGCATCCAGACCCCGTCGGTGAAAGCTCTCCACGATCACCCGGCCCGTCGCCGCTTCATACTCCTGGCTCACCTCGTCGGCCGTCAAGGGTCGCGTGACCGGTACCTCGCCGGCGAAATGGTCCGCGTGCGTGGTCCCATAACAGGCTATCCCGCGGCGCATCTGAGCGAAAATCGTCGCAAATCGGCTATGTGTGTGGCAAATGCCGCCCACTTCGGCAAACGCGCGATACAACTCCCGATGCGTCGGCGTATCGCTGGATGGCCGCAGATTCCCTTCTACCACGCAGCCTGACGAAATGTCCACCAAAACGATCTTGTCGGCCGTCAACGCCTCGTAGGGCACGCCGCTGGGCTTGATCGCCATGACCGTTCGGTCCGAGCTGACGCCGCTGACGTTCCCCCACGTCAACGGAGCCAGCTTCCATTCCGCCAGCCGCCGATTGGCCTCCGCCGTGCTTTCTCGCAGTTCTTGCCACATAGCAGCTCACCGCCCGCGGGACACCACGCACGAAATGGGCAGACCTCAGCCAGTGCTACATAGTACTCCAGCGCAAGGTGCGCCGGATTACAGGATGTGCCCAGCATAGGTGCAAGACATTAGGTGCAAGGCCTAATATCCGATCATAACAAGATGATCACCACAAGATGTCGCGCCAAGCAAGCAACCCCGCGTTGCAATATTCGAACCCCAACCATTGGCCTGATGACCGCTCCCGAACCGCACCACGCGGCCGCCGTGAGGGACACCGCGGACCACTCGCAGGGCCGCGAAAGCGGCAAGAGCCCGCTTGGAGATTACCGCCGTCGCCCAAAGACTGGCCCGGGCCGCGCTCCCAGCACTGGCACACCCTTGAGTACGCGACCCAGCTCAGCGCGCGGAGAGGCCGATCTCCCGAGCTATCCCGAACACAATCTGTCCAGCATAAAAGCCCGATTGGCAGGCCGCAAGCAAGACAATTGCGCATAAAAAGCCTACAAGTGCGCAAGCCGCGCATCCCCAGGAGAGGGAACCGCAGTCGCTTGGTGTGGCGTACAATAGGGAGTCGGCCAAGACACGCGGCACGTTTCCCGCGCACTTCGCGCGGCTTCGTGAATCGCCAGTTTCGCGAATTGCGACGGGGCCCCGATCTTCAGCGGCTAAAATCGGCCGAGCGAGGAAACCTTTCGTGACGTCCCGCGGAGTTTTCGGGAATCGCGGGCAGCGGGTAACGCGGCCCGCGGCGACGGTCCGCTACGACCTCCCAGGAATCCCAATTGATGTTGCAGATCGAATTTCCGCAGATATTTCGGGTTCGGCAAAATTTCGTCTCTCGGCGGATCAACGACCTGGAGGGGGCGATCCGGGCCGCGTTCGCCCGCGCCGCCATCCCGCAGCGCGTGGCTCGCGGGCAGACGGTAGCCGTGACGGGCGGCAGCCGCGGCATCGCCAACTATGCCCGCATCATGCGCGCCGTCATCCGCTACTTCCAGGAATTGGGCGCGGAACCGTTCATCGTCCCCGCCATGGGGAGCCACGGCGGCGGCACAGCCGAGGGCCAACGCGAAGTCCTCGCCCGCTACCGCATCACCCCCGAAACGATGGGCTGCCCCGTCCGGGCGACAATGGAAACCACCATCGTGGGCCAGGCCCCGGAAGGATTCGATGTGCACTTCGACCGCTACGCCGCGCAGGCCGACCACGTGGTCGTCGTGAACCGGGTCAAGCCCCATACGCAGTTCACGGGGGCCTTGGAAAGCGGTCTCATGAAGATGCTGCTGATCGGGTTGGGGAAGCATCACGGGGCGGAGATTTACCATCGCGCCGTCGAGGACTATGGCTTCGATCGCATCGTGCGGAGCGTCGGCCGCATGGTCTTGACCCGCTGCCGCATCCTTTGCGGCCTGGCCCTGGTGGAAGACGCCTTCGACGAGACGGCCCTGGTCGAGGCCCTCTTGCCCGATCAGTTCGAGACCCGAGAACCGCAACTCCTGGCCCTGGCCAAGGATTGGATGCCCCGGATCCCCTTCGATGACGCCCACCTCTTGATTATCGACCGATTGGGGAAGGATATCAGCGGGGCGGGGATCGATACGAACGTGATCGGGCGCAAATATCACTATCATCACGCGGCCGACACGGAACGGCCCCGGATCCGGCACATCTGCGTCCGCGGTTTGACCGAGGCGACCCACGGCAACGCCATCGGCATCGGTTTCGCCGAGTTTTGCCGCACCGAGGTGATCCAACAAATGGATTTCCACGCCACCCGGATCAATGCCCTGACGGCGGGGCACGTGGCGGCCGGGATGCTCCCGTTCGACTATCCGACCGACCGGGAGATGCTGACCCACGCCCTGGCCAACATCGGCTTGACGCCGCCTCCACGAAGCCGCCTGATGTGGATCGCGGATACGTCGCACCTCAGCGAGCTGGAGTGCTCGGCCGCGTATTGGGATGAGGCCCAGGCTCGCCAAGATCTGGACGTGCTGACCGCCTGCCGCCCCCTCCCCTTCGATGCGGCGGGAAATCTCCCCTCCGTGCAAGAGCTTGCCGCGAATCGCCCCTGAAGCCTATCGCCCAGCTTATGCTAGTGGCGCCGGATTCTGAGTTGCGTGTCAATGGACGCGCCAGCGGTCGAGCCTCGGGTGTAAGCCCGAGGTGGAAGAACTACCAGAGCGCCCCGCTTCCGACACATACGTTCGCACTCGGTACCACCAGCTTACGCTGACACCACCACCAGCTCACGCTGGTGGCTCGTG
>DYLS01000002.1:46431-53728 GCA_020721965.1 Blastopirellula marina | reverse complement strand
GCTGGTGGCTCGTGGTGAATCCCCGTCAACAGGAAGTCGGGCTGGATATCCCCTTGGTCTCGCCGCGGGGGGCGTCAATCCCCAATCGCTTCATCTTCTTGTAAAGCGTCGTACGGTTGATCCCCAGGGCCTTGGCCGCTGCCTGACGATTCCACTCGTTCATCTCCAGCACTTGCAAGATGATCTGCCGCTCCGGGAGTTGCAGCGCCTGTTTGAGCGGGGCAGCATCGGCGGCCCCCACGCTGCCCGTGGTTTGCGTCAGCAACTCGGCCGGCAAATCCTGCGGTTCGATGGCCGAGCCTCGGCCCAAAAGAACGGCACGCTCCAAGACATTCTGCAACTCGCGGGCATTGCCCGGCCAATGGTAGGTCTGGAGAACAGCCGCTGCCTCCGGCGTCAGGGTTTTGACCGGCCTGCCCATCTCCTCGCAAATTCGCTTCAGGAAATGCTCGGCCAGCAAGGGGATGTCCGAAGCCCGATCACGGAGCGGCGGGATCTCAATGTTGATTACGTTGATGCGGTAGTACAGATCGCGGCGGAATCGCCCCTCGTTGACCGCCTTTTGCAGGTCTTCGTTGGTCGCCAAGATGACCCGCACGTCCACCGTGAACGTCTGCGTCCCTCCGACCTGCTCGAATTGATAGTCTTGCAGGACTCGCAACAGCTTGACCTGGAGGGCTGGGCTGGCTGTGCCGATCTCATCCAAAAAGATGGTCCCTCCGTGCGCCAACTGGAATTTTCCGATTTTCTCTCCCGTGGCCCCCGTGAACGCCCCCGCTGTGTGACCGAACAGCTCGCTTTCCAGCAAGGTCTCGGGCAGCGCGCCGCAGGCCACCTCCACAAACGGCTTGTCACGGCGCCCGCTGCGGCGGTGAATGGCCCGGGCAATCAGCGACTTGCCCGTCCCACTTTCCCCCGTGATCAGCACGGTCGCCTTGGAGTCGGCGACCGCCTCGATCACGTCAAAGATGCGCAGCATCCGGTGGTCGCGGCCCACGATGTTCTCAAGCCCATAACGCATATCCAGTTGCGCTTTGAGCTGCCGATTCTCCTCGATGACCTGCTTTTGGTTCAGGCAGCGCTGGAGGGCCAAGAGGAGCTCGTCATCGACCAGCGGTTTGGTCAGAAAGTCGAAGGCCCCCGCCCGCAAGGCCTCCACCGCCATGTCCACCGAGCCGTAGCCCGTGAACAGAATGACCGGCATGTCCGGCCATCGCTTGCGGCACGCGGCAAGCAGCTCGAATCCATCACCGTCCTCCAAACGAACATCGACCAGGGCCACGTCGTAGGTCTTGCGCTCGATCAGGGCCTTCGCCTCCGACTCCCCCGCCGCTAAGTCCACGCGATAGCCCTGCTCCTTGAGCCAGAGGGCCATCGACTCCAGAAGCTGCCGATCATCGTCCACAAGCAAGAGTGACGGTTTGGTAGTGGTGGGTGGCATGTGCAGAGCGATTGTGCTTGATATGCGTGATAGCGGGTCATTCATCCCTCAAGGAAACTCACAGGGAGCGGAAGGTCGGTCGCGACACCGGCCCGGACGCCGCTCCCATTCGATCCGTCGCAAATTATCTACATTACGCTGATAAGTTAGTCAACGTGGGTCGTTTGCGAAATGTATCAGTCATCAAATGGCATCCAAAAAACCGGTACCACCGCTACGAATGATCGATTTTTTGACAAGGTCATCCGTCATTCATTACCCCCTTTCCCTATCGTGGCGGTTGCCAAACCCGCCCCTCTTGTGGTACCCTATGGTATGGTTATGCATCACTGAAAGGACCATCTTTTCGTCGGTTTGGTCGTTTGACATCATGCGGGCTAATCCACAAAATCTCCCGCCGCTCCAAGTTTTCCCGGGAGAGATGACGCTCTTTTGGAGTACCGAAGATGGCCATTCGCGTGCTGATCGTAGACGATCATGAGATGATCCGCTGGGGCTTGCGAGAACTGTTGCGCGGGACCGACATTGAAATCGTGGGTGAGGCGGGGACCGGGCAAGAGGCGATCGAAAAGGCCGAAGAAACCAACCCGGACGTGATCCTCCTAGACATCCGCCTGCCCGACTTCGATGGTCTGGAGGCCCTGGCGAAGATGCGCGAACGCCAGATTCCCGCGCGCGTCGTCATCCTCTCCATGTTTCAAAACCCGACTTACGTGGCTCGTGCGGTAGCCCTTGGGGCGTGCGACTACATCCTCAAAGGGAGCACGCGGGACGAAATCATCCGCGCTATTCAGAACGCGGCCTCGCGTGAGCACCCTACACTGAGCGGGGAAATGGGCATGATCGCCGAGACCATGAAGATCAAAACGCCCATCGAAGATGACGCCATCTTTCTCACGCAGCGGGAGGCCCAGGTCCTACGCCACATCGCCCTGGGACTATCCAACAAGGAAATCGCCCGATCCCTCCAAATCAGCGTGGAAACTGTCAAGGAACACGTACAAAATATTTTGAGAAAGCTTGGGGTGAGCGATCGAACGCAGGCCGCGGTTTGGGCTGTGCGAAAAGGTCTGGCCTAAAATCTGTAACTCTGCCGCAGACGGAGTGCGTTCGGTAGATGAGGGCGGGACTGCGGCGAAATCGCTGGCCACAAGTTTTGCGGTATGCCGTCACGCCAAGTCCGACCAATCGTACGCCGTCCGCATCGCCCCGCGAATAGCCGCCACGACCTGCCGCACGGAGAACGGCTTGGCCAGAATCTCGAAGACCGCGTCGGCCCGGGCCTGCTCGATGACCTGCGGATTCAATTCGGCCGACATCAGGATACAGGGCAGTACGGCGTGAATTCTGCGGGCCAATCGGAGCGTCTCCAACCCACTCAGCTTGGGCATGTGCAGGTCCAACAACAGGACGTGGACCGATTGCCGCTCCAGAATGTGCAGGGCCTCTTCCCCGTCGCCCGCCTCGTACGTGGCGTAACCCTGTTGCTCCAGGAACTCGCGCAGGGTCTGCCGCAGACGGCTGTCGTCATCCGTAATCAATAGGGATGGAGCTGACAACCGCATGCCGAACCCTCCAATCGGGCGAGGTCACCTCGACTCGCCGGACCGCACACGGGCAACTCCTGCAACTGCCATGCCATTTATTGAACGCCCCCTGCCACCTACACCTCAATCATACGCCAATCATGCGCCCTGATGGGAAACCTTGATGGGAAACAAGGGGCCGTCTTCCGGCGGCCGCCTGCCAGCTTCCCACTCCGCAACCCTCGAAACCATCCCTCCTGTAGAGGCGTAAGTATAAACAATCACAGCAGTTAAAGCAAATTGCAAAATTGCCAGCACGGACGGCGGGGCAAGCCATCATCACATTCCCTTCTGGAAGATCTATCATCCTGATAAGACACCCAAAATATGTTGACTGCGGAACAAAAGAACGACGATTCGTTCCTGCCAAAGTGGCAGGGTCTGGGCCGGAGGCTGTGGCACCGAGATCCCCTCCTGCTGGTAGTACTCCATGGCAAAGGCTGCCTGCCTGGACGATGCGCCGACCATACGTTGCTACGTGTTATTTCCCAATACCACAGGATCTCAAGTCAAGTAAGCAACCCTGCGTTGTAGCACGAACCGCCTTCCGCCGCTGGACGCTGCGCACCTCGCGCGGAGCTGGCTCCGAGAATCATGAACGCGCGGCGAACGGCCCGCGTAACCCCCAGAGCTGCGGCGCGCCTTGTCTCGCACGCCGGCCGGAAAAGTGGTAAAATAACGACTTCGTGAAGTCGCGTTCGAACGTCCGTGAAACGGCCCGTGAACCACGGGATTGGGACTGTCTGGCGGTGATGACGCAGCTCGCGGAGATTGTGCTACCCGGCGTGTGCCTGGTGGACAACGACCGGGAGGGGAAAGTCGCGTGGATGCCACAAGGCGGCCGTTCCCCCTTCGTCACCGACGAGGAGAACCTGCCGGTCCTGGCCGCCATGCAGCACATGCTGGAAATGCCCAGGGCAGGCCCCTATTCGCTGGTGTTGTATGGTCCCACTGGCAGCGGCAAGACCCATCTGCTGCGGCTGCTTTGGGACGTGCTACGAGCGGTATTCCCGCGGCGCACGGTGCTAGCCAGCACTGCCGCAGACTTCGTGCGAGGTCTTACTACCGCCATCGACCAGGGGCGCACCGAGGCATTTCGACGGGCTTGGAGGGCAGCAGACTGGCTGCTCCTCGACGACATCCATCACTTGCAAGATTATCCGGCGGCGGAGATGGAACTGGTAAGCATCTTCCGCTGGGTAGAGCGAGGAATGATACGTTTGGCCGTCACCTGTGCAAAAGCACCCCAACGCCTCAAGGGGCTGAGCGAGGCCCTCCGCTCACGCCTGAGCGGAGGCTACGCGCTCCCTGTGCAGTACCCATCCCCAAAGGCCCGGCAATGCCTGCTGCGTATGGCCCTGGCCCACCACGGATTGCAGGCCACACCCGCCGCTACGGAATGCCTGCTGGAAGAGTGCCGGGGTCCTGCCAGCCAAATCCTGGGGCTGGCCGCCAGCGCGGCCTTTTTCGCCGGCCAAGGTACCATCGACCTGAGCGGGGCGAAACGCCTGGTAAAACAAATCGAACGACCGGCACCGCCTACCCCGGGGCAAATCCTGCGTGCCACGGCCCAATACTTTCGCCTGCCCGTGGCCGAGCTGAAAGGTCCCAGCCGATCGCGCCGCACTGTCCAGGCCCGGGAAACCGCAATTTATCTCCTGGCCGTGCTCTCGAACAAAAGCCTCCGGCAGATCGGCAAAATCCTCGGGAATCGCGACCACACCACGATCTCATACGCCCTCCGCAAGGCAGAGACCGCACTGGAGAACGACCCTTCCCTCCGCCTGGCTGTGGGCGAGATCACAGAGAAATCTAGGATGGTTGGGAAGAGAAAATGTATTAGTTAGGATAAATACATTGGATACTTTATATACAGAGAGACCAGACAGGGCTGATGTCAACTGTTGTCAATGGATGGGCAGTTATCGACAACCACTTCTAAAAACAAGAAATCCATAAACAGCGAGCAACAAACGCTAACACAAAACAAACAAGGAATCGACGCTGTTTTCACCGCGCGGTTATCGACCTAAAACGCTTCAGAATCACAGGAAAGGACAGAAGAGGCAGGGATATCAACAGGCTGCGTTGGGGCACTATAACCAATCTGAGCTGAAGCTACTTGTTATCTATACATGGCCCGGGGCAAGCGTCATCTGTTTAGCCGATGATGTTTACCCGCTGAGAGTCCGAGAGATGAATAAGATATCAATATGTAGGTGATCTGGTGAATCCTGGTAAATGATGATGCGGAATCCCGAGGTCTTAATTGGGTTATCGGCGGAAATAAGTAAGATTTGTAAGCGAGCGTAAGGATTTTGTTATACGACAATCGCGATGGTTGTAACGGCGCTTTTCTACAAGCTCTGGTAATCGGTCTATTAAGATAGGTGATTTGGAAGACATTCTGGCGGCAGATAGTCGCTTTTGGTCGTTCTGGGAATACGAAACAAGCCGTGAATTTTTGAGGAAGGGTTGGAGGCATGAAGATCACGTTTGAGCGGGAGAAGCTGTTACAGGCATTGCAGACGGCCGCCGCCGTGGTGCCAACCCGAACGCCCAAGCCGATTCTGGAAAACGCGCGTCTCGACTGCAAAGACGGCGAGAGCGTACTTCAGGCAACGGATTTGGAGGTCGGTTTGCGTTATGAATTGGAGGGCGTGGAAAAGGAGGTCCCCGGCGAGGCCCTGCTTCCCGTGCGCCTAGTGATGCAAACCCTTCGCGAATCGCGGGAGGACAAGCTGCGTCTGGAGTCCACGGGGACGAAAATCTTGCTGCTGGGAAGCCGCAGCGAATTTCAGCTTCCCACGCCCGACCCCTTGGAATACCCGGAGGTCCCCGCCTTCACGGCCGAGAACTATCGTCAGGTCCCGGCACGCCTGCTCCGCGAGATGATTGTGCGGACGGGCTTTGCCGCGGACCCGCAAAGCACACGCTATGCCCTGGGCGGGGTGTTTTTCGAGCCTGGCGAAAAAACGGCCTACGCGGTAGCCACGGATGGGCGAAGGATGGCCATCCAGGAGGGGCCGGTGGATCGCGTGGGGGAAATCTCCGTCGGCGAGGGGGTGGTTTTCCCCCTTCGCGGTGTGCAACTCCTGGAACGGGTGCTGGGCGACGGCGCCGAGCCGATCAAGTTGGCCATCCAGGAAGATTCGGCTCAGCTCCGGCTGGGGGGCATGACGGTCACGCTACGGCTGCTGGAAGGCCGCTTCCCCAACTGGCGGAACGTCTTTCCCAAGAAGGAGAACCCGATCCTCTTGGAGCTGAACGTGGGGGAGCTGCTCTCGGTCACGCGGCAGGCCGCCGTGATGACTGACGAAGATCATCGATCGATAATCTTCACCTTCGGTTCAGGAAACCTCGTGCTGTCGTCGCGCGGCTCGCGGCTGGGGGAGTCGCGGGTGGAACTTCCCATAGCCTACGACGGAGAAGAGATTGCCGTCCGATTGGATCCGCGATTCGTAATCGATTACCTGCGGGTCTTGGACGCGGAGAAATCGGTTACTTGGAAGGTGTGGGGGCCGACCACCGCCGTGCTCGCCACGACCGACGACGGATATAACCACTTGATCATGCCGCTCGACCCCGGGGGCAACTCTTGATGTTTCGTGTGTAAGGAGCGGATGGGGCAAGGATGGATGCGGCGAATGGGATCGGCAAGGAGTGTGGTCATGCCCGGCCGGAGCGATCAGCGTGGGAGAGGTGGGCCGCAGTGGCTGGGTCGCGTGGTCAGCGAGGTCCTGGCCCGGACCGGTGCCGCCCGCTTCGATGAGCATCGCCGTTTGACGGCAGCCTGGCGTGAGGTGGTCGGCGAGGCGGCGGCCCATTCCGTCCCCATCAAGGCCGCTCGAGGCGTCATCGAAGTGCGAGTCCGGACATCGGCTATGGTCCAGGAAATGATGTTTCGACGAGACGAGTTCCTGCAAGCCCTGCGGTCACGCCTGCCGGATTGGAAGATCCGTGGGCTACGGTTTCGATTGGGTAGCCGCGGGGACTTCGAGGGGCTGCCCGAATGAACCACGCCCGCTTGGCCGTTGCTCCTTCCCTTGATGGGTTTTCCCTTTCCCAGCCCCCTTGGGTAGCCTGATTGTTTCGTGGATTCGCGTTTGTACGCGAAAAGAAAGCATACCGCCAGTCAATTGATGAATCGTGATATGGACGACCTGAATCGAGCGGACGCAGTGACCCGAAGCGAAGCCAATCCAGCCAATGCGGAGGCCCCGGAGGGCAGGCATCCCGACTTGCGCGATGCGGCTGCGGGACCGGTTTC
>DYLS01000002.1:34057-46331 GCA_020721965.1 Blastopirellula marina | reverse complement strand
CGGGACCGGTTTCCTCGGGACCGGTGTCGGACGCGGATGCCGAGGCGGTCAACGCCCGTGCGGTAGCAGGGCAAGATGAGTACTCCGCGGACAAGCTGGAGCACCTCAGCGATCGCGACCACGTCCGCAAGCGCCCCAGCATGTACATTGGCGATACGGGCATGAGGGGGCTGCATCACCTGGTTTTCGAGGTCGTCGACAACTCCGTGGACGAGGCGATGGCTGGCTTCGCCACGCACATCTGGGTCACGATCAATGCGGATGGTTCGGTGACCGTGGAGGATAATGGCCGGGGCATCCCCGTGGAAACGCATCCCGCCCTGGGAATCTCCACCCTGGAAGGGGTAATGACCGTCCTGAAGTTCGGGGGTAAGTTCAGCAAGGGGGCCTACTACACGTCCGGCGGCTTGCACGGTGTGGGCGTGACGGTGGTCAATTTCCTCTCCGAGTGGTGCGTGGTGGAAGTGCACCGCGGGGGGAATGTCTATCAGCAGGAATACGAGCGCGGCAATCCGACCGGTCCCGTTCGCCGTATCGGTGGCACGCAGCGGACGGGGACCAAGACCACGTTCAAGCCCGATCACGAAATCTTTCAGACCACCGATTTCAATTACAACACCCTGTGGAAGCGGCTCCAGGAGTTGGCCTTCTTGAACGCTGGCTTGTCGATTTACTTTCGCGATGAGCGAACGGGCCAGAGCGAAGTTTTCCGCTTCGAGTGGGGCGTCGTGGAGTTCGTGGAGTACTTGAACCGCAGCAGCGGGGCCTTGCACAAAGACGTGCTTTATCTGAGCACCGAGGCGGAGGGGGTGTCCGTCGAGCTGGCCCTGCAATACTGCGACGACTACACCGAGAACTTTCATTCCTACGTGAACAACATCTGCACCACGGAGGGCGGGACGCATGTCTCGGGTTTTCGTGCGGCACTCACGCGGACGCTCAATCAGTACGGCCGCGAGAGTGGCCTGTTCAAGGACCTGGTGCCCAGCGGCGAGGATTTTCGCGAGGGCATGACCGGGGTCTTGGCGGTCCGCGTGCCCCACCCGCAATTCGAGGGCCAAACCAAGACCAAGTTGGGGAACGGCGAGGTCGAGGGGATCATCAGTTCGGCGGTGGGAGAATTCCTGGCGAAGTATCTGGAAGAGAATCCGAAGACGGCGCGGGTCATCGTCCAGAAAGCCCTTTTGGCGGCGGAGGCACGCGAGAGTGCCCGCAAGGCCCGAATGCTGGTCCGCGAACGCAAGGGCGCGCTGAGCGGGGGCGGCTTGCCCGGCAAGCTCCGCGATTGCACGAGCCGGGAGGTCGATCGCTGCGAGCTGTATCTGGTGGAGGGGGACTCGGCCGGTGGAAGCGCCGAGGGCGGGCGGATCCGCGAGTTTCAAGCCATCCTCCCCTTGCGTGGAAAAATCATCAATGCGTACAAGGCCCGCGAGGACAAGGTCCTGCAAAACGAGGAGGTTCGCAGCATCATTTCGGCGGTCGGGGCCGGAATTGGCGAGGAGTGGGACCTTTCGCGCCGCCGCTACGGAAAGATCGTGATCATGACCGACGCCGACGTGGACGGCTCGCATATCCGGACGCTATTGCTGACGTTCTTTTATCGGCAGATGTTCGAGCTGGTGAAGGCGGGGATGGTGTACGTCGCCCAACCGCCGCTGTATCGCGTTCGCCGCCGCAAAGAGGTCTATTACGTGCAGACCGAGGAGGAGATGAAAAACCAGCTCTTGGAGGCAGGGATGGCGGAGGCCGTCTTCGAGTACGGGGAGGGTCGTGTCCTGCAAGGCGGCGAATTGGAAAGGCTTTGCCGCACCCTCTCCGCGCTGGATTCGGCCATCATGGCCTTGGAACGCCGGGGGATCGGTCTTCGCGAGCACGCGGCCCGGCGCGATTCTGCCAGTGGCCGACTCCCTGTCTATCACGTGTTTCTCGGTCAGGATGAGTATTGGTTCGTCCGGCGTGAGGAAATGGAGGACTTCCTCGAGCTGCGCGAGGCGGAGACCGGCAAGGACCTGGTCGTGCAGGCGGATCGCAACGGGGAAGACGCTGCGGAACCCTCGGCCGACGAAGAGGCGGACGATCAGGCCGGTCGCGTCCACATCGTGGAGCTTCACGAGGTGCGCACCATCAACAATCTCCTGCAAGACCTCCGCGAGATGGGTTTCGGTCTGGATGATCTCTTCCTCGTGAAAAGGCCCGGCGACGAAAAACCCCGCTATGTCTTCCGTCGGGGGGACATCGAGCAAGGGCTGGACGATTTGCAGGGACTTTTGGCGGCAGTCCGCGCGGCGGGCGAGAAAGGGCTGCAAATCACCCGCTTCAAGGGCTTGGGCGAAATGAACGCCGAAGAGCTCCGCGATACCACGCTGGACCCTGCCCATCGCACGCTGGTGCAGGTAACCATGGAGGACGCCGCCGCCGCGGACGAGATGTTCCGCGTCCTGATGGGAGAAAAGGTGGAGCCACGGCGGGAATTCATCGAAAGGCACGCCCTGGAGGTGCAAAACCTCGATGTCTGATGGGCGGATTAAGCACGGCGCGCTTCCGCCACTACCAGCTTCCGCCGGTAGTTCGGGTTATCCACCACCAGCTTACGCTGACACTACCACCAGCTTCCGCTGGTGGCTCGTACGTGTTAGTGGCGCGCGATTCTGTGTTGTGTGTCGATGGACTCGCCAGCGGATGAGCCTCGGGCGTCAGCCCGAGGTGGAACCGAGCTGGCAGCACCGACAAAACGGCATCCTTCTCAAACCGGGCAGGCCGGGCGTCAGCCCGAGGCGAAGAAGCCGGGCCAATTGCGGGATCGTCCGGAAGCTGTCTTGATCGGATCGCTCTGGCTTCCCTATAATCCGCCACCCCCCAATCCTATGGCAGGGGATCGAGAATGGGGGTGATATTGTTTACCTGGCCCACCGGTTGCGGTGCATGGAAGTGCGACGGCGGGCCACGTTCTCCGTGAATCAGGCCCTTGATCCGGCAAGGATGGCATTTCCCTGAGCGGTTACGCATTGCACGGATGCCGACGACGTTCCGCACCGCCCGAACCCCGACCGGGCGGGCGCCACTGTATGACCCTGCGCGGCCGGCGGTTCTTCTTCCGGTGGTGTAGGGGCGGCGCCCTTTTGGCCCTGTTGGGGGCGATTCTGCCGGGTTGGCTGAGTACGGCGGTGGCTACACCCCCGGGACTGCCGCTGGCGCCGGCGTGGCGCGTGGGCGAAGGGGCGCTCCGGCAAACCGATGTTCGCTTTCCGCGGCCTCCGGCCTCCGCCCCCATCAAGGCCACGGCCCAGGCGGCCAATCATTGGCGCGTGGGCAGCTACGACGTTTGGATCCTCCGCGGTAACTGCCACATCGCTCAAGGTGAGCTATCGTTGACGGGTAGCGAGGCCGTCCTGTGGATCGATCGTGCACCGGACGAGGCGAGGGATTCTACCGGGGAGACAGGCCCCCTCGCGAACGCATGGGACGTTGTACCGGGGGACTCGCCAAGCATGGCCACGGCTTTTTCGACCACGGCCGGCAGCCCGGGTGAATCGCCGGTACCCGGGGAGGCACAGTTTTCGGGCACGAGCCGGGGACGGACCGGCCCCACCAAGGTCATTGCCTATATGGAGAATGGCTCGGGGGGGCTGATTCAGGGTGTCGGTCCGGGCACACGATTTGAGGAGCGCGTTTATTTTGGACGCCTTTACACGCTGTCCGACGTGGGGGTGGAGGCCTTGGAGATTGCGGGCCAGCCTGCGGAGCTACCGCCCGTCTTCTTGCGGGCCTTATCCCGCCGCAATGCGGAGGCGGATTCCGCCGTTCAGAAGGCCCAGTATCTCACGCAAGACGCCGCGGTGGGCGCTCCGGACGAACCCGTGCCGCCAGGTGGCACACGGCGGATTCGCGTGTTTCCCCGCAGCAGCGTCCCCATCCAAGCCCAATGGTTTCCCGACCCCAACGGTGGGCGGTGGATCGGGTTGATCGACGCCGGCGTGAATCTGATCGTGGAAGAGGCCGGTCCCTTCGGCACGATCGACATATCGGCCGATCGCCTCGTGATTTGGGTCACCGGCGACGAGCAGCTCAACCTGACCGATAGCGAGGCGGTCTCCGCGGATGTCCCCTTGGAAGTGTACATGGAAGGCAACATCGTCTTCCGCCAAGCCGATCGGCGGATCTATGCGGACCGCATGTACTACGACGTGAACCGGCGGGCAGGGATCGTTCTGAATAGCGAGCTGCTGACGCCGGTCCCCGACTACGACGGCCTGTTGAGGCTCCGCGCCGATATCCTCCAGCAATTGGATGAGAACCGCTTTTTTGCGGAAAACCTGTTCGTCACATCCAGCCGGTTGGGGGTGCCGGGATACCGTTTGCAGGCCCAATCCGCGTTTCTCGAAGACTTCGCCGAACCGGTCTTCGACACCATTACCGGCGACCCGGTGATCGACCCCCAGACCGGCCAACAGGCCGTGATTCATCGCCGCTGGGCGACGGGCCGCGACAATTTCGTCTATTTACGCAACATCCCCATCTTCTATTGGCCGGTGCTGGCGGGCGACCTCACCAAGCCTACCTATTATCTCAATCGAATCCGCCTGCGCAACGACAACGTGTTCGGCATGCAAGTCCTCACGAACTGGGATGCCTATCAACTCTTCGGCATCCGCAACCGGCCGGATGGCACCGAGTGGAGCTTGAGCCTGGATTACCTGAGCGATCGGGGACTGGGCCACGGCAGCGGCTTCACCTATTCCCGCGACGGCTTCCTGGGCTTGCCCGGTTATACCACGGGTTTGATCGACTATTGGGGTATCTTCGACGACGGCCTGGACAACCTCGGCCTGGGCCGTCGCGCCCTCGTCCCGGAGAAAGATTATCGTTATCGCTTCCTTTGGCAGCATCGGCAATTTCTCGATGATGAGTATCAATGGACCGCCGAAGTCGGATTGATCAGTGATCGCAATTTCCTGGAGCAATTCTACGAGCGAGAGTGGGACGAGCTGAAAGACCAAAACACCACCGTGGAACTGAAAAGAATCTACGGCAATGCGGCGTGGAGCCTTTCGGCGGCGGTGCGCCTGAACCAATTCTTCACGCAAACGGAATGGCTCCCGCGATTCGACCACTATCGGCTGGGCACCTCCTTCCTCTACGACAGCTTGTCGTGGTACGAACATACCAGCCTGGGCTTCGCGCGACTCAGGACGGCATCGACCCCCAAGGACCCTGCCGACGCCGCCGCCTTTGCCTATCTCCCCTGGGAGGTGAATCCCCTATCGGGTGTGCCCTTGGGCACCAACAGCGAGCGGTTCCTCACGCGGCAAGAGATCGACTGGCCGTTCCAGATCGGCCCGGTCAAGGTCGTCCCCTACGCCTTGGGTGAGTTGGGGCATTGGGGGGAAGACGTGTTTGGCGACGATTATCAACGGGCCTATGTGCAGGTGGGAGGCCGGGCATCGCTGCCCGTTTGGAGTTTCAATCCCTACATCCGAAGCGATCTCTTGAATGTCCACGGACTGGCGCACAAAGTGACCTTCAAGGCAGAGGCCTTTTGGGCCAATTCCAGCGACGACATGGACCGCTTGCCGTTGTACGATCCCCTGGATGACGACGCCGTGGAGGCTTTTCGGCGGCGGCTTTCGGTGTTGACATTTGGGCCGGGGACGGGGTTCGGCGGACCGCCCGTCCCCCTCCCCTTCGACGAACGAACCTATGCCTTGCGGAGCGGCATGGCATCCTGGGTTACCGCGCCCAGCATGGAGATTGCAGACGATCTGACTCTGATCCGGCTGGGGGTGGAACAGCGGTGGCAGACCAAACGCGGCCAGCCCGGTGCCCGCCGCATCGTCGACTGGATGACCTTCGATACCCACTTCTCCCTGTTTCCGGATTCTTCGCGCGACAATTTCGGCCGATTCGTGGGGCTGTGGGACTACGATGCCCGGTGGTTCGTGGGCGACCGCTTCACGCTGGCTTCCAGCGGGCTCTTCGATTTCTTCGATTCCGGCCAGAAGTTATTCACTGTGGGGGCGTATCTCAATCGGCCGCCGCGCGGGGATTTGTATGTGGGGTTGCGGGTCCTGCAAGGGCCAATCGACAGCACCGTCCTGTTTACCTCATTCTCCTATCGCATGTCGCCCAAATGGATGTCCACGCTGGGAGTTTCGGTGGACTTGGGCGAGTCGAACAACATTGGACAAAACTTCTCGCTCACGCGGATCGGGGAGTCGTTCCTGGTCAGCGCCGGCGTGAACGTGGACGCGGGCCGCGACAGCGTAGGCTTCAACTTCACCGTGGAACCACGCTTTCTGCCCAAGCGACGGCTGATGGGCGGTACCGGGGCGGCCATCCCCATCTCGGGTACGGAGGGGCTGGAATGATCCGCGGCTGAAACCACCACCAGCTTACGCTGGTGGCTCGGGTTATCATTCACCACCAGCTTACGCTGGCGGCGCATGGATGCTTGTGGCGCGTGATTGTGTGTTGCGTGTTGAGGGACGCGCCAGCGGATGAGGCTCGGGCGTCAGCCCGAGGTGGAAGCTCCCGGATCAGGCGTTGCAGCTCCGAGAGGGATGCGGGGCCGTCTGGTCTCCCTCGCGCGAACCGGATCGCCGTTTGATGAGGCATACCTGATTGCCGGTCGCGTTGTAGATGACCTCGTCCATGAAGGCCCGCATGAGGAGAATCCCGCGGCCGAAGCAATTTTCGACGTTCTCCGCGTGGCACAGTCGGGCTTGCAATGGGCTGGCATCGAAGCCCGGTCCTTCGTCGCGGACATAGAACACGACCTCCTGCGGTTTTAATTTTCCCTCAACCCAGAGCTTGCGGTCCCGATACGGCTGCTGCTGGCGGCGTTCCTCGGCCAAGGCAAAGAATAGGCATTCGTCACTTTCCCGCAGCTCGGAGGAAAGCTCTAGGTTGCCGTGGAGCATGGCGTTGGAAACAGCCTCCTGCAAGGCGATCGTGATGTGCGTGCGTTCCGCGGGATCGTCCCAGCCCAGGTCCTGCAAGGCCTGCTGCACGTACTCGATCAGGGGGCCAAAATGGCAGTAGTCGTTATCGAGAGCGAAGAGGAACGAGCAGTGTTGGAGAGATCGCATGAGTTCCGCGTGTGCCCTCCTGCGACGTGATGCTTGGAGTACCTGCTCCACGGTGGAGAGGAGCCTTTTTCCCGCCAGACGTTTGGGGACGTAGCTTGCCGCCCCGCGACGGAGCGCCTCGATGGCGATTTCTTCGCTGCCTTGCGACGTAATCAGGATCACGGGGAGGCGGGGATACCTTTCACGAATCCGCTCCACGAGGGTCAGACCGTTCATCCGCGGCATGATCATGTCCGTGATGACCAGATCGAAATCCCGCTCGTCGAGGATTTCGGCCGCTTCCAGGCCGTCCTGTGCGGTATGGACTTGGGAGTCGGATAGCCGATCCAATAATCCGGAGATCAACCGCCGATCCACGGCCGAATCATCCACCACCAAGATTCTGATCATAGGGCAGCTCCGTTGTTGCTAGCGGGGATGAGGATTGCTGGCCATGGGTGTGTGCGTTTGGTGTTTGGATTCCCGCCGCGGTCAAACCGCCTCGTCGGGAGGATGTTCGAAGTTCTCAGGGTTTTCCCCGGCGCGAATTCGGGAAATTGCCGCTTGCAGTGGCTCGCTTGCCGCGAAGACCGTTTTGGAGAGATCCTCCCATTCTTGCAGGAGGGCCTCGAGGGGAGTGTCGCGGAGCAAGTGCTTTTCCAAAGCGTACGCGGTTTGCGAGGCCCTTTCCACCCCAAAATAGCGGAGGGACCCGCCCAGTGTATGGGCGGCACGCCGGGCAGACGGCCAGTCTGAGCGGTCGATGCCCTCGCGGATGTTTTTGAGCAGCTCCGGCGCCTCTTGGAGGAAGGTTTCCACCAGGTCCGCCAGCAGCAAGGCATCGCCGCCGGTGGTCGCCAACGCCGTTTTCCAGCGGATGAGCGTGGGCGGTTTCTCTGCCGGTTGCATTGCATCGCTTATTGCCGCCACCGCCTTGAGTTCCGCGGAAGCAGGACCGCCCTGCGGTTCCGGGATCAGTTGGCTCGGCGGGCCGGGGCTGGGGGGCATGGGGGGCGAGTCGCTGGGCTGAGGCCCTGCCGCAAGCCCTGGCGTCGCTGCGGCCTCGGAGTGCGGTTCCGGGGAGGGCTGGGCTGCCGACCGTTCTGCTGCCCGGCGCAAGAAGTCCTCTCCGCGGACTTCCCGCAGGACCTGCACCAGAACCTCGAAGAATGTCTTGAGGTCGATCGGTTTGGCGACATAGCCGTCCATTCCGGCAGCCAAGGCGGTTTCGCGATCGCCCTGCATGGCGTGCGCGGTCATGGCGACGATGGGCATGCGTGGCCCGCCTGTCTCGCGTTCGCGACGCCGGATCTCCGCCGTGGCTTGGTAGCCGTCCATCTCCGGCATTTGGATATCCATGAGCACCAGGTCGAAGTCTTGCCGCGAAAGCTCTTCCAAGGCTTGACGGCCGTCGTTCGCCACGACGACCGCGTGCCCGGCCTTCTCCAGGAGGGTGACGGCCACCTTTTGATTGAAGGGGCTGTCCTCGGCCAGGAGAATCCGCAACCGGGGCAAACTGGGAAGAGTTGTGGTCGGCATCCCCGTGTCGGGCGGATGCCAGGGGACCCCCAAGATCTCCGCCACGGCGTTATAGAGTTCGGATTGTTTGATCGGCTTGCTCAGGATGGCCGCCACGCCCAACTCCCTCAGCACGCGTTGATTTCCCGGACTGTCGGAGGAGCTGAGGAGGACGATGGCCGTTTTCTCCGGCGGCCACGTTTCCCGAACGCGGCGGGTCAACTCCAAACCATCCATGCCGGGCATCACGAGATCGGTGAGGATGAGTTGGTAGGGGGCCTCTTCCCGGGCCGCGGTATCCACCAGATTCAAGGCTGCGTTCGCAGAGTCGGCTGCCTCGCTGGCCAGTCCCCATTGCGCGAGCATCTCCTGGAGGATGCGCCGATTGGTCTGATTGTCATCGACTACTAAAATCCGCCGCGGGCCGTGGAGCCGGAGGTCGGCTGGGGCCGGGCAAGTCTCCTTTTCCTGGCCCAAAGGCAGCCGCACGGTGAAGGAAAACGTGCTTCCCTTGTCGGGCGTGCTCTCCACCCAAATCCTCCCGCCCATCAGTTCCACCAACCGCTTGCAGATGGCCAGGCCCAGGCCGGTCCCACCGAATTGCCGGGTCGTGCTCTTATCGGCCTGCTCGAAGGCCGCAAAGACGATGCTGAGCTTGTCGCGCGGGATACCGATGCCGGTGTCTCGCACCGAGAATTGCAGTTCGGCATCATTTTCCCTCCTGCCGGGGCACGCCACATCGACGACCACCTCGCCATGCCGGGTGAATTTGATGGCGTTATCGACGAGATTGACGATGACTTGTCGCAAGCGGACCGGGTCGCCGAGCAAGGCGTCCGGGACAGCGGGGTCCACGCGATAGGCCAGCTCCAGCCGCTTGCTGTGCGCCCGCAGCGCCAGGGCTTTCATCGTATTGCCCAGCTCTTCCCGGAGGGAGAACTCCACGGATTCCAGCTCCAGCCGCCCGGCCTCGATCTTGGAAAAATCGAGGATGCTGTTGATCAAGGCCAACAGCGTTTCCCCGGCTTCGCTGATGATCTGAAGGTAGTCGCGTTGTTCGCCGGTGAGGGGTGTTTGGGCCAAGAGCTGGGCCATGCCCAGGATGGCGTTCATGGGGGTACGGATTTCGTGGCTCATATTGGCCACGAAAAAGCTTTTGGCACGGCTGGCTTCTTCCGCGGCCTGCTTGGCCTGTTCCAGGGTCCGCCGGGCGGTGATCTGATCGGTGACATCCCAAAACACGGCCTGCACGCCGACGATGTTTCCCGCCGCATCGCGAACGGGAGATTTCATGACCTGCACGTAGCGGAGGGCGCCGTCGCGTTCGTACTGCTCGACATCCTCGAACAGCCGGCCGGTCTCCATGACCCGGCGGTCATCCTGGCGATATTTGGAGGCCAGATCGGCCGGGTAGAAATCGAAATCGGTCTTGCCCAGAATCTGGTTCAAGGGCCGTCCCAGGAGATGGCAGAACGAGGAGTTGGCGAATGTGAATCGCCCGTCCCTGTTTTTCCGGAGGACGTGCACGGGCAGGTTTTCGACCAGGGAATAATAGAGGGCCTGGGAATCGCGCAGACCCCTCTCGATGTTTTCGCGGTGCTGGATTTCCGCTTCCAATTTGCGGTTGGCGTCGCGGAGTTCTCGCGTTCGCTCTTCCACCATCCGCTGGGTGGCCACGGCGCGGCCGCCCAAGGCGTAAACGTACAGGGAGAGCAGGAGCGATCCGAACAAGCCGACCCCCAGCAACCACCAGGCCCCGGCACCTCGCCGCTGCTGAATATAGGCCGCACTGGGACGCATCGAGATTCGCCATTCCCGACCCGGCAGCCCGATCGTCCGGCTCCAATCCCACTGCATCACGCTTGCGTCCCACAGCCGCAGAGGCGACCAGTCGCCGACCGTGGCCAGCCGCTGCTCCCCCTCGCCATCGGCCGACGCATCGACCAGCGAGAGATCGATCTGTTGCTCACGGCACCAATGGGTCAAGGGTGCCAGGAGGGCCGGGATATCCACTGCCACGATCAGAACGCCCGAAACTTGATTGATCCGTTCCGGCGGTTCGTCGGGCAGGTATTGGAATGGAAAGACCGGCCAACCGATGAGAAGATAGCTTGGGGCGGCGTTTTCCTGCCGGGCCGCCGGCGGCTTCGCGGCATTCGCGCGGTCCTCGTCCGATGAGCGGAGCATGGGCAGATCGGCAACCAGCCGCGAGGCGATTCGGCCTTCGGTGACGGCGTGCAGGACGGCGTCGAAAAGGTCCTCGCGTGAAGCCAGGTCGAACCCCTGCGTCCCATCGACCAGACGGCGTGGCTCGATGAAAAGGATCGGCATGTGCAGTGGCCGAGTTGCCGCGCGGACACGCCGTCCGGATGTGTCCAGCTCCCACAGATCCAGATCGAGCGAGCCGTCGAGATCGGCCGCTTGATAGAAGTTCCACACATCGTCGGGGCGAAAGATGGGTACCCAGGCCGCGAACGAGACATCGGAGTATTGGGACAAGAGGAGATCGCAGGCGGCCGAGAACTCCCACTGCTCGACGCTTTCCGATCCGGCGTAGAGGGCAGCCAGGAAGTGGAGAAGCCCCACATCGCGGTTGATCACAGAGTCCAGTAACTGGACCCGCGCGCGGCACTGGTTTTGGCATTGTGCGGCAATGCGGCCGGTTTCGCGCTGGATGTTGGCCCGCCACAAGGCGAAGGAGCCTGCTGCCCCCGCGAGAAAAATCAGCAAGGTAGTCAGCCACAACCGGAGCGGCGCCGACCCGAATCGGGCCGAAAGACCCCGCGGAACCCCCGGACTAGCCGACTGAACCATCATCTTCTCATCGCTCTATGGGCATCGCGAATGAAGATCGAAGACCTGCGAGACGAGTAGCAAGGCTCGGGAAGCAGTACCAGCACGGGAAAGCAACGCAACCGCTAGTGTCCGTGCCGATCCGTGAGGAAGGACGCCCGGCCTGACGTGGTCACATCCCGTTCCCCGCAGGTTCCCCCGCCGTACAATCTGTTGACCCTAAGGAAAACGTCGTCACTCCCTAATGCATTTTACCACAGCAAACGGGCGAGTTGCTAAATTTCGCGGATTCTAGAAGTTTTAACGGTTTTTGGGAAGAGCCGGTCCAAGGAAGAGGGGAGCGGGCGACCGGTAACCTCGTCCGGCACGAGGTCGAAACGCAGCACTTGGCCATCCTGGCCGCCCTTCCACGGAGGCGCTCGCGGACGCCATCGGATCAAGCGAGTGGGCCAGGGAGCGGTCCGCGCCCCGCATGACACGATTGAACGTGATAAACGGGGGTACGTTGAACGTGATGGAGCGGAGTACGTTGAACGTGATAGGCGGGAGCACGACCTCCTACCTATCCCTACAGCGCAAAGTCCGCCTAATTGCATCATGTGTCCAGCATATCTTGCGGGCGATATGTTCCGTCATCGCAAGATGTTGAGCCAGGCGCACAATCTGGCGCTGTAGTACTATCTTGGGCAAGGGTGCGAGAATACGACCCGAAGGGTAGGGGAATGCAGGCCGACGGGCAGGAGAATACAGCCCGAACGAAAAGAGCCTCCAGACAGTGCTGAAGGCTCCCATTCGGTCAGATTGGTAGTCATGAGACAAGCGGACTGGCCGCGGTCAGCAGGGGGACGGCATCAGAAGAAGCCGCCGCCGAAGCCACCACCGCCGAAGCCGCCGCCGCC
>DYLS01000002.1:25653-33957 GCA_020721965.1 Blastopirellula marina | reverse complement strand
CCGCCGAAGCCGCCGCCGCCCCCAAACATGCCGCCAAAACCCTGGCCGCCGGTTCCACCGAGACCTTGACCACCTTGGCCCGTGATGAAGTTGAAGGTATTGACCTCGGTGATGGCAGAGAAATACGGCACGGGATTGATGCGGACGTAGCGGCGATCCGCGGAGACCACGGCCGACGTCATCATGAACGCGCCTTCAGGCACGACTGTAACCTGAGGGGCGTATCCTACCGCGCCCCCTCGGACTGGGAGGAACGGTAAGACGCCGCCAGCCCCTCCCAGATTGGCGCCGTCGGAGCGGGATTCGTAATAAGAGGCCATCGCGGCAGGGTCCACCTGGGGCTGTCCCGCCGGGAGCTGCTGCGCCAGGATACGGTTGCGAAGTTCGAGATGGTTCGTGACCGCCGAGGCCAGCATCTGTTCGCTCAAGGGGGCCTGCAAGCGCCCATCGGCCAGCTCGAATTGAATCACTGCCTCATCATCCTTCATTTCCACCATCTTGGTCAGGCTTTGAGCCTTGCTGGTAAGCCAGTGGGTGTAGATGGTGACCTTGACCTTGCCGGCGGCGACTTCGCCCCACACGCGACGGATCAGGCCGCGGTAGGTGCCGCTGAAACCGCGGGGGCAAACATAGTACTCGCGATAGCCTTCGTCACCCTTGCGGACCGACCGGCTGGAGGCATCGCCCAGCAGCACGCCCCCCGAGCTGGTCCGCGGATTGCGCAACGAGCAGAGCGTGCCTGCCGGTTCCTCCACAATCAAGTCGACATCAGCGTCACCCAGCCAGGAGACCTCGATGACGCAATCTCGGGCGACGGCCTCGTCCAAGGCGGCTTGGTATCGCGCTGTCTGAGCGTCCAGTTTCTTGGCCTTCAGTTCATCCAGGGTGGCCTTGGCGGTCCGGAGGGCATTCAACCACACGTCTTGATGCTTCTCCGGCAAGGCCTGGCTGAGGATGCCCACGGTGGCCCATTGGATGCCCTCGGTGTCTTGCAGCTTCTGTGCGACTTTCAGGCCTGCCACGTAGGGTTCCGGCCATTGCGGTGCCAGGGCGGACGCCTGACGGTAGACGCTCAAGGCCCGAGCGTCCAGGCCGTGGTGTTCCAATTGGATCCCCAGGGCCAGGAGGTCGATAGGCTCCACGGCGAAATCTGCGGCCGACATCAATACCCGCTCGATCTCCTCGCGGGGTTTGCCCGCGGCTTCCAGGGCCAGCGCCATCCCCTCATACATCCACGGCTCGGGCGAACTGTGCCGCAACGTCGCACCCAGCAGGCCCAAAAGGGCGTCGAATTTTTGGGCGGACAGCAAGCGGCGCACGGCCTCGCGTACCTCGGCGGGTTTCGGCTGCTCTTGGAAGTGCCGATCCCAGACCGAGTCCGATGGGGCGTCGATCTGACCAGCAATGATCCGATCGGCCGTCTCCAAGAGGGGCGAGGATGCCGTGGCGGTATCGGAACGGGGCTTGCCACTAGGAGCAAGTGTCAGGTCGTCATGGACGCTGAAGGCGCGGAAGCCGTTGTTACCGGCGTTCGGGACGTTGAACATGCCGCCGCCGAATCCGCCCATGCCACCCATGCCTCCACCGAAGCCACCCATGCCTCCACCGAAGCCACCCATGCCTCCACCGAAGCCACCCATGCCGCCCATGCCACCGCCGAATCCTCCCATACCACCCATCATTCCCATGCCGCCCATCATGCCCATCCCTCCGCCCATCGCGTTCGGCGGCACCACAAGGTCGGCCACAGGATAGACCTTGAGGACGAGGTCGGTATCGGCTTGCTCTGGGGTCGTGATCAGCAGCACTTCGTCTTTGATGACATAAGTCAAATCCAAGTCGCGGAGCAACAAGCGCAGGGCGGATCGCAGCGAGATCCCTCGCAGGCTCTTCGTCACCGGTGTGCTACTCTCGACGCCCAGCGCTTGGAGGGCCTTGTTGTCCAGTTGGATTTCGATCCCGTGCCGATCCTTGAGATAATCCACGACTTCCGAGAGCGGCGTGTCCGCGAAGTCTAGTTCCGTCGGACGGCGGAGCTCCGAGGCGATTTTGCGCTCCGCGGCGTTGTCGCTGGCCAGCTCCATCGAGCTATAGCGATCCTTGCGTCGGGCGGTCAGCTCCTGCCATACTTCGGCGGGCGGATACAAGATCGGCGGCTCGTCCGGTGTCGGTACGTGCGACTTTTCCACGTCATACAGGGTGTCGAGCACGCCCTTTTTGCGGGCTTCGCGGAGAGCCATGGCCTTCTCGAAATTGTCCTCCTGGCTGGCCATCCGCTGAGCCAGGTTCATGACGGGGTTTTCCGGGGCCAGCTTCACCGCCTCCATGGCAGCGTCGACTTCGGCCTCCTCGTACCGCCCCTCTTCCATCAGCGAGTCGAATCGCTGCATCAATTGCGTCAGCTTTTCCTCTCTCGCCAGCAGACTTTCGGTCAGCAGTTTTTGCTCCAGGGCCTGAGCCTCCTGGGCGGCCGCCCGCCGCTGCTGCTCGTTCCACTCGATAATCCGGGCATTTGCCTGGCGAATCCCGGTGCGGACTTGATCGGCCAACTGATCGCGCACGTCGGCAGGGAGATCCGGGGTCCGCAAAACTTGATCCAGCAACTCCTTCAGATCCTGGAGAACGGCCTCGGGGTCGGTTGCCATGCGTTTCCGGGCCTCGTTCAACCGCACGCGGACATCCTGCGTTACAGCCTGGACGATTACCGTCTGGTCCTTGAGGACCTGGGCAATCAGGCCGGGCGGCGCGGCATCATCGGCCGCGGGCGCGGCAGCACCCAAGACCAGATCGGCCTCTTTCTGGGGAGCCGCTGGGTCGGCCGGTGCGTTGGGGCCCGGGTTGGCGGCCGGCTGTTCGCCGGACTCTTGGGAAATCTGGGTGATGCGGGCCAGGATATTGCGAGCCGCCTGGTTCTGCGGATCGCGCCGGACCGCCTCTTCCGCAATCCGCTGTGCCGACGCGACATCATTCACTTGCAGGGCCTGCTCGGCAAGTTCCGTCAGGTTGTACGAGCCAATCTGAAACTCCTCGGCCAGCTCCCGCAGCAAGGCGGTGCCTGGGATGGGGGCGGCGATCCCCCCACCCGCACGGATGGCCTCGACGAGTTGCACGAGGAAGGCGTTGTCCGGGCGAGACTCCGTGGCGGGCAACGTCCAGGTCAAGCTCGCGTCGCCAAAAGTAGCCTGGACCTCCAGGGCCTCCGGCGCCTTCAACGTGCCCACGACCACGGTGTCGCGGTCAGCGCGAAGCGGGGGGAGCGTTTTCGGAAACACGTCACCCACCGGACCGGACCAAGCCACGGAAGTCGGCCAGGCGATGGGAGCGGCAATCCCGGCTGCCAGCTCGGCGGCCACCGAATCGGCGGTCGCGTCTTCGGCGTCCCGCAATAGCAACCCGCCGCTGTGGGTGGCGATCGTGGCCATCAGCGGGGCGTCCCAGCGTGGGCCAACCAGGAAGCTGCTGACCGGGATGCGATCTTTTTGCAGCCGACTGCAAATCGCCCCGATGCGGTCTGGCGGCAGGAGGTTGGCGCGGCTCAAGCCGTCACCGATGTACACCAAGGCCCGGCCTGGGACCGGGACGTCCTCAAAAGCCGCTGCGGCCGTGTTCAGTCCCGCCTCCAAGTCGCAGGCCCCAAGGGGCACGCGCTGCTCGAGTTTGGCCAAGGCGGCTTCCAACTCCGGACTGCCCGGCGCGGCGAAGTCGCCATGCATCGGCACCGCCTTCAAGTCCACGGCGATGATTCGCACCTTGTCGTTGCGGCCGAGTTTGGCCAAGAGATTCTTGACGGCGCTCAAACCCATCTGGCGGAATTCGCCCGACTGCGACGCGGACGTGTTCACCAAGACGACCACGTGGTGCGAGTCCACCGGTTGGAGCACGGAGGCATCCGCCTTCAGCGAGGCGGCGAAATAGGCCGCACCGTCCGGGGCCTGGAATACTTCCAGGTTCCCTTGCGGTGCCGCGGCGTGCACCGATACCCCAAGCGAGAGGACCATCCAGGCGAAACATGGAACCAGCAGGATGGGACGCACTTGCAACATGATCATGTTTCTCCGACTTCAACACGCGCCTTCGGCGATTCCCCCTGGGACCTACGCGCCGAAACAGATTAGAGGTCAACGCCTTTGATTACCAACTAAGGGGCTATGCCCATTGTAGCTTGGACAGATTGCGTTTGCCAAGTAAAAACTTTCGATCTGGAAAGATGGGAAGGATGGGACAGGATTGTTGCCGTCCCCTGCCAGCCCCCGATTCCCACCGCCCCGAGGTATTTTCGACCAGGTCCTCTGGAGCACGGCGTCTACTAATATTCTGGGCTGCGCGGCCTCTGGGCTGCGGGGCCTCACCATTCTCCAGGGCACGATGCCCTCTCCCCGCGATTTTGACGCCGATTCTGGAGGCGAAGTTCCCCATCCGCGTTTTCGCGGACTTTTCTCGACTTCCAGGCGGGGGCAAGAGTGGATCGGTTGATCGCGGAGCGTATAGCCGCTACACCTACCACGGATTGGGATCGCGGGGCCAGGCCGACGGATCAAGCTCCAGGCATTTCAAAGCCGGGATCTCAGATTTCAAATCTGGGATCTCAGATTTCAGATTTCGAAGCCAGGGTTTCAGATTTCAGATCCGGGATTTCAGTTTGTGGAGGCGCTCGCGACCTGGCCTCTGACCCTCAACAACCAATAAAACCGCTTAACAAAGCGAGCTTCGGCGGGGGAACGGACGCCCGGGACGCTGGGCCGGACGCCATCCCTCCGCCGTGCCGTTGATCGACGGTCGCGTGGGCTGCTCGTTGGGCACCGCCCCTTGCAGATTACCCTGGCAGGTTGTGCGGTGGCCGCAGGCGCCCCGCGGCTTGTGTCGAAGTCACCGAAGCTATACCGAAGTTACCGAAACTGTGTTGAAGTTACCGAAGCTGTGCCGAAGTCACCGACGCGGCTGCCACATACCGAGGTTGCCGGCGGGGCGCGTCGTCAGCCGTGGGCGGCAACCAGGCGCGGCGGACTACTACTACAGCGCAAGGTCATTCGTTTTGCTCAACATTTCGTAATGTTGGGACATAATGGCCCCCAAGATATGCTGGACAGATCATGCAATCAGGGGGACTTTGCGCTGTAGTACTACTTGACGCTGCCGCTGTGGGATCGCAAGGCAGTCCGGGGCCAATTCAAGAGGCGGGCGACATGCTGGGCCAAGGTCTGCCGGGCCTCCTTCAGGGATCGCTTCCAGATCGCCGGCAACGAGTCGATCGCCCGCACCACGGCTGGCAGCACGACCTCCACGCGGACGCTATCCGCCGCATCGGCCTCCTGGAGGGCCTCGCCCCTCCCTTCCGACCCTTGATACCCCTCTTTGTCCTGCTCAAACAGGTAATATTGGTACTTGGGGTATCGGGCATAATCTCCTAGATAGATGTGGTCTGCCGCGTCGCCGTCCGTGGAGGGCGAGTAGCCGGGTCGATCCCAGTCCCACGCGGTCTCGTTGGTCGGCGCAAGCGTAGCCTCGGCGTCGTGAGCCGTCTCCTCTCCATCTCGCTCTACCGGCGACAGCTCGACGGTCTCCTCCGCGGTACCTTGCACGGCATCCTCCCACGGCAGGACCTCGCCCGGCTCCCCGTGCATGGGCGTGTCCCAAACAGGGGCGACTTCCTCGGATGCCTCGTTTGGCGATGGAACGGGGGCCTCACCGCTCTTTTTGCCTTCCAAAACCGTTCCCAAACGCTCGTTCGAGCCCGCCTCCATCTCGCCCCGCGGCGGGAGATCGGCGGCATTGTCGGTCTCGTCGGCGGACGGGCCGATCTCGACGGAGACCTCGTCGATTGGAACGGCGTCGCTTGGGGCGCCGGCCGAACGATCCTCACGTTCCTGCCCGACCGATTCGTCCACCGACAGGGATTCGCCCGCCAAGCCGGATCGGCTGTCCATCACTTGTGACGAGGAGGCGTTGTTTTGGGTGAGGAGCCAGGCCTCGGCAACCCGGGCCTCCCAGTCCTCTTCGCGGTGGACGGCGGCGAATTGCCCCGGCTGCGGAAAGACGACTGCGCGATTACCGGCTGGCATCTCGCCGTCACCGGCCGCGGCTGCCGTGGCGGGCGGCACGGGCCGTCGGCGGGCCCACAGCGGACGACGGCCCACGAGTTCCCCCGGCTGGGCCTCTTCATAATAGTCATCGCAAAGGTCGTCGTATCCCATCGACTCTTCATAGGCGTCGTATTCCGCAGACTCGTCGTAGTCCTCAGATTCCGCGTCCGTCGCATCTTGGGAGGCATTGGGTCCGGCCAGCATCGCCTCGGGGGCGCAGACATCCCGGAACTCCGCGGACGGCGGGACCTCCGACGCCTCGTCCGATTGCGCCAAGGTGGCCGGGTGCTGGTCGGTCGGCCCATACTCGTCGTGGAAGCCATAGCCTGGGTCATCGCTCAGCGGCTCGCCCGCTAGCCCGACCGCGTCTCCCGTCGCGTCCTCGCGCTGCGACCCGAGCGTGCCCTCTGCTTGGGACACGGCATCCTCGCCGGTGATTGCAGGAGTTGGATCGGAGGAAGAGAGGCCCAGCGTATCGTCGGCTTGGAAAAGATACCGGTAGCGAAATTCCGGGAGCGTCGAGAAGAATCGCTCGGTCGGGTAAAGTTCCAGGCCGGTGGGGTTCGGAAACGCTGTCTCGCCAACGATCGCGTTTTCGCCGACGTTCTCGCGCTGGCCGTGGGAGCCTGCTGGAGCCAGTTCGTCGTTGGCGGGGTCAGGTGCCGGCTCCGCATCGAGGGCGTCGTCGGAATCCTCCCGAGATTCGCTCCAGGCCTCGTCCGACTCCAGCCATGGATTTTGTTCTTGGATCGAGTCGTGGGTTTCCGCCGGAGACCAGGCCGCCTGCTTTGCGATGGCTGGATGGTCGGTTCGCAGAGAGGTAAGTCCGATGATCAGTAAGGTTCCGCTACAGAATCCGAACACAGTGCCGGGAAACCAGTGTCTCGCCATCTTGGGTCCTCCCCAATGAGTTAGAGGTTTCGATGAAAACGATGCGCCAACATCCGCGGCGGGAAGGAAGGTAGTGGGATCGAGGTGAGGATGATTTCTGAGGTCCGCCGTAAGAAACATCGGGCAGGAGGTATGGAGATATTGGAGAAATCAAACGGTATGCATAATTTGCGGCGTCGGAAAACTATGGAAAGTGTGCGGCCAAATTGTGCCTTGCATGAACTGTGCTGAGTTTGCCAGCCGCGGTGTGCCGTGAAAGAATCTCGGTTGTTGCACTGGCATTGAGGCTGCCATGCCAACAACGGGGTCGAAGGAATGCTCCGCGCCGCGGCGCGAAACGCAGAGCTTGGGCACGATGAGCGCGGGACGTCCAGGTCAGGGAGCGTGACGAGTGCCAGGAGTGGCAGGAGCGTCAGGAGTGCTAGGAGCGTCAGGAGTCTCGGGAGTCTCGCGAGTGGCAGGATTGCAAAATCGAAGGATTGTCCGCAGGCCGCAAAGAGGCCGACGCACGCGCCCGGTCTGCTGTTTGGGCGTGCCGAATCCGGCGGCCGTCCCGAGGGAATACCGCCGCCTGGCGCCCTGAGTGGTTAGGTGCCTGATCGTTTTCGGGGGCATCCGCCAAGACACTATTGCGGGGAGCCTAGCAAGGCCGATCGCGCGGCCTGGACGAATGCGGCGATCAAGTCGGGCGATTTTTCACCGGGCGGTGATTCCACTCCCCCCGCCGTATCCACCCCGTATGGCCGGACGATGCGAACGGCCTCGCCCACATTTTCCGGGCGGAGGCCGCCAGCCAAGACGACGCGTGTATTGGGGTGATTTCGCACGAATTCCGAGGCCGTGGACCAATCGAAGGTCTTGCCCGTCCCGCCCGGCGCGTCCGCTGCCCAGGTGTCCAGCAGGACGGCGGCGGGCAGCACACCCAGCGCCTGGCAATCCTCCAAGTAGTCGCCCACCATGCGGCAGGAGTCTCGTACCCGAAACGCCTTGATGACGGGCCAAGGCTGCAAGGCGGCCAGGGTCTCGGGCGGTTCCTCCCCGTGGAGCTGCACGGCGTCCAGGCCCACGGAATCGGCCAGGTCGCGTATTTGCTCCGGGGACGAAGAGACGAAAACGCCAATCCGCAGCAGTTTTCCCGCAATGGCGCGGGAAATGGCGGCGGCCTCATCCGGCAGAATGAAGCGGCGGCTCTTGGGGTAGAAATTGAGGCCCACGGCATCGGCCCCCGCCGCAATGCACGCTTCAGCCGCCTCTCGACTGCGAATCCCACAGATCTTGATACGAAACATTTTTTCGCTTTACTCGCCGAAACCAGATGACTCGCCGAAATCCG
>DYLS01000002.1:0-25553 GCA_020721965.1 Blastopirellula marina | reverse complement strand
GACTCGCCGAAATCCGATCGCGTCATGCTACAGCCCAGGACTGTTTGCTTGGCTCGACAATTTGTAGTAGCGGAAATTCGTAGCGGAAATTTCGCCTTGTGGAGCAATAGGAATATCGCCTCGCAGGATATGCTGGGCATATCAGGCTACGCTGGGCACATCGAGCAATCAAGCGGACCTTGCGCTGATTAAGTTCCCAGCGGGAAGGCGGCTCCCGATTGCGCCGGAAGATTTGCCAAACATTCCCGCACTCCTGCGTCGGCATGGCTTGACCATCGGCAGACGACATTACCCCACTTGCGCATCTCCCCGTTCTTGTCTGTTTTTCGTTCATGTGTGGCCGCTTGAGGCGGTGATCCTGTGCATCCTGTACGGTCGAATCTGGCAAAGTTTCGCTGACTGGTAAAACCGGGACGGCCCAAATGAACGGTCTAAAGCTCAATCCAGGAAAAGTCGATTCCGGCTGAGGAGCGACTCTCGTCCGGTGCGGGAGGCCGACCGCATTATATACCCGACAAACCGCGGTTCATGCGGCGATCCGGGGCGCGTGTGGCGCTGGCAGCGATAGCATGATGCAGGTTCGCAATAAGAGATCGAACGCGCGTGCAGCAGGGCGATTGGCCCGGGATCCAGCCGGTTGGATCATCCGGGGAGCGGCCCTGATCACGACGTACGCGCTGGCCATGTCGCTTTCTCGGCCCGGCGAGATCGCCTCCGCTCCCGCGACTCAAATCGCTTCTGGCGTGGCAGATGCGGCAGCGGATGCCGCGGCACATTCTGGGGTGGGTGGCACTAACGCTGGAAACGAAGGCGCGATCGGCCCTCGTGGAGCGGCGGATAGAGCGACGGATGCCGGGCTTGCCGATGCAGGTTTGAAGCACGTCCAGGGAGGCGAAAGCATTCCTGAGGCCCACCGGGATGCCTGGCTCGCCGCGCGCAGGAAGCTGCAAGCGTCCCAAGCCGAATACACCGCTCTTGTGGCACAGATTCAGGCTTTTTTCGGGCAACATGTGGCCCTGCTCCGCGAAACCCGGCAGTGCGGCTCGATTCTCCTGGCGGAACGGTCGAAAGCGGGCGGGGTGGCTGCCCCAACTCCCCGAACGGCGGAGACGGAAATACCGCGGAAAACGAGCGCGGAACAGGAACGCCTGGCCATTTTGCACAGTCATTTATCCCGGCTGGAAGCGGAGCGAGCACAACTCCTGACCACGCGGACGCCGTCGCACCCCGACGTCGTCCAACTGGAGACCGCCATTGGCGAGATCGAGGCGGAAATCCGGCAGCTCGAGCGGCAGATCGGCAGCGGGGGGGAATTCACGTGGGACGGAGGCCCACCCAGTGCAGCGTCGGGAGGCGTTGAGATGAGGGTCCTCGATGCCCGCGATCTGGCTGCGCTGAATTTGCAACCGCCCGTGGGAAAAGAGGCCCTTGCTGAGACGGACGCAAAAGACGCGTCTTCCTCGGACGGGGAACTGGCCTTCCATGAGGCACTACGCGAATTGGCCGCCCATGAGGCGGCGCTGGCTTCCCTGCTGGAGCAAACCGTGGCGGCAGAGCGGGCCTGGCGGTCCGCTCTCCAGGAAGAGGATGCCTCCGCCGCGGAGATGCGCCGCGATTGGGACCGGCTTGTGGACGCGGCCCGGGCAGAAAAACTGGCCGTCAACAAGCCGTCGCCTGGAGAACCCAGGGAGTCCCAGGCCGCCTCGCCGCGCGGCCCAACTTCGAGCTGGGGACTTCGCGGCGTGACGGCCACGGCGCTGGGTCTGCTGGCGGCCATCGCGGCCGGTTGGATTTGGACGGGTTTTCGGGAACCGGATGGGGCGCCTGCTGCCGAACTGTCATCCAAGCGGTCCGAGCCAGTGGACTCTGGCGAACCACTAACGCAGCGGTCCTGGCGAGCGGACTCCGCCCAGCCGCTATCCCCGCCCCTCGCCCAGCGTGTGGCGAGAGGCCACGTTAGAGAACCACGTTAGCGAAGAAGGGATGGCGTCTAGCGCCCCGCCTGGTCCCAGCGCGGATCACGCGGATGGCTCCCATAACAGAACCAGCGAAGACTGACGCAAGCGACGCATGTACGAGCAATATTTCCATTTTCACCGCCGCCCTTTCCCAGCCGCGCCGTCTCTCCGGCTTTACGTCTCCTTGGAGACGATGGAAGAGCACCGCGCCAAGTTGACGCGTTGTTTGGCCCGGGGCGAAGGGGTAGGCCTGATCGTTGGCCCGGCGGGTACCGGCAAGACGCTGCTCTGCCGTGTGGTCGGCGCGGACCTGCGCCAGAGCTGCGAGCTGGTCATGCCTGCCGTGGGGCGGGTACCCTCGCGTCGGGCCTTGTTCCAGGCCATCCTCTTCGAGCTGCGGCGGCCCTACCAAGGCCTGGATGATGGAGAGCTTCGTCTGTCCCTGATGGATTACCTGCTGAGCGAGGAGCGGGAGCGGCCCCTGCTTTTGATCATCGACGAGGCCGACACGCTGCCCCTTCGCCTTCTCGACGAATTGCGTTTGCTGCTCAACCTGGCCCGCGGCGAGGAACCGCCGTTGCGACTCCTCTTGTCCGGCGGTACCGTGCTCGAGGAGAAGCTGGCGGCGGGAAGGCTCCAGTCTCTCAGCCAGAGAATCGCCACACGCTGCTATCTGGACGCCCTCAGCCGGGCCGAGACGTTCACCTACGTCCGCGAGCAGGTTCGTCACTGTGGCGGGGTCGCGGATGAAATCTTTTCGGAAGAGGCCTTGGCGGCGATCTATCACGCCTCCGGTGGGGTGCCCCGGCTGATCAACCAGATTTGCGACCACGCCTTGCTCCTGGCGTTCGCCGACGAAGCCCGTCAGCTCTCGCCCCAGTTGATTCAAGAGGCCTGGAGCGACCTGCAACAGCTCCCCATGCCTTGGGAGACATCCGCTTCCACGAAGACCGGACAATCGCAGGTCGTGGAGTTCGGCGCCTGGAATGAGTCCGGCCCGACCCACGACCTGGCCAGTGATCTGGGGGAGGCCGCCTGCGACGTTGTACCGCCCGACGAACACGGGATCGCTCTTCCTCCTGGGGATGAACAGGGGGATGCGATGCCGCCGTTGTCCGAATTTGCGGGAGATCTCGACGCGGAGGTCGAAACGGGCGACGCTGAGGATGCAGGAGGCCGGGAGGGGAGCCAGCCTCGATTTCATGGTCCAGGCCCCAAGGTCGGCGGACCGAGCGGGGCCTTTCCCACCGGCGCCATCGAGTCCGAGGCCGACTCCCCGGCGGACGTCGCCCAATCTGTCGCTAGCGATCCCCTGCGGCATCTGGAGACGGCAGCCCGGGCCGTGGAACAGTTGCAGCACGAGTTCTCTCCGCCCTCCACCAAGACGGAAGTGGAGCTGATCTTTCAGGACTGGGGCAATCCCTTCGAGGAAGAGTTCCAGCAGGTGATCCGGGTCACGGGCGAACCGATCCGCAAGAGGGGGCCAGCGGCAGATAGGCATCCCGCGGCTAGCCCTACGAACCAGAGTCCGCCTGCCAACGCGCCGGCTTTGGAGGCGATGGCTGCAAACGAGATGGAGATTGTGATCGAAACGGGGGATCGTGCCAGCCAGCCCAGCCTCCGCGCCATCCCCATCCCTCAAGACGATCTCCCAGACGATCGTTCAGCGACGTCCGCAAACGAGGCGGGGATCGCGGAAGTGCTGATCTTCGACGCCCACGCAGATTCCGAGGATGAGCCGAGCGGACTCCAGGAGCCGCAGCACAAGTCGGACCGGCCGGTACGTGGTCCCAAGTTCCGTCGCCTGTTCTCGCAACTCAAACGCCGAACAGCCGAATCGCAAGCGGAGTAGCTCCTTTGCTGGGCGCCGGATCGTGCCATTCCTAGGGGTACTCGTCGCGAGGCAGAGGGGAACGTCGCCATGGATTTTGCCGTGCGGACGTTCCTCGACCATCGTGCCGACCTGCCCGCGGCGTGCCTGTTCATGCCACGGGAAGTGGCCGCTTGCCTGTTCTGCCACGAAAGATGTTCTTCGCGCCGCGTCGTCGGGGAGGGCAACGGGAGAGGTTCGCCGCGGCCTGCCACGTCACACCTGTCATGTCACAAAGGTGTGCGTGTGCGGGGAGATGCCGGGCGAATGATAATCCAGGTTCGTGAGGTAGTCGATCAGCTCCGCGTGGTCTTCCCAGATCGGCCGCATCAACTTTTGGCGGATGTAGGTAAACACGGCGGACTTTTGCTCCTTGTTGAGCGATCCCGGCCCACGGATGGCTTGCAGCAGGGCGTCTTCCCCGCGTTCGATTCGCGTCAGCGCATAACGGGGAGCCAGTTGATAGACCGCCAGGCCTCTCAAACGGTGGGAGCCATCCTCGCCGTGGAGGATTTGCAGCTCGACCAGCTTGAAGTCGCCTTGGCCGGGGAGCTTGTCGGCATTGCGGATGGCGCGGACGAACGTGGTTCCCGAGCGGATCATCCACCCTTGGCCGTTGTTTTCCCACGTCGCCACCAACCCGGTGCGATCCAGGATCAGGTAATGGTAATCGCGGATCAGCCGATCGGCTGCCTCAATGTCGGGGAACGCATCGTTGGAATCGGCCCCGGGGGAGGCGGCGACGGGCTGGCGGCGGGAATCCGCGGGCAAGGGTTCCGCCGCTTGGGGTACGTGGATGATGGCACCGCATTTGGGGCACTTGCCCGCCTTTCCGGCAAAGTCCTCCCGCACGCGCAACTTGCTTTGACAAGAGGGACACACCACGGTCAGCATGGGTCGCGATCCTCCCTGGAAAACTGGCCTTACTAGATGGTGGCCCATCGCGGCACAGAATGCAACCTGAGCAGGCGCGATCGGCCTGGTTTTGGCGTGGGTGCCTGGGACGACACTGCTGACATCCGCCCAATTGCATGATGTGCGCCGCCTGGATTGTGAGGCGTCATGTCCCATCACTACAAGAAGTCCAGCAAGGCAATCGCGACAAGAAGTCCAGCAAAGCAAGGGTGTCCCGCCAAGCGAACGACCCTGGGCTGTAGCCCTAGGTTGGCCCCCGTGAACCGCCGCTCCTGGCTTCCCGGCCGGGTTGGCAGTCCGCGGTTCAGGCCGGGAAATCCCGTGCTGCGCGCGGCGCCGCCGCGGCCGCCACGCGCGATTGGCGGCGGTATTGGGCGGGCGTCAGTCCGTGGCGATTGCGAAGCAGCCGTGAGAGATAACTGGCGCTGCCGTATCCCACCGCCTCGGCCACCTGCGGCACAGCGAGATCGGTCTCGCGGAGCAATCGCTCGGCCCGGCGGATGCGGATGCGATCCAGCTCCTGGTGGATGGTGCGGCCGAGGAGCCGCCGAAAGCGGAGTTCCAGCGATCGCCGCGAGACGCAAACGGCCGCCACCACGTCCCGGACGTTCACCGGCTCCGAGGCCCGATTGTGGATGAAATGCAGGGCAGCGGCTACGTCGGGGTCTTCCACAGCCACCACATCGGTGGAGCGGCGGGTCACGACGCACAGGGCCGAGGCCAGGATGGTCTGTCGCGGGCAAGACTCGCCGCGCATCATGCGATCGAGCAGGGCCGCCGCGCGATAGCCTGCCCCTTCCGCGTCGAGTTGCACGCTGGAAAGCGGGGGATCCGACAACTCGCACCACAGCTCGTCGTTGTCCATGCCCACCACGGCCAGTTCCTCGGGGACGCGGATTCCGCCCAGGCGGCAGGCCTCCAACACTTCGCGACCGCGGTCATCGTTGCACGCCATGACCCCGCAGGGGCGGGGCAATCCCTCCAGCCAGCGCGTCAACTCGTCGTGTTCGGACTCCCAGTGCCGCGGGCGGTTGCGGTGCCATGTGCGGCGGACCGAGGGGTCGGAAGCACGGTACACGTGGACATCGTAGCCCTGCCCCTGGAGTCGGCGGCAAAAGGCGGCCTCGCGGCGGTGGGACCAGACCCGATCCGGACCGCCCACGAAAGCGAAGTTGCGAAACCCACGTTCCAGCAAGTGCTCAGCGGCCAAGATTGCCGCCCCCTCCGAATCCGAGACGATGTTGCTGAATCGCGTCAGGGATTGGTTGCGGAGCAGGCGTCGCTGGGAGGGGCCGAGGATCACGGCGGGCAAGCGGGCGGCCGTAATGGCGCGGGCTCCCCCCGCCGATTCCACCCGCGCCAGCACGCCCGTCCCGCCCCATTGCTTCATCCGCGGCAAGACTTGCTCCAGATCGCCCGGGGTAATGTAAATACTCCACGGACCGTGCAACCGCACGTAATGAATCACGCCGCGGAGCAATTGCCGCCCATAGCCCCGCGCCGTCTCTACCAGGATGGCCACGCGGGGCGGATGATCTTGGAACGAGGGCATGGCTTTTTTCCTGCCGATGGTTGGGTAGAGGATACGCCGGTATCGAGTCCCCATCGTCGGAAAATTCTACCACAAACTCGCGCCGGTCGCCCAAGAATTCACCGCAACGCCAGCTTGCGCGAAGCCACCACCAGCTTACGCTGGTGGCTCGTGCGCTGGTGGTGCGTGGTGATGGCGAGGTGTGTCGATGGACGCGGCAGCGGAGGAGCCTCGGGCGTCAGCCCGAGGTGGCCCCTCGCTCAGTTCTCACACTACTCTCAACCTACCCTCGCTCTGCTCTCAACCAGCTCTCAATCTGCCCTCAATCTGTTTTCATTCTGTTCTCGCTCTGCTCTCAATCTGCTGGTGCCCCTGCGTGCAAGGGCATCAATCGCCTTGGTCGGCATCGGGATCCAGGGGCAATTCGTCTTCCTCGTCCCAGCGTGGCGGCAAAGGGAGGCTGTAATCTTCCCGAAGCCAACGGTAGAGGTCGATGTTGCGACAGCGAGCGCTACAGAAGGGCAATGCGTCGCTTTGCCGCGGCACAAAAAGCTTGCCGCAGATCGGGCAGCGGATTGGCCTTTCTCGCTTTTCGTCGCCAGACGGTTTCATGGTCCGTTGCTCTGGAAGTCTTCTCAGGGGATGCGGCCGGCGATCAGCACAGCAGGGCCCCGTGCCGTGCGTCGGAAGGCCCGTGTTTGGGGCAGGGAAAGCCCTCGCCCTTGCATGGGGAAAAAGAACGTTCGTCTAAGAGGCGTGTCGCGCCGTTTCAAGCCGCATCGGTGCCTCTCCGCCCAAGGGGCCTTCGTCCGCGCGATACGGACTCGCACGTGGTGGCGGGGGTCGGCCGCCGGTATCCCTCCACTTCTCTATTTTCCTCTTCCAGATGCAAAAATGGGATTCCCCCAAGCGCAATTCAAAGCGACGCGGCGGCCATGGCCGTGATTACCCCGCCTTCCGAGGGGGCGTCTCAACAGAGGAACTTCCCCCGCGGATGGCGGTTTAATCTGTTGAGGCGGCTCGCGAACGACAAGGTCGGGCGGCCGTGAAGATTCGGGAAGAATTCCGCTGTGCTCGGAGGTTCCAGCCCAGCCGATCCAGTTTGGATGGTAGCCCGGCGCGGATGGTTGGTGTAGAGTAAAGATGGACCGCCTCACGAAAAGGAATCCTTGCGAACTCGATGCGGTTTCATCCCTCTTTACCCGAGATAGGCCCACGCGACGGGGAACCGCTTTGGCTGTCAGTGAATCCTCCATCCAACGGTCGGCCCTCCGCGATCCGGACGTGCGCCTCATGTTGGAGGTACGCGCGGGAAACGCGGCGGCCTTCGAGGAGCTGGTGCAGCGCTACCAGTCTCGCGTGCTAGCCGTTTTGGAGCATTTGGTGGGAAATCGCCATCAGGCCGAGGACTTGGCCCAGGAGGTCTTCCTCCGCATCTACCGTGCCCGAGATACCTATCAGCCAAACGCCAAGTTCGCGACCTGGCTGTTCAAGATCGTCAATAACCTGGCCTTGAACCAATTGCGGAATCGCTCGCGGCGGCGCGAGATGTTTACGGATTTTCGGCCGGATGGGTCGCAATTCCACGAGGCCTTTGGGAGCGCCGTGCAGACCTCCAGCGGGCAGATGCCCGCCCGGCGGCTCGACAAACTGGAAATGCGGGACGTGGTCCGCCTGGCCCTGGAGGTCTTGAGCGAGCGCCAGCGGCTGGCGATTCTGCTGTGCAAGTTCGAGGGGATGAGCTACGCCGACATCGCGGCGGCTATGGATATGTCGCCCAAGGCCGTCAAGTCGCTCCTCTCCCGGGCACGCATTCGATTGAAGGAAGTCTTGGAACCGTATATCGAGACCGGCCGCATGCCGATCGCTTTGGCGGGTGCGGAGGCGACGCTGGACTGGAGCAGCCAGGGCGGCGACTCGGGAGAACGATCGCAGGCTTCGAGCGAGAATTTGGAGGGGAATCTCGAGGAAACGAAGGGGCCGGAAGATACGGAAAGCGGTTGAGAGACAGGGCAAGTCGGGCGAGCCAGGCGAGCAAAACCGCCGATTCACCGGGAAGTGGCGAGATCGAGCGGCCGCCTTGCCCCGCGGTTTATGCCATTCGCAAACAATCATGGGCGACTCGATGACGCACAACGACGAACCTTCGCGGCTGGAATCGCTGCGCGAGGAGCTTGTCGCCTATCTCGACGGCGAGCTTGCGCCCGACGAGACCGCGCGCATCGAAGAGCAGATCTCGCGCGACCCGAGCCTCCGCCGCGAATTGGATTCGCTCGCCAAGACGTGGGACTGGCTGGACGCCTTGGAACGGCCCACCGTGGACGAGGAGTTCACGCGGACGACGATCGAGATGGTCGCGGCCTCGGCCGTGCAAGAGGTCGAACGCATCCGGCAAGAGGCACCCCGCCGAGCGGCCTTGGAATGGGCCTTCGGTGGACTGGCCGCCGCCCTCCTGGTCCTCGTCGGCTTTCTTACCGCTTCCGCAATTTGGACCAACCCCAACCAATGGCTGCTGGAAAACTACTCTCTGATTCAGAATCACGATTTCTACCGGCGGGGCGAATCGCTGGCGTATCTGGAATTGCTGCACCGGTCGGGGGTTTTCGATGCGTCGGGCGGGTTCGAGGACGAGGTCTCCCAGTCCCCGGCATCGACCACGCTAAATGCAGTTGACAGTCAGGGCGGCGCGTCCCCCGGGCCGACTCCTCCCCTTTCCCCTGCGCCGCCATCGGCGGAAGCCGCATCGCCGCCGGCCAGTCCCGGGAAGCCCAGCGCCCTCACTCCCGCGCAATCACCGTCCCTGGTTCCGCCGCGAACTCCAGCCGAGGCGAGGCAAGAGATCCTCGCGATGTCTTCCCAGGAGCGTGAGGATCTGGAACAGAAGTTGCTTCGATTTACGCGTTTGACGTCGGCAGAGCAGGATCGCCTCCGCGCCTTCCACCAGATGTTATGGCAACGCCCGGATGCGCAGGCATTGGCGCGGACGCTGGCCCTCTACTGCCGCTGGTACACCATGCTGATGCCCCATCAACGGCTGGAACTGGAAACCCTGGCCGAGGAGAACCGCATCGCCTGGATTCGCGAGCGGCAACAAGAGCTGCTCACCGAGGCCATGCGAAACGCCCTGTTCAACCTCCCGCCCGAGCGACTGCGAAACATCCTCTCCAGCACCAAGCCGCTGGGCGCCAACGAGCAGTTGCCCCGCGAGGATTGGGGGGCATTGTTCAAGTTCTTCGAGAACCTGGCCGCTGGTCGGGCCAGGCAAATGCTGGAAGGGGGCGTCTGGCCCCCCGCCCGGCGGCAGGAAATCCTGCGAAATTTGAGTCGCTTCCAGGACGAGAACCGGAAGCGGGAATACCTGGCCATGCTCTGGCTGCAAAACCAATTGAACCACTTCGATACGGCCCCACCGATCACTGCCGAGGACGTGGCTGCCCTCAGCCAGGAACTATCGCCGGAAACGCGGCGGCGGCTGGAATCGCTGCCCCCCGATGCCCGAGTCCAATTAGTATGGACCTGGGCCAAGGCAGGCATCATCTTCCGGTACATCGGCCCCCGCGTGATGTGGGATTTCCGCCGCCCCATGAGCGAGCAAGAGTTGAGCAAATTCGTGGAGGAACAGCTTTCCAAACAGGATCGCGAGCGATTATTGAGCCTGCCTCCAGAAGACATGCGGCGGGAGGTGATTCGCCTCTATTTGCGGCAGAATTTCCCGGGAATGGGGCGCTGGGAACGCATCCGGGGACGCGGTGAAGCCGGCGAACGACCGCGAAACCAACCGCCCGATCCAGGCCCCCCAGGTGGTCCCGCCTTGCCACCACCGCAGGAGGACAGACCGTAATTCTCAACCGCCGCGGAAAGGCACGCCCCGCGAACGTCGCGTGCCGGCGTGTGAGCATCGGGCATCGTCGTTCGAGCCTCGGGCGTTAGCCCGAGGTGGAGTAATCCCGAGGTGGAAGAACCACGGAAACACGCCGATTTCGACGGGTACGTTCGGCCTTCGCATCGCCAGCTTGTGCGAAGCCACCACCAGCTCACGCTGGTGGCTCGTGCGCTGATGGCGCGTAGTGGTAACGCGGCGTGTCGATGGACGCGGCCGCGTTCGAGCCTCGGGCATTAGCCCGAGGTGGCCCCCCGGGCGGCTGCGACTCGCTCCGTTTTCAGGCATTCTTTGGGCGTGATGACGCCGTCGCCATTCAGATCGTATTTGGCGAATTGGCGGTAGGTGTCTTCGGCCCAGCGATCGGCGAACTCGGCCATCATCACCTGCCCGTCGCGGTCCTTGTCGCGTTCGCGGAACCAGGAGGGCAGGCCGTCGGGCATGCGGTCGTAGGGCGAGCTGAAGCGGTATCGCTTGACCGCCACGGGCGCAGCGGTGGCCGGGGGGGACGGCCGATCATCCTCCGCCCCTGACGGCCGGCGCACCCCGCTCATCTCAGCCAATCGACCAGCAAGTTCGTCCTTAGAGATATTGCCGTCGCCATCGCGGTCTCCCGGCGCCCAGTCGCCACGCATCTTCGACCATTCGTCTTTTTCCAAGATGCCGCTCTTGTTTTCGTCGTATCGCTGCATCAAGCTCTCCGCGTATCGGCGAATCCGTTCATCAATCGGCGGCGGGGGAGGGGATTCCCCACGAGACTCCTCCTGATTCTCCGACTGCGTAGCCGGCTGGGACGAAGCGGCTGCGGGCGATGCGGACGAACCGGGCGAATCGGATCGTGCCTCTGAAGACGAATTGGAACCCCCGGACGCGGCAGAAATGCCGAACCCCTGCGGGCGCGGGGCGGAAGTAGCGGTCACGCCAAAGCCAGGCACCGTGCCCGGTGGCCCCCACTTCAAAACCTTGACCTCCGGCGCGGATGTCTGGCCGCCCGAGCCGCTGGATGCGAAGGGCGCGGGGGACGAGGATGGCTCGCCCGCCCCCTCCTGCTCTCGGCGATAGTAGTTGATGAGGCCCTCGCGGACCTCGGAAATCCGAAATCCATTCGACACGTCCTTGCCAGTCCGCTCGCTCAGCCGCGGCACGATAAACCTAGCAAACCGAGAATCCTCGATTTCCTCCTTGGACACAAACCCATCTTGATTTTCGTCTAACCGACTCATGAAACCGACGTAGCGGTCCGCACGCTCCTCGGGCGATAAATCGGACCCCCGATCGCCACCCCTTCGAAAGTCGCCACGATCCCTCATCTCCATGGGGAAGGGGGGGCCAAAGGAGCCAGGGGGGGCCATAAACCCACCCGGAGGACCACCGAAGCCGCCATCCATCGGAGGGAGCTGGGCTGTTGCTGAGAAGCTGCTGATCACATAGCATAGAAACCCCAGCCCGCAGGTCGTCAAAATGCGAAGCGAGAAATAGGCCTTGTCCCATCCGACGGGGGGTACGCCGGTTCTGGCCGTGCCGATTGTAGCCGTGAACTGCCAAACACGCCTCATGATGATCTCCTGGCCGGGACGAGGGTCAATTTTCACCGGGAGATTCCCGGCGTTGCGGAGCACCAGCCTTAACCGCCGCCTCACCTTGCCCGAATGCAGCTTTGTGACCGACAAGCGTCAGGCAACTGGTCCCTATTGGTAAACCCCAATCCATGCCGGATGGTTTCGGAAGCGGCAGGTGGAGAGGGGGTTGCAGCGTGGGCGACAGGCTTTCTTGCCGTGCTAGCGCCATTCTAGTTCGGACGCGGGGCCAGGGACTTGGAAATTTTTCCCGTTGCGGAACTTTTGGGTCTCCCCTGCGTTAATTGCCTTGGAGACGCAGGGTGCGTTCTCGCGGCTGCGGGAGACGCCCTCGAGAGTTTGCCCGCGGCGCTTTCAAAGTCGATCGGTGGAGTCCCTTGTCAGTCGGAGGTATGTTCATGCGAGTGACCAAGTTAGCGATGGTAATGTTGTTGACGGTCGGATTGACCGGCGGATTGGCCCTGGCTCAGCCGCCCCAAGGCGGTGGGCGTGGTCCGGGAGGTCGCCCGGGCTTTGGCATGATGGGCGGCGGGATGGGCTGGGCACAGCTTTTGCGCATTGAAAAGGTGCAAAAGGAGATCGAGCTGACCGACGAGCAGAAGGCCGAGGTCGAAAAAATCACCACGGAAAACCGCGAAAAGATGCGGGAGCTGTTCACCCAGGGCCAGGGCGGGGATCGTCAGGCGAACATCGAGAAGATGCGGCACCTCCAGGCAGAGGCCCAGAAGAACATCGAAGCGGCCCTCCTCCCGCATCAGGTGGCCCGACTCAAGGAAATCCGTTTGCAAATTGCCGGCGTTCAGGCCCTGAGCGACCCGGAGGTCCAAAAGGAGCTTGGCTTGAGCGAAGAGCAGGTCCAAAAGCTGCGCGACGCCGCACGGGAAGTCATGCAAGGCATGAGGCCGCAGGATGGCCAAGGCCCTCGCGATCCCGGTGCCATCCGCCAACGGTTTGAGGAAATGCGGCAAAAGCTGGAAGAGGCCGCCCTGAAGGTGCTGACCGACGACCAGAAGGCCAAGTGGGAAAAGATGAAGGGTGAAAAGTTCGAGATTTCTCCGGAAGATCTATTCCCCCGCCGTGAGGGTGGCCCTGCTGCCCCCGGTGGCGACCGCGGTGCCGGGCGGCGTGGCAATCGTAACGCCTGAAGTAGCCGGCGCTGGACGGATGGAAAGGCCGGTCCGATCAAGACCGGCCCGACCCCCTGGCCCAGATCGTGAACACGGCCCAGATCGTTAACAGGTTGGAGACCCCGGCTTGGCGGGAAGCCCCTCGCCAGAGTGCAAATGCAACGACCTCGTACCTGCCGAACGGGATCGTTTTGGCATCTCCGCGGTCGAATCGCCCTCGCCAAGTCGGGTCTCTTTCCTTTCCTCTTGTTAAGAGCGGTGGACTCGCTAAAAACGTCACATGTCGCGGGCAGGTGGCCCGCCGATGACACCGAAACGTCAACGCGGTTCCCGCTGAAACACTACCCCCTCTGGGGGGGGCAATGAGCAGACCGGAATAAGAAGGCGAACGATTCGGTAACCAAATCCGCATAGCCGGTGTTGAGCTTCATGCCGATCTTGTATTTGGAAAAATCCGGCGGGTGAATAGAGGGGAACGTCGCTGGGCGGCAATTCGTTGATTGGCACCAGATGCTCTGCATTCCTTTGAGTCAGCATTCCCTTAACTTAGGATTTGTTTAACTTAGCATCCGTTTGAACTGGCATCATCTTGACATAGCATTGTCTTGACTTTAATCATATTGACATAGCGTCCCGCAACATAGTATTCCCTGACGTAGCATCCCCTTAAATAGCATCCCCGTGTGCGAAACGATCCAGAAACGGCATGTAGGCAATAAGGGAGGTTGCTGAGCATCAAAATCGGCCAAAGGTGGCATGGGGCGGATTCGACCCGGCAAACGCCCCTTTCGCAGGCAAGGATTTGCAGGCGAGGATCGAGACGGGATTTTCCCTGGGCAACGCCCCATCCCGTAAAATGGATGTGCGGGAACGAGATTTCAACGGACGAGATTTCACCGGACGGGGTCCCAGGCGATGCCGGGAGCATTCCGAATCGCTCCAGGGAGGGAAGAGTGGCAGTTCCATCGGCTGGGTAATCCGCAGCGGGCGAACGTTCGCGCGATCCCACTCGGCGTGAATAGAATTGCATAACGGGGTGCGGCAGCGCCTCGATGAACGGTGTCTCATGGAAGCTGGCGAAATCTTACTCCGAAAAGGCCTTCTGACGGCCCAGCAGTTGCAGGCCGCGCGACGCAATCAGGGCGAGGGGCGGCGTCTGGATCAGGCTGCCGTTGGAATGGGGCTGGTCTCGGAAGAAGAGGCCCTGCGTGCGCTGGGCGAGGAGCTTGGCATCCCATACGTCGATCTGCACGACGTCAAGGTCGATCCCTCCTTATTGACCGGCTTCCCCTTGAAGTTCGTCTATCGTGAGAACCTCTTTCCGATCCGTCAAGAGAACGGCCGGCTGATCGTCGCCACCAGCGATCCGTTCAACCTTTACCCGTTGGATGAGCTTTCCACGGCCATCGGGAAAACGGTTACGCCGGTCTTGGCCAGCCAGGCCGAGATCACCAAGCTGATCAAGACGCATCTGGGCGTGGGCGGCGAGACGATCGACGAACTGATCGCCCAAAGCGATGAAGATGATAGCGTGGAGTTGATCGACGGGATCGAGGCCGACGGATCCGAGCTGTCTCAACTGGCGCAAGAGCCGTCGGTCGTGCGGCTCGTGAACGAGATTCTGCTGGAGGCCATCGATCTGCGTGCGAGCGACGTCCATATCGAGTCGCAGCCATCGGGAATCAAGATCCGCTACCGCATCGATGGCGTGCTCCATCCGCAGCCCACCCCGCCGGAAATCAACCGCTTTCAAGCCGCGATCATCAGCCGGCTGAAGATCATGGCGCGGCTGAATATCGCCGAGAGGCGATTGCCGCAGGATGGCCGCATCCAGCTCCGCGTGGCCGGTCGCGAGGTGGACGTCCGCGTCTCCGTGATCCCCATGATCCACGGCGAGGGGATCGTCCTCCGCTTGCTGGACAAGGGGGCGATGGAGTTCAAGCTCCGCAAGCTGGGCATGGAGGATGATGTCTACGCCACGTTCCAAGACCTCATCAAGCTCCCCCATGGCATCCTGCTGGTGACTGGGCCGACGGGTTCCGGCAAGACCACGACCTTGTACAGTGCCCTTCTGGAAATCCGCGACGAGCAGACGAAGATCATCACGACGGAAGACCCGGTCGAGTACCAACTGGAAGGCATCAATCAGATTCAGGTGCACCCCAAGATCGGACTGACGTTCGCCGCCTCGCTGCGAAGCATCCTGCGTCACGACCCGGACGTGATTCTGGTGGGCGAGATCCGCGATTTGGAAACGGCGGAAAACGCGATTCAGGCCTCGCTGACGGGTCACCTGGTATTCAGCACGCTCCACACGAACGACGCCGCCGGGGCCTACACGCGATTGACCGACATGGGCTTGGAGCCGTTTTTGGTCTCCAGCACCGTGGAGGCCGTGATGGCCCAGCGACTGGTGCGAACGCTCTGTCCCGAGTGCAAGGAACCGTACCGGCCGGACCCCGCCGAGTTGCCACGCGATTTCCCCCGCGATTGGCTGGAGAAGGGGGTCACGCTCTATCGGGCGAAGGGCTGCCGCGCCTGCCGGCACGTGGGCTACCGGGGGCGGGTGGGAATCTTCGAGCTTCTCGTCACGACCGAGCGGATCCGGCAATTGGCGCACGATCGGGCCAGCAGTTGGGCCATTCACCAGGCCGCCGTGGCCGAGGGCATGATCACCCTCCGCCAGGATGCCTGGCGAAAAGTCTTCAACGGCCGGACTACAATCGAAGAGATCGAACGCGTGACTCGGGCCGAGGAGCATTGACCCCCGGACGAGCCTGGGCGAATTGCACAAACCAACGTCCTCCCGCGGCACGTTTTCGCGGGGCTGCCGTGACCCGGCGGACCTATCTATTACCCGATTCTCTTACCCGATCAAATCGTTCCCGACTGGGACAGCTGTTGAGATATGCCGGAGTTCAGCTACGTCGCCGTCGATGCCAGCGGAAAGAAGATCACCGGAACCGTTGAGGCCGCGACCCAGCGGGAAGCGGTGGCGGCGGTCTCCGCTCGCGACCTGTTTCCGCTGGAAGTCCGCGGGGACGCCACGGACGCCTCGGTCCTGTCGCGGCGGCGCGTCCCCGCCCAACTCATGGCCATTACCTACGGTCAATTGGCCGATCTGCTTCGCAGCGGTGTCTCGCTGTTGCGTGCGATTCAGGTAATCCGCGGGCAGGTATCGCACCCTGTGCTCAAGGAAGTCTTGGGCGAGGTGGCGCGGCGCGTGGAAGACGGGGCCTCCTTGGCCGACGCCGTCGCCCGTTTCCCCGGCTGCTTCGGCGAGATGGCCGTCAGCATGATTCGAGCGGGGGGCGAGGGCGGCTTCCTGGAAGACGCCCTGCTCCGCGTGGCCGCCTTCACGGATGCCAGTGAAGACCTCCGCAAACGGGTCATGGGCGCGATGGCCTACCCCGTACTGCTGTTCTTCATCGGGACGGTGGTGGTCAGCGGGCTATTGGTCTTTTTGGTGCCCCGCTTCCAGACCCTCTTCGAGAGCTTGCGGCAGCGGAACGAATTGCCCGCCTTGACCGAGGGCCTGCTGGGCGCTAGCGAGTTTCTTCAGGGTTGGGGGCTGTGGATCATCCTCCTCCTCGGCCTGACCGTTTGGGCCGTTCGCGGCTGGCTCAAGACGGAGACCGGCCGCACCGTTTGGGATCGATACATCCTCCGCGTTCCCGTGGCCGGCGGCATCTTTTTCAGCTTCGCCGTGGCAAGGTTCTGCCGCATCCTGGGCACGCTGCTGCAAAACGGGGTGCCGATTTTGCGGTCCCTGGAGATCGCAGGCCAGGCCACCGGGAACCGCGTTTTGAGCGACGCCGTGCAGAAGGCCACAGAGAACATCTCGGCCGGACAGTCCTTGGCCGCCCCCTTGGCAGCCTGCAAGCTGTTCCCACCCATGGTCATCGAGATGATCTCCGTCGCGGAAGAGGCCAACACCTTGGAAACCGTGCTGATTCAGATCGCCGACGCCCTGGAGCGGCGAACGTGGCGGCAGTTGGAGCTGGGCGTGCGATTGCTCGAACCGATCATGCTGCTTCTCATCGCGGTGATCGTCTTGGTGGTCGTGATTGCCCTCCTTTTGCCAGTGCTCAAAATGAGCACGACGATTTGAACCCACCCACTTGGCTGTGCCGCCACGGCGGACAGGAATCGCAACCAGGACGAAAGGCTGACGGCTCTTGCCAGTGGTCGGAAATGCCGGGGAACGGGACTTTTTCTGACATTCGGGGTTTACAATGAGGGAAGGCATGGCGAGGTGAAAGCAACCGTTCACGGCTGAGCTATAACGCAAAGGATTTGTGAAACAAGGCGAGTTGTTCAGAGGTTCCAGATGCTAGTTCAGACGTCCCCGAGGGTTGTTCAGAAGTTCCTACAGTGTGGAATGGACTGTCAGTTCGACGAGTGCAACAGTGTCATTTCGACGAGCGCCAGCGAGGAGAAATCTTATTTCCTGTCGAGAAGGTTTCTCGCTTCGCAAGATTTCTCGTTTCACTCGAAATGACAGGGGCGCGAGGACAAGAGGGCGAACGGTTTGGCAATCACGAGAACCCCTGTGAACGACTACCTCATTTCGTAACATGAAATTGGTTCTTACCGTAAACTGGTGCGTGCTATAGCACTTGCCCCAAGGCAAAACCGAAAAGCTTGAACGAGAGGAGCAAAGGTCATGGCGGGACTGGAAATCGAGAGGTCGCGGCGACGCCGTGCACGCCGCGGCGTGACGCTAATCGAGGTGTTGCTGGTATTGGTGATCTTGCTGATCATCGCCTCCATGGCGGTCATGGCCTACGGGCCGATTCAGCGCCGGGCCTACATCAATGCCACCCGCGCGCAAATCAAGGCCTTCAAGGCCCCCATCCAGCGATACTATTTGGACACCAATCAGTACCCGGCTTCGCTGGATGCCTTGATCCAGCCGCCGGCGGACCTGCCTGATCCCAGCAAATGGGACGGACCCTATTTGGACAGCCAGTACGTCCCGCTCGATCCGTGGGGTAACGAATATCAGTACATGTATCCCGGACAAAACGACCCGGAAGGCTTTCCCGATATCTGGTCCTTCGGCCCGGACGGCGTGGATGGCACGGAAGACGATGTGACCAGTTGGGCCGGCTAATTCTTCAGCCCAGGGTTGCTTGCTTGGCTCCACGGCATGTGATGATGGGACCGGACTTTTGCAACTTAGGTTCGCGTGCTCCCTCCTACCCTCGGGAAATGGCAGGGTGAAAACAGCTTACCGCGAAAACGGCTTTTGTTCGTTACCTCAATTGCCCGATCGCCAGACTTGCCACCCTCTTTCAGAGGAGGATTGAGCACTTTGCAAAAGTCCAGATGGGACATAACGGGCAGCAACATATACCACCGGGGTCATGTCGTCAGGCGGACTTGGCGCTGTTGGACGAAATCGGTCTCGGCGGCGTGACCCGCGGTTAGGTTCCAGAACCGTAAGCCAAGTTCGCCGCGCGGCATGATCGAGGGCAGCATCGCCCTTGCCTTGCAGCGTCCCCAAGAAAGAGCGTACCCAAGAGGGTTTGTCGCGGCGGCTCCCATGCATCGGCCAGCACCTGATGTTGCTCGTACCTGGATTTCGCGGCTGGACCGTGGGGCGCTCACTTTGTTGGAGATCGTCCTGGTCTTAGCACTGATGTGCGTCCTGGGAAGCCTGGCATACGTCACGGTGCTGCGCCCGATGGCCTCCCAGCGACTGGACGCGGCGGCCGATCAGCTTCGCGGGGAGTGGTTGCGGGCACGGAATCGGGCCATGTCGCGCGGGGTGACCTATGCCTTTCGCTGCTCCCAAGAGAGCGGCGTTTATACCCTGGAACCCTACGAAGACTCCTCCAATAGCGGCACGTTGACGGCCGATTTCGGCGGATCGAATCTCTCCGGCGCGGCGACCGCCAGCACCATTCAAGGCGAGTTGCCCGAGAAAATCGTGGTTCACAGCGCCAATGTTCTGATGGACGAACTCTCCGCCGCCGATTTCGCCGACAGCGGCTTGCCACCCGACGTTGCGGGATCGGAGGGCCAATGGACGATTCTGTTCTATCCCGATGGCACGGCCGTTTCCGCGGTCGTCACGCTACGCAACGAGTTTGGCCGGGCAGTCGACGTCTCCCTGCGAGGGTTGACGGGGGCCGTCTTGGTCGGTGACGCCTATCACGTCGATGCCGCGGCTAGCGTCAGCAATAGGCAGGCCGCACCCCAGATCGACTCGGGAGGGCTGCCATGAGTGCGCGAGATCCGAGCCGCGGTCGCAAGTCCAGCGGGCACCCCGCCGGGTTCACCCTCTTGGAAGTGATCCTGGCCATGGCCGTCCTCCTTCTCTCGCTGGCCGCGGTCTCTCAACTGGTTCTGACCGCCCACGCCAATGCCCGCCTGGCCCGGGATCGCGGAACCGCACACCTGCTCTGCGACGGCTTGATGCAGGAAGTCATCGCCGGTTCACTCCCCCTGGAATCGACCAGCGAAACTCCCCTGGAAAACGTGGTGGATGGCATCGAACCAGGATGGCTCTACGCCGTGGACGTTTCGGCGCTGGACTTGGACGGCCTGCTGCGAGTGGAAGTTGTCGTGCGGCAAGACGAGACCCAAGTCGCGCGACCGGCCGAGGCCCGACTCGTCCAGTGGATCGTGGATGCCGACTATCCGTTCGTTCAGCCCGGCGAAGAGGCATCCAGCGGCACTTCGTCTTCAGGCTCCCCCTCATCCTCTTCCTCCTCTTCCTCGACGACGGAGTCGACCGGCCAAGGACCGACCGCGGAAGAAGACACGGGAGGTACGGCACCATGACTCGCGGGGCATGGATTCAGGCGGCCTTGCCGTCATCGGGCATCCGCAGGGCAAAACGGGAGCCGTTCGGGTCCGCCTTCGGCTTTACGCTCCTGGAGGTGATCCTCTCCTTGGCCCTAGTGACTTTGGTGCTGGCCGCCATGGGCGCTGCCACCGTTTTTCACTATCGGGCCGTGGAGTCTGCCAAGGCGCGGCTAGCCGAGGCCCAGCTCGCCCGGGCCGTGCTCGAGCGCATGGCCCAGGATATCCGCGGGGCGGTCCCTTACGATCCAGTCCATTTCGCCGAATTGATCCCCGGTCTGGTAACACAAACCAGTCAGAGCGATCTGGCCGCGGCGGCCTCGGCTGCGGGCCTGGACGAATCCCTCCTCCTCACGCCGGGCGAAGACTCGCTCTCGGACTTGGGACACGATGCGGCTTCCAGCACCCTGCCGCACAGCGTGCCGGGACTGTACGGCGAGGTCGACTGGATTCAAGTCGACGTCAGCCGACTCCCGCGGCCCGATCAATTGCAGTCCGAAATCCTGCTCTCCGCGGACGGGCTGCTGATCGACCGGGTAAGCGATGTGAAGACCGTGTCCTACTTCGTCCTCGACCCGGCCGAAGCTGCGAATTACGCGCTCGCCAACACGCCGGGCGTGACCGGCTTCGAGCAGCAGGGGGGCCTGGTCCGTCGCGAGCTGGATCGTGCCCTGACGGCCTATCTTGCGGATAGCGGACAACTCGATCAGATCGACAACGCGCTCCAGCCCATCGCCCCCGAAGTAGAAACCGTGGAGTTCGCTTATTTCGATGGTTCGAGCTGGGTCGATTCCTGGGATTCGGACCTTCAGGGAACCCTGCCGACGGCGGTGGAAATCCGCCTGTACCTCCGCCCTGCCACATCTCGCAGCCGCACCGAAACCGGGAGCAGCTTCGCCGCCGGGAGCGATTCCGCGGACGCCGACGATGATCTGCACATGTACCGCACGGTGGTGTACATTCCGGCGGCCCATCCCACCGGCCAATTGGGCGCCACGGGCGGGGAAACGACCAGCTCGAACGGTGCCGCGGATTCCGAAGGCGGAAGGGGCGAGGAGACGAACGAGGGCGGCGATCAAAACCCAAGTGACAACACGCCCTCGGACGGCGGCTCCAGCAGCCGTTCTGGCGGCGGCGAAAGCGGTGACCGCGCGGGGCCGCCATCCGGAGGCAGCGGCGGTCAAGGCGGCCCAGGCGGCCTCGGCAACGTGCCAGGAGGCGGTGGAGGCGGCGGCTTCCTCGGTGGCAACTCGGGGGGAACGCCCCAGGGTGGACCTCCAGGCGGAGGCGGCTTCGGCGAACGTCCCTCGGGTCCGTCGGGAGGCAACGATGGCCGGTAATGCCTTGCATCCCCGCCCCAACCTGCCGGTAACCCGCGGCGGGCATCCCCATCGCGCGTGCCGCCGCGCCGGAATGATCCTGCTGGTCGTGCTGGTCACCGTGGCACTGCTCGCTTTGGGGGCCTTGACCTTTGCCGAATTGATGCTGGCGGAGCGGGAGGGGACGGAAATCTATGGGCGGCTGTCTCAAGCCCGGGCCGCGGCCGCCTCGGGCATGGAAGCCGCTCGGTTCCTGACCTCCCTCGACGAGGATGCCCTGGCGGAAAACGGCGGCTGGTTCGACAATCCGACCTGGTTCGCCGGCGTGACCGTTCGCGAGGAAACCGATCCCCGCAGCACAGCCTATTATTCCGTCATCTCGCCAGGCGGCCAGGACTATTCCACCTCCTCTGGCGTCCGCTATGGGTTGGAGAATGAATCCGCCAAGCTGAACGTGAACAGCCTGCTTCTGGCCGACCAGTATGTCGAAAACGGCGGGCGGCAACTGCTCATGGCGCTGCCCGGCATGACCGAGGACGTGGCCGATGCCATTATGGATTGGATCGACGCCGACGACGAACCGCGCGAGTTCGGGGCGGAGGTGGATTATTACGCCTCACTTAGCCCGGCCTATGCGCCTAAGAACGGCCCACTGGAGACGGTCGAGGAGCTGCTTCTGATCCGCGGCGTCACGCCCGAGCTGCTCTTCGGCGGCGACCGCAACCGCAACGGGATGATCGATGCCAACGAGACGGTCCCGGAAGAACTCTCCGCACTGGGAATCGCCGACACGACGGCCTATCGCGGTTGGGCCGCCTATCTGACGCTCTTTAGCATGGAACTGAACGTCCGCCCCGACGGCTCCGCCAAGATCAACATCAACCAGGACGATCTGGAAGACCTCTACAACCGATCGGAGGCAGAGCTTGGTTCGCAGGTCGCGACGTTCATCATCGGCTATCGACAGAACGGTCCCTACGACGGCACGGAAGAGTTGCAACCACTGGAGGAAACGGCCTTGCCGGACTTCACGCGGCCCTCCCGCGCGACCTTTAGCACGGTGCTGGACCTGATCGACGCACGCGTCCGCATGCAAGTTGAGGGGGCGGAGGAACCGGTGGTGGTCGGCCCCCTCTGGTCTACCTCCCAACCGGGGATCCTCCGCGTGGCGCTGCCTTTGATCATGGCCAATTTGACGGCCACACCCAGCCAGGTCATCCCCGGCCGGATCAACATCAACCTGGCACCGCCGTCCATCTTGTACGGCATTCCAGGCCTCGACGCCTCTGTCGCCGACGCGATCATCGATTTTCGCCCCACCGACCCCATCAACTTGGATGACGAGCAATATCGCTACGAAACGTGGTTGTTGGCCGACGGCCTGGTAACGCTGGACGAAATGAAGGCCCTCATGCCGTTCATCACCTGCGGAGGCAACGTCTTCAAGGGACAAGTGGTGGGCTATTTGGGAAGCGGCATCCCCGCCGTCCGGCATGAGGTTATGATCGACGCTACCGTCCGGCCGGCTCGCGTATTATTCTGGAGGGATATGAGCCAATTGGGCCGAGGCTTCGACGCCGACGTATTGAGCGGTTCTGCGACATCCGCCGGACTGGGTCTGCCCGAGTTTTGAACGCCGCTCCAAGCCAAGGGAGAAGCTGGGTTATGCCGCAATGGCTGGCCATAGAGTGGGACGATGAGGAACTGCGGGCGGCGGCCGCCCGGGCCGGCAAACGCGGCCTGCACCTGGAGGACGCCTTTTGCGTTCCTTTGCGGGAGGCTGTCCCGTCGCCGGAAGAGGAGGGCTTGCGGCAACGCCCTCCCGAAGAGGACATCGGCCGCAAATTGGCGGCTGCCTTGGCGGCGCGGGGGGTTTCGCGGCCCAAGACGTTCGTCGCCCTGAGCCGTTCCCGGATCGAGCTGCGGCAACTGAGCCTGCCCCCCATCGCCGACGAGGAGCTGCCCGACCTTGTCCGCTTCCAATCGCTTCGAGAATTTCCGCACATCGATGAAGAGTGGCGGGTGGACTACATTCCGCTGGCGGTGTCGGCGGACCAATCGCGATCGGTCTTGGCGGCGGCGCTCCCACCCGCCGGCAGCCAGGAGATCCAGGCCGTCTGCGGTGCCGCCCAACTGAGCGTCTCGCGGCAGGTGTTGCGGCCCTGCGCGGCGGCCTCCTTGGCCCTCCGCCGCGTCCCCTGGGAAACCGACGAGACCCGGCTGATCGTCAATTTGGTGGGCCAGGAAGTCGATCTGGTCATCGCCATCCGCGAGTCGCTCGTGTTCGTGCGGACGGCGCGGACCGCGGGGCATCCCCTCAGCGATCCCGACGCCGCCGAGCTTTTTGTGGGCGAAATCCGCCGCACCATGGTCGCCGCACAAAACCAGCTCGGTGGAAGCCGTGCCAACCGCATCGTATTCTGCGGAGCGGATTCGGGGCATCAAAAGCTGGCGGCGATGCTGGGTGAGCGGCTCGGCCTGCCCGTCGCCTGCTTCGATCCCTTTACCGACCTCTCCATCACCGGTGAGCTGGCGCATCATCGCCCCAACGATGCCGGCCGCTTCGCCGCGCTGGTGGGCGTGCTGGTGGATGAAGCGGATCGACGTCTGCCCGCCATCGACTTCCTGCACCCCAATCGCCGTCCCGAACCGCCCTCCCGAAAAAATCAATACCTGCTGGCCGCCACGGCCGTCCTGCTTGTGCTGCTGTGGGGGATGGTCTTCGCCTGGACCGCTGCCCGGGGCGTGGACGACAAGATCCAGGCCCTTCAGGCCAAACGGCAGGAACTGGATCGCAAACTCAAGGCGGCCGACAAGACCCGCAAATTGGCGGATGCCTTGAGTGCCTGGCAGGCAGGCGACGTACCTTGGTTGGAAGAATTGAAGCGCCTCAACGAAAAGGCCCCGCCCGCCCAGGAAGTGATGCTGAACAAGCTGACGCTGACGGCCGGAGAAAAAGGCGGCCAAATCACGCTGGAAGGGCTTGCGTCGGGCACCGAGGCCGTGCAAAAGCTCGAACAATCGCTGGAGGATGCCTCCCATCGGCTGGTCAGCAAAGGCAAGGCGGAGGACGGCTCCCAGCCTCCGTACACCATTCGTTTCGGCTCCGCCGTGGTCATCCGGCCGCCCGACACCGCCCGCCCCACGACCCAACGCGCGACGGTACGGCGCAGCGCATCCCCGGCCGCTCGGGGCAACACCGGGAGGATCGGACCATGACCGTCGGCCGACGCGAAGTCACCTTATTGGCGGTGCTGGCCCTGTTCGCGGTCTTGTTGATCGGGACCGCTGTCTATTCCGCCATCATTTCTCCCTATCTCGCCAAGAAACGAAATGCCCAGCAATTGGCGGCCCAGGTGGCGCAAAAAGAGCGTCAACTGAAAGAACTTCTCCAGGCCGAGGAACAGCTTCGCCTCGCCCGCCAGCAATCCCTCCCCGCCGACCCCGTCGTCGCCCGGCGACTCTACGAAAACTGGCTCCTGGAGTCGGCCCAGGCGGCCGGCTTCGCCGACGTCAAAATCGAGTCCGGCGAGATTCGCCGCGAGCGGGACTTGTTCTACCGCTTTCCCGTCGTGATCCGCGGACAAGCGACCCTCGAAAAGCTCACGGCGTTTCTGCACGCCTTTTATGCCCGCAAATATCTGCACCGCATTCAGCAAATCTCCCTCACGCCGGGCAAGGATGGCAAGGCCATGGACCTGATGGTCTCCGTGGACGCCGTCGTTCTGGACGATGCCGTCTCGAAGGATGCCCTTCCCGACGGCGAGCCTGCACGCCGCCAGTTGGATCCTCTCAAGGACTATGTGAGCGTGATTGCCGGGCGGAATCTCTTTGCCGTATATCAGCCGCCTCCGCCGCCGCGGCCGCCCGCTCCACCGCGTCCCGCGCCGCCGCCCCCTCCACCAACCCTGGACCCGAGCCGTTTCGCCTACATCAACGCCATCGTGGAAGTCAACGGCAAGCGGGAAGTGTGGCTCTACTCCCGCACCGAGGGAAAGACGCTGCGGTTGAATGAAAACGATCCCTTCTCTGTCGGTGCGGTCCAGGGCCGTGTCACCCGCATCGGCATTCGCGACGTGGAACTGGAAGTCAACGGCGAACCGCGTGTCCTCTCGCTGGGGGACTGCCTGTACTCGGACGCCCCCGACCCCGGGCAAGATAAAGCATCCCGATCCTCGGGCTGACCGCCGGACCGCCGCCCCGAAAACCCCGCTCTCATAATCCACCGCGCCCGGAGGGACTCGAACCCCCAACCCTCGGTTCCGAAGCCGGAAGAACAATGCGCACAATCCTAAACCAAACTTCCTCTCCCGCGAACTAGGGGGACGCTAATCCAAACTTCCCCCCCGCGAAATAGGGGGATGCTAATTGCAAGTTGTTGCAAGACAATGCTTTACGTCAATTGAGCACCCCGATTCTCTCACTGTTTTCTGAGTACAAGGCGAATCGCGCAAGTCATTACAAGGCAAGAACTTACGAAAAACCATTACATGACTACGGCAAGTAGCGCAAATCAACAGAAAGTCGTTACGCAGTAATGATTTACGTAAAAATACGTCCAGG
>DYLS01000225.1 GCA_020721965.1 Blastopirellula marina | reverse complement strand
CGCCCCCATCCAGGAACTCATCAAATTCCACACGAAATGACGAAGAGCCTCTTTTTTTGAATGGCGGGCATGTTCATGAACAGATTTTCTCCATGCTGCGGGGCCGCGTTGATGCGGGATGCCATGAAAATCGTCTATCCAATTGATCCAACGCGATTGTGTTTGTCAAGTTGCGCAATTTTTCTGTTCAGCCGAGGGCTTCATGTCCAGGCAGATGCACTTGGCATTACTGCCACACCCTCCTTGAGCACATCGCCGATGGCATTGCCCTATGCGGGATGCCAGCGGCGACGAGGCGCGCAAGAAGGACTGGCGACATCGCTGGTGTTTTTTGCGCTCGGCCCTGCGTTTCCGCGCCAAGGTCCTTGTCCAGCATGCCGGCAAGTCCGAAGCCGATCCGGTGTGGGATGTGAAGGCCAAGCCGGCGCAGGGCCTTGCTGGCTAGAGTGTCTGATGCCAGCGGCGTGACAATTCACTCCAGCCTTCCTGGCGCCAGACCGACAGCGCGTATTGGATCAACTTCGGCCAGTTGCGAGGTCTTTTCATCGCATCAAGCAGCACCCGGCGTGGCGCGAGACGCGTAAGGGCTGGAGACTCGCTGTCAGCTCCGTTCTCGCACCACCAGCGATAGAAGGGCTCCTGATAAGGGTCCCGGAAGGCTTGCTGCAGATCTAAGCGGCTCCGATAAGTCCGCCTGGCAGCCAAGGGAATGGATTTGCCATTAGCAAAGGCCGCAAACGCCCAGGGGTAGCGGCACATCGGATCCCTCGCCGCTTCCTCGAGAAAGGCGCGGTAATCGCGGATCAAGGACTGTACCGCCTCCGACTGGCAACCGTAACGGTCGGCCATGATGGCGTGGGCACCGGAGTCGAAGCCGGTGAAGTGGTAAAAGCCGAGTTTCTCCCCACCAACAAAGTAATGTCCATCGTGTCCGCTGATTGGACGGTGCGCTATGTTCCATGGTGCGACGTTCAATCGTTGCGAACGCAGGATCGTTACCTCCGGGAAAAGTGCGGGCACCAGGTCGATCCAGCGCTGATCCGTGAACAGGCCGTTGGCAATGTCATCAATGCACCATTTCTCACAGCGCTGCCGCCACCAGCGCGCAAAGGCCCGGCCGGTTTCACACGCACGGACGGCCACGAAGCCCAGATTGTAGACTCCGTGCTTGAGTGCCGCCATCTCGTTGTCAAGAATGGCCTGCTCGCCCACCTCCGGCTCGACCAAGTGGGGGGTCAAGGCGATGCTGGCGTGATCGAGTTCAGCCAGGACGTCATCAAGGCGATCGAAGAGAACGATGTCCGGGTCCAGATAGATCACCTTGGCGTCCGGTTCCTCAAGCAGCCGTTCAAGCACAAAGGGCTTGATCGCCGTCGCAAGTTCCACCAGGGTGTGGCCGAAGGTCCAAGCGGGCCAATCGGGCAGGTCGAGATCGGTCACGCTGATGACCTGGTCGAACTTTACCGGGATCGACTCGCCTTCAGGCAGGATATCCGCAAGTGCCAGGGTGACGCGAGCCTCCGGGTGGAAATCATGAATCGATTGCAGCAACCTGCGCACCTTGGGCAGGTAGTTCAGTGCCGCGCTGGTGAAGATGTGCAGAGTCATGTCAAATCGATCCTTTCTGGAAGATAGGGTGCAAGCGCGCCGGCCAGTGCCTCGGGATCATCCGCCGCCTCGGATGGAAGGACAATCGAATGCGTATAGCGGGTGAGGAAATCGCCTTGCGCTCCGACGGGAAAAGCGGCGATTGGGAGCCCGAAACGCTCCAATTCATGGATCACGAAAGAAAAGGTCTCCGGTGCAATCGATGGAAAAAGAAACAGGTCGGGATCGCACTCGATCACGTGCCGGATGAGCTCCTCATGGGAATAGGGTCCGGTTTCCTCATAGACGGAAGGGGGAGCTGACACCCTTGGTGAACAAGTGCCGATCATCCGCAACTTCCAGGGCAACCCTCGAGTGTGCAACCACTCCGCCAGCTGCTGGACTACACGGGCACCCTTGGCGGTGGAGGTGATCGAGCCGACGATCGCAATCACGCCGGACGCGGCCCGTGCAGAACGCCAATCATTTATACGCCTTGCCACATCGGACGCCAAAGGGGCGAGGCTGTGCGGGCGCAGTGCGATCCTTGCCCGATCGATCTCAGGATAGGCGCGAAGGAGCAATTCACCACCACTGGTGGAGAAGATCAAGATCTCGTTCACAACGCCGAGGAACCTGCCCCAAACTGTTCGCCAAAGCGCAATGCCCGCGTCCCGGTACAGATCTACAAAAGGTTGGCGGGATCGTGCGAGACAGTCCTCACATCGGGCCATGTCCTGAGGAATACCGCAGAATCGTTCCTCCACGTCGAGGAGATGTGGCGACGGACATAGTGCGAAGAAATCATGCAAGGCAAAGATTATCCGGCGGGCGGGATGGCGGCTTTTGATATCGCAAAGGATCGTCGGCCAAAGCAAGGCGTCCGGGTGTGAAACGGCATCGTTATAAAAAAACGTGTCGGCATCGATGGAAGACAGCAGCTCCCCGAGATCCCGGCTGCTGAAAACGCCCACGGGAAAGGACCCGCGGCGGTCGTAAACAGTGAGCACATAGCCAAGTCGAAGAATGGAATAGACTATGAGGCCTACACGATCACCCCGGACGCACCGCTCCTCGATCCAACAATCACGGTAGAGATTGGCCCCCCCGCCAAGGTCGTGGTCGATGACCAGGGCATTTATATCCAATTCACGCATTCGTGCCCGCATCGCCTGGTCAAGCTGCGCCTTTGGGGCGCACGATGCGGCGAGGCGTCGGGAAATCTTGCCGAAGAGCAAGCGCCATTTCCGATCCCTGGCCAAGGCAAAGGCCTGTCTGGCGAGGAGATGGAGAGAGCGTGCGCGCTTTTGCAGATTTGTCTCTTCGGGGATGCGCGCAAAATCTGCCAGCACCACGGCATCGCCGTTCGCTCGGCGCATGACAAGTGCCATCAACTGCCCTCGCGGCAACCGGCCGTAGTAAAAAAAGCCGCAGGGGCGATCACCCGCCTCTGGATATCTGGCTCGTACGTCGCTGCGATCCAGTTCTACGGGGATGTCAAGGTTCCAGGCTGATCCGCCCGCTGTTTTGCCCTGCAAGGCGAGGGTGCAGGGTTCCTCGTCCAGGATCCAGCCCTGCAATAGCAAGATCTCCCCACTGCGCTCACAACGGTCGATGGAGAAATGCGGTTTCATCGCAGCGCACGGATAATCCGTCTTGCCATCCAGCGCAAAGGCGCGGTCAGGCGCCAGATAGTAGAGGATGTCAACGATTCCAGTTGCTCCCGAAGTTCCGCAGCCTGCCGCTCGCATGCCTCGAGCCGTTGTTCCAGGTGATCAA
>DYLS01000077.1:11962-21717 GCA_020721965.1 Blastopirellula marina | reverse complement strand
GCGGTGTCGTTGCGGAGCACGGTGGCGGGCATCCGCGAATTCAGGACGACGATATCGAGGTCGCCGTCATTGTCGAGGTCGCCGGCGGCCGCGCCGCGACTGCTCAGCCGGACCTGAAGTCCTGGCCCGCTACTTGCCGTCACATCCTGAAACTTTCCATTGCCCAGGTTTCTCAGCAGAATATTCTTGGCCCAATACGAGGTCGTGCTATCCCGAAGTTCCACATTGTCGTCCAGATGGCCGCAGGCGATCAACACGTCCCGGAAGCCGTCGTTATCGAAATCCGCGATGATGACGCCCCAGGTAACGAATGAATACGAGCTGGCGCCGGCGCCGCTGACGGGTGTGGCGTCTTCGAAACAGTCTCCCAGGTTTCGGAAAAACGTGACGGTCTCGTTTTGATACGAGGTCATGAAGAGGTCGAGCAAGCCGTCGTTGTTCAGATCGCCGCAATCCGCACCCATGCTGGCCTGCGGGGCGCCGAAGGCATCGTAGGCAACACCGCGAAGGATGGCGCTTTCTTCAAAATGGCCTGCCCCATCGTTGATCCATAGAAAATTCTCTTTGACATCGTTGCAGACGAAGATATCGGAGTCGCCATCGTTGTCGAAATCACCGGCTACCAGTCCCATGCACGTACCGGCCAGAGAGCCGATCCCCGCTTGGTCGCTGATGTCGCGAAACGTGTCGTCACCTTGGTTGCGGTAAAAGGTGTCGGGAACCGGTTGGTAGTCGAGTGGGCCAGGGTAAGAAGGCACGCCGTTGATCACGCGGGGGATGTGCTGATCGAACGAGAAATGGATGTAATTGCCGACATACAAATCGACCCAGCCGTCGCGATCGGCGTCCAGAAAACAGACACCCGCTCCCATTTGATCCCCGCCGCGGACGCCGCACAAGTCGGTGGCATCGGAGAATGTGCCGTTGCCATTGTTGTGATAAAAGACGTTCGGGCCGAAATTGTTGACGTATATATCCTCGAAGCCGTCGTTATCCACATCGGCCGCCGCCACGCCCAGCCCGTAGCCGGGGTCGCCCACGCCGGCAGCCTCCGTCACGTCTGCGAATTTCCAGCCGCCAAGATTGCGGAACAGCCGGTTCCGCGGGGTCTCCTTGGGCGAGCAACCGGGCAGGGGCGCTCCGTTGAGGAAATAAATGTCCTCCCGAGTGTCCTTGTCGTAATCGAAAATCAAAAGCCCGGCAGTCATCGGCTCAATTACGTACCTCCGACCACTGCTGCCGTCCTTGTGATGAAAGTCGATACCGGCGTCTTGGGTTACCTCCACGAAGTGGAAGATGGAATCGCTTGGGGCGGGACGATGGGCAGCGTCCGCCATTGTTTCGGGTACAACCGATTGGTTCGTTGGCAAGGGCAACGCCGCGGGGGGCATTTTCGGCGCATCACGACTGGCCGACTGGTCTCGCGTAGCAATCTCGCCGCGATGCCCCATGCTTGACCACGGCCCAAGAACCATCGCAATCAGCGTGGCCAGGGCAGTCAAACCAACAAGCACGATCAGGACGATGAGGCGAAATCGTGAAAGGCGGATCATCGTTGCTCGGCGGGGTCAGTCGAGGAGTCGGGGGAAGAGAGGCTGGCCGTGGTTCGGTTGCCGCCATCCGGCCCGCGGTGATCGGTGCCGGGAAGAGTTGAGGGAACATGGCCGACCGGTCTAGCAGCGCCTTGTGCGGCCGTCGATTTGACCGAGCGTCCCGCCGCCTGGTACCCCCTCGCCAGGAGGATCTGCGTGACAGGACCTGGCGCTACTTTGGCCGCGGCTTCGGCATGGGCCACCGCCTCTTCGATCCGATCACCGAGCTTGAGATAGAGCTTGGCCAGATCGTAGTGCGGTTGCCAGAGGCTGGGACACAGCCGGACGGCCCGACGCAGCAACCGCTGGGCCAGGGCAGGCTCTTCGCGAACCTCGCAGAAGTGGCCGGCTGTGGCGTATGCGTCGGCCAATTTCTCGGACAGGGCCAGGGCGTCATCGTGCTCACGCCTGACCTTTTTGGCAACTTCGCGTTCCTTTTCTCGGACTTGCCGCAATTGCTCTGTGTATTTCGCGGCCTGTTCGCGGTCGCCCAGGCGGGAAAAGACCGTAACCAGTCCTGCCAAGCTTGCCGCATCGTCGCGCTGGATCGCGAGTGCCGACTCGTACACGATTCTCGCGCGCCTCAAGTCGCCGCGATGCAGGTAGCATTGTCCCAGCATCTGGTATCGCCAGACGGATTCCAGCCCGCTGGGGAAGTCATTTTCCAGGAGGTCCACGGCTTCGTCGATACGCCCGTCGCGGATCAAGGCATCGGCGAGTTCCAGCATCGGCCCGGTGGCCCCAGCAGATAGCGCGATGACTCGCTGGAAGTGCGGGATAGCTTCTTTGAAGCGGCTCCGCGCTACATCGATCAAGGCCAAGCCGTGGTGGGCGTGCACGTGATTGGGGGATAGCCGCAGTACGTTTTGAAACGTCTCTTCGGCGGCGTCCATGGCGCCCAGGTGATATTCCAGCCGCCCTGCCACGATCCCGGCGTCCGGCGCGTCGGGAAGCCAACGCCGCAGCCAGTCGGCCAACCGCTTCATTTCCGCGCGGATTTCGCCCGCCGTCTCAGGTAGCGGGACGGCGTGGTCCGGCAATTCCGCCAGACCTGCGGCCATGCGGTCTTCTTGGGAGACCGAAGCCGTACCCTTCTCTCCTCTTACAAGAAGGGGCTTCGAAACGAGCCTCACCCGGACAACTACGGCACCGCCGACCAAAAGGGCGATGAAGAGGCAAGCCCCGATGACCAGGCGAACTGTCGACAAATTCCGGAAAAGAAATAACGATCGGACGGTTTTCATGGCAGCAGCCCCTGCCACAATTCAAACAAATCCAGCCTACGTGACCTACATGATGTCCCTCGCTCTCCGTTGCCTCTGTACTCTGTTGGCCGTTCTCGTTTTCCGTGCCGTGGAAGGTGGCTATCGCCCCAATCGCCCCTTGGGCAAGTCGAGGACATCGAACTTAGCCGAGCCTTGCCGCAAGCGGATGAAACGATCCACAGGCAAATTGTAGTATATTTCCGTCTTGCCGCCCATCCAACGGACCTCCACGCGGTCGATGTGGGTGCGATTGCCTAAGCCGAAGTGGAGCCGGTCACCCCAATGGCTTTGGTAGCCGCGGCCGGCGTGACGTTCTTGAAGTTGGACGAGATCGCCGGCCACCACCTTGACGTGCGAGCCGACACCATCTCGATTGGACGTCGTTCCTTCGAGGACGATTTGGACCCAGTGGTTGCCGTTTCGCGTATCGTTGCGAATGATGGTAGGCGCCTCGCGGGAGTTGAGAACGACCACATCGAGATCGCCATCGTTATCCAAGTCGGCCACGGCCGCGCCGCGGCTGGCAAAGACGGGTCGCAGGCCCGTGCCGGCTTCGCGAGAGACGTCGGCGAACTTGCCATTGCCTAGATTGCGGAGCACCAAGTTGGCGACACGCCAGGCGGTAGCCGGCCTCCGCAATTCCGCGTTGTCCTCGGTATGCCCGTTGGCGACGAAGACGTCGGCGTTCCCATCGTTATCGAAGTCCGCCCAGCACACGCCCCAATTGACGTGGAAATAGGTACCTTGGCCGGCGTCCGTCAATCGCGTGACATCTTCAAACACGCCCTGGCCCAGGTTTTTGTAGAGGATGGTCAATTCGTCTTCATAGGCCGTCATGTAGAAGTCGAGCCAGCCGTCATGGTCGTAATCGGCGGCATCCACGCCCATGCTGGCGTTTTCCTCGCCCTGGGCATTGTAGGCCAGCCCACTCTCCACTGCCCGCTCTTGAAAGTGGCCCTGCCCGTCGTTCACGAACAAAAAGTTCTCGGCCACGTCGTTCAACACGAAGACGTCGGTGTCGCCGTCGTCGTCGACGTCGGCCGCGATCATGCCCATGGCTGTTCCGGCTACTGCGGCGATCCCTGACTGCTCGCTGATATCCGTGAAGCGGCCATGGCCGTCGTTGCGGAACAGGCTGTCGGGGATGGGCAGATAGTCGCGAGGCGACGGGTAATGCTTCATCCCGTCCACCATCCGCTCCACATTCATACTAGGGTCGAATCGCAAATAATTGCCTACGTAGAGATCGACGTCGCCGTCCCCCTCGATGTCGAGGAAAATGGCACCAGCACCGACATAATCGTCCGCCCCGGCGACACCGGCCTTTTCGGTTACGTCCGCGAAGGTCCCATCGCCACGATTGTGGTACAGCACGTTTCGGCCGTAATTGTTGAGGAAGATATCGGGGTGGCCGTCGTTGTCGTAATCCGCCACGGTCACGCCGAAGCCGAAACCGGTGTCGCCCACTCCCGCCTGCTCCGTGACGTCGCGAAACGTCCCGTCGCCGTTGTTCTTGCAAAGCATATTGCGGGGTGTATCCTTGCCCTGATAGCCGGGCAGAGGCGCACCGTTCAGGAAATAGATGTCGATCCAGCCGTCACCGTCGTAGTCGAACAAGGCCAGCCCGGCGCTCATCGGCTCCAAGATATAGCGCCGTCCGCTGCTGCCATCGGTGTGTCGGAAATGGATTCCCACCTCTTGCGAAACGTCGGTCAGGTCAAACGGCCCACTGGCCGACGGCTCGCTGATAGGACGACGGCACCCCCCACAGATCGCCAGGACCATCGCTAGGCCGAGCAGGAAGGATCGTGGATTTCGTTGCCGGCGTGCCACTCGATCCTCGCGTGGATAGGTCCTGATGCAGCGTATCATCAAAACGCGGTGGGTCATGGTTGAGGTTGCGAAACCGCCTGGGTCTTGGCGACGATGGGCCGACGGTCGCCTTCCGTCAAAGTGATGAAGCGATCCACGGGGAGATCGGTCCACTGTTCCACCTTGTGATCGCGCCGCGGCCAGCGGATCTCGATTCGATCGATTTTGCGATTTTCGCCCAGCCCGAAGTGGAGCCACGTCCCCCAATGCCCCTGGTAACCGCGGCCGGAGTGGACCTCGTCCACCAGACGCAGATTTCCGGCCATCAGGGTCACTTTGGCGCCCACCGCATCGCGGTTGCAAGTCGTGCCGCGGAGGCGCAATTGCACCCAATGGCGGCCTGACCTTTGATCGTTTCGAATCAGCGTCGGTGGTTTTCGCGAATTGAGCACCACGATATCCATATCGCCGTCACCGTCCAAATCGCCGAATGCGGCCCCGCGACTGCTGTATTTCGGGTCCAGACCGTCGCCACAGCGGCGCGAAATGTCCTCGAAGGTGCCATCGCCGCGGTTGCGCAGCAACGAATTCCGCACCTCGTAGGCCGTGGTGTCGTCGTACAGGTCGATGTTGTCCTGCAAGTGCCCCTGGGCGATAAAGATGTCGCGCCAACCGTCGTTGTCGAAGTCGATCAGCCCAGTACCCCAGTTCACGTAAGGCAGGCTACCAACCCCGGCACCCACGACGATCGTTCTGTCCTCGAACGAGCCATCGCCGAGACTGTGGTAGAGCACGGGCACCTCGCCCTGATAGCAGGTCATGAACATGTCCAGCCAGCCGTCATTATCGTAGTCGGCACAGTCGACGCCCATACTGCCGGTTTCGTCGCCACTGCCGTTGTAGGAGACCCCCGCCTCCAGTCCTACCTCGGCAAACGTTCCGTCACTGTTGTTGCGGAAGAGGAAATTCCCGGCCACGTCATTCAAAATGAAAACGTCGGTATCGGCGTCGTCATCGTAGTCGAAGCAGACCATGCCCATGCCGGACCCGGCCAATTGTCCGATGCCGCTCTCCAGGCTGACGTCGGTAAAGGTCCCGTCGCCATTATTTCGATAGAGGATGTCCGGCTCCGGACGGTAGTCGCGGGGCCCGGCGTACATGGGATAACCTTTCACGATGTGGACACGGTGTTGGTCATAGGTGAATTGCACGTAGCAGGCGACGTACAGATCGAGATCGCCATCGAGGTCGTAGTCCAGAAAGGCGGCCCCGGCCCCCATCCGGTTTCCCGCCCCAACGCCGGCTTCTTTCGTCACATCCGTGAACGTCCCGTCGCCGTTGTTGCGGTAAAGGACGTTGGGGCCGTAGTTGTTGACGTATAAATCCGGCAAGCCGTCGTTGTTGTAGTCGCCGGCGGTCACTCCCAGCCCATAGCCGGTATCACCGACGCCGGCCTTGGCCGTGACATCGGTGAATCGCCATCCGCCATCGTTACGATAGAGCGCGTTCCTGGGCAGTGTCTTGAAGCTGGCGCCTTTCAGGGGGGCACCATTCAAGAAGTAGATGTCCAGATCGCCGTCGCCGTCGTAATCGAAGACAGCCAATCCTGAGGCAACGGTCTCCATGATGTAGCGATGACCACTACTGCCATCAGTATGGACGAAGTGGATGCCGGTCTCCGACGTGACATCGTGAAAAAGAAGTGTCCCCTTGGCATCGAATGGCGCCAAGCGGCGGGGGGCCAAGGCCCAGACAGCGATCACTGCCACGACCAGCGCCGCGGCACAGCCCGCGATGATCCAACGGCGATACATATCAGGGTTCAACGCCGAGCGACTTGGCGATCCTTTGATACTCAGGATTATCTGGTTCCAACCGAACTGCCTCCCGCGCGGCTGCTGCCGCGGTGATCCCATCACCATTGCGCTGAGCCGCCCCCGCCAGCAGTGCGAAGCTGGCCGCCGCGGGTTCGCGTGCGGCAGCCTTCAGAGCCAAAAGTTGTGCTTCAAACGGCCGTTTCCCGGTGGTCATATACAAACTGGCCAAGGCCAGATATCCTCCCGCCTCGTACGGCGTCAGCGCAATCGCCTTGCGGTAAAGGGCCTCGGCTCGATCCAATTCTTGCCAATCGGTGGACAGCTTGGCCGCACGCATGAGAGTTTCAAGGTGCGTGGCGTTCTCCTCCACCACGCGATCGAGGATTCGACGTGCCGTCGCGCGATCCCCCGTCCGCTCTTTCAACCAGGCCATCATCAGCGATGCCTCAGTAAACTGCGGGGCCAACTCCACGGCCCGCTTCAAATATCGTTCCGCGGTCGGGGCGTCTCCCACGGACAGGTGAATCTTGGCCGCCGAAACATAGGCCTGGGCGACAGAGACACGTACGGCCACCAATTGCTCACCGGCGTCCTTGAGCTGCTGCCGATGTTGCAATTCATCTCGCCGCTTGAGCTGCTGGAACGTTCGCCGAACCTCGGCGGCCTCCTCCTTGCGCCCCAGCCGATCCAACGCCGTGGCCAGCGGATAGTAACCGTTGGTGTAGTCGGGACTCATGCGGATTGCCAGCTTCAGGTGATCCACGGCCTCAAGATATTCCTGAAGTTGCACCAGCGCCTGACCCAAGAGTGCCCGAATCGCCACGGCTCGTGGATGCCGCCGCAACGCCTCCCGCAAGACCTTGCACGCCTCGCCGAGACGCCCTTCTTGCATCAAGACCTCGCCCAGTTGCGTGGGATGGACAGACGAATCGGGGGCCAGCCGCCAAGCCTTCTCGTAGTATTCCGCAGCCACTTTCAGGTCGCCCGACTCCAACGCCGCTACCCCCAATGCCTGGTACGCCGGAACGAATGCGTCATCCAATTCGAGACACTTCTTCCAGCAACGCTGTGCCTCGTCGGTCTTGCCGAACCGGCTGTACGTCCGCCCGGCCATATCCCAGGCGTAAACGTCGTTGGGAAACAAGGCCAGGGTATCGTTCACTAACTGAGAGACCTCTCGAAGCAGCGCCGCTACCGCTGGTGTGGCCTTGACCGCCAATTCCTCTAGCGGCTTTTGACGGGGGCGGTTCAACCAGATGGCGATGCCTGCCGCGGCGAGAACCAATACCGTCACCAGGGCCAGCAGCAGCCGGCGATAGAGCGACGATGCCCCCCGACGATGGGCGTCCGCCAAGGGGACGATACCCGCATCGGCTGAAGGGGCTGCATCACCGGCCTGTTGCAAGACCAGATCCGCCTCCGCCGCCGAGGACCGAGATGCTTCGGACTTTTTTTGCGAATCCGACATTTTCAACGAAGTTTGATCCGACGAGCCAAACCTTGCCGTTGGTAAGAGCGTCAGGGAAAGCGTCCGCGAATCGCCCCTCTCTTATCCTGATACGGAAAAGCCCATGCCGCGTTCATCGAATTCGAAGCGGCATGGGCCAATAACGACTGTGCTAAAACTCGCGGACATGTTTACAATGCAGCACTCGAATCGCAAAGCGTCAAGAGCCAGCCGCGGGTGCCGCCCCCAGCTTCTGGAGCATTTGCTCGGCGATCTGTTTGGCGCCAGCCGGGTCTGTTCCGCTCATCAGCTTCTTGCCGTCCTCTTCGAGGGAGGCGCCGAGAGCCGCATCCGTCTTCTTGATTTCTTCGATCAAATTCATGATCTCACCGAAGGCGCTTCCCAATTGCTGCATCTTACCAGAAGCAACATCTTGGAGGCGTTGTGTGAGGAGCTCCTTAGGGTTCCTCTCGACCGGCTTTACGGCCTCCCCTTTTCCGCAGCCGATCGTCAGCAAAGCTACAAAAACCAACAAACTGCCCATGACTCCCCTGCAATACGCCATCATGACCGATTCCCCCTCTGAAAAAATCCTTTTGTTAAGGTGGAAACACGAAAGGGCGCGGGCACGAATGTAGCGCCGTGCCCACGCCTCCGATTACCAAACACCAATCCAATCCAACCCTATTGATTCGAGATCGCCTCGCGACCGTTCCGGCTGCCCAAAGACCAGTAGATCCGGTAGTCCGTGGTGGAGGAGATGAAGCGAACCGAACCGTCCACCATGGCGTGGTTGCAACCGCCGGGGTGATAGCTTCTGGCAGGATAGAGACCGTCGCGGTCCGAAGCCATGCCGGGAGGCCCCTCGGCGATGCACGTCGGGTACTGCCAGTTCGGTGGGACCACCGTGTTGAACACGGTTTGCGTGTAGTTAGCGCCCATCCAGTTCCAACCGTTGTTGCTCAGATGGTCACCTCTGTTGGCCTCGCACTGCACACCCCAGGATTCCAGGGCCGCGATGACTGTCGCCGGATCCTGGCCCGTGATCAAGGGCGACAGGAAGGTATTCGGATCGCCGTGGTTAAACCAGCTCGGGATGGCGTTGCAGACAGGCTCTCCGGGAAGATATTGCGAGCCGTTGTCGTCGCCTTTGAGCACCTCCGAGGCCAGGATCGTGTTCGACGTGCCGTCGATCATGTCGGCCATGGAAGTCTCGCTCTGCGGTTTGATGGCCCCGGGGCAGCGGCTGTCATGGTCCCACCAAATGAGCCAGGGACCACCATTCACCGCATAATTGCAACCTGGGCCGTTCAACCACCCCGTCTGCGGGGCCTTCATGTCGGAGGGGCACAAGTACGCACTAATGACACTCTTCCGCAAAGGCTCGGGCGTGTCGTACCAGTTCGCTTCCGCTCCGCTCGCGGCTCGGGCCTGCGCCCATTGCATGGTCTGGTCATACACCGCCCGCTGTTCGATGAACGGCAGGATCATGGTGTGCGTGCTGTATCCTTGCCAGATCCGCCACGGGTCCCGATTCACGCCAAAACCAGGCATCCAGTAAAGATAGCCTTGCCGAGGAAACACCCTATACACGTCGTGGTAATTTTGCATCGCCAAAGCGAACTGCTTGAGGTTGTTCAAGCATTGGCTGCGGCGAGCCGCCTCGCGTGCCGCCTGGACGGCGGGCAACAGCAGGGCAATCAAGATTCCAATAATGGCGATCACAACGAGCAGTTCCACCAATGTGAACGCCCGTTTGCGCCATCGAGCAACAGCGCTCAACGTTCTCATACCTTTACTCCTTTCGAGTAACAACAGAAAA
>DYLS01000077.1:0-11862 GCA_020721965.1 Blastopirellula marina | reverse complement strand
AGCAACAGCGCTCAACGTTCTCATACCTTTACTCCTTTCGAGTAACAACAGAAAATACTCCTTTCGAGTAACAACAGAAAAGCAATCTAACGTCCCGCCACACTGCCGGAACTCCGAAATAATACTCTCGAAAGGCCCCTTCCGCCCAAATCTCCTCGTTCCTATCGCAATAGCGCGAATGAAATAATAACCCTCTTCACGCTCTCCCAGATTCTAGTTTTCTTCTGACACGATGTCAACGAATTTGCGCGCGTCCGCACCAGGTCCGTTTTTCGAAAGTCTGACGTTTCCTCAGCCCCCAATAACGGCTTAAATGCCCCCCATGTAAAGGGGATTTGGTTTTCACCCCTCTCGACGGGGAGCCTCGTAGGTGCCTCGTCTCGGCCGCTTGAACATTGCCTTAGCCTTATGATATTACCTTGATCCTCTGTTTCGAGGCAATTTCTAGGCCGGCTTTCCAGTCGCGTATCCCCGCAAACCCCACTTCATGAAACGCTGATCACAGGCCGTCACGCACCGCAGGGGCCTCTGCTTCACAGCGAAAAGGCGTGAAAAGGCCGTAGGTATCAGAATGTGATTTGTATCGACTTTTTCTGACTGCGAAATTGATCGACACCCGCCTGTGTGACGCGACTTCGAGCCAGCCCGACGACTCGAAGCCCTGGCATCGCCGCGAGGACCTGTAGCGCGGAATCATCAATTAAAGTACTCTCTAATCCCAGATTTTGCAAGTCCCGTAAATGGCGCATTTGTTGAACCAAATCGCTGGATACCTTGGTGCCGCTCAAGTCGAGGAACTTCAGGCCCGACAACTGCCCGATGGTGGCCGCTGCGGCGTCCGTAAGGAGCGTATCGCTCAAGTCGAGGTATCGCAATTCCCTCAAATCCGCCAAATTTGTTAGACCCGCGTCGGTCACTTGGGTCTTCGCCAGGTTCAGGCCCTGAAGCTTTGTCAGCGGACGGAGCGAGGCCAAGCCGGCGTCGGATATTTTTGTCCCCGGCAGCCCAAGGTAACGAAGAGACGTCAAGGTTGCCAGATGCTGGAGGCCGCTGTCGGTGATATTCTCCGGCAGGTACAGCTCCTCGATTGACGAAATGGTGGCCAGCGACGCGAGTCCCCGGTCGGTCACGCGAGTTCCGAGCAGGTTAAGGTAGCGCAAAGAGGTCAACGATTGCAGCGATTCCACGCCCGCATCGCGGATCCGGGTGAACTTGGCATCCAAAAAGCGTAGCGACTTGGCCGCTGCCAATTCACTGAAACCGCGATCGGTGACTGCCGTTCCGGCGATCGTTAATTCTTCCAGGTTCGGCATCGCGGCGATCAGGGGCATGGCGGCATCGGTGAGTCGGGTGCCTGCCGCGGAAATGCCTTTCATCCCTCGCAAATCGGCGAAAATCGCCAAACCAGCCCCCGTCACCGCCGTGCCGTTAACACTGATGCGTTCCAACGTCTCGATGCTGGCCGCGTAGGCCATGGCTACATCGGTCAGTGGGGTGTCATCCAGGATCAGAAACTTGACACCCTTTAGCCGTGACAACTCCGCCATGTCCGCATCGTTGATCTTGCACCCAGAGAGATCGACGACCTCGATCCGAGCCGGTTTGGTCGGTCGATCGAGGCCCAGCACAGCACCTTTTTCGTGAAGGAATCGGGCCACGGAGACCTCTTCCGGCGACAAGATTTCAAGCAATCGCCCTGGCGCAACCAGCTCGCCGCGCAAACGTTCCATGCCCTGCCCCCCCGAACCTCCGCGGGTATCTGGGATTTGTTGGGGCGATGCTGGTATTTGCTGTTGTGATGCGTTCGGGTCGGCAGCAGGCGATGGAGAATCTGCCTTTGGGGTGGCGTTTTGTTCGCTGTGGCCTTGCGGTATGAATGACATTGCGGCCACGGCCGTCGCAACGATGAACGAGCATAGCGAGAGGGATCGGCAGAGGCTCATGGGGTTGACCCTCGCAAAGTGGGCGGTTCTGAAGCGGACGCTTCGTAAAAACGGAATGCAATATAAGCTGAGCGTGGCGGCTCTTCTCCGGCGGAATGCGAACGTGTAACCGGCTGCGAACGGGTCCTAGCAAGTGTACCATGTTCAGTACATTCAGGTAGCATCAAGGGCTGAATGCGCACGCTGGGGCCTGCGATGCCGCACGATTTCGGATGAAAAACTATGACGAAAAATCGGGGAATGATAAGCGGCAATGACGAACACCGGAAATAATAAACAACGGGAATCATGAACAACGTGTGCTGCTCAATCAGCGTACCGCCTTCGCGGATGGAAACCATCCCCCTGGCGAGTCGGCGTGCATGAAACGAAGATAGACGTGTTGCGCTTTAAGTAACTCTCTCTTGGAGATTTATCGCTGATGTACGAAATCAAGATTTTCAGCGGACGCTCCAATCGCGGCCTAGCGGAAAAGGTTGCCCAATACCTCGGGCTGCCGTTAGGGCGGATCGCGCTGGGCAATTTCGCGGATGGCGAAATCTCGGTGAAAATCGAGGAGGACGTCCGCGGTCGTGACATCTTTATTGTGCAGTCCACCTGTCCGCCTGTGAATGAGAACCTGATGGAGCTGCTGATCATGATCGACAGCTTCAAGCGGGCCAGCGCGGGACGGATTACCGCCGTCATCCCGTATTTCGGTTACGCACGGCAGGATCGCAAAGACGAAGGGCGGGTCCCCATCACGGCAAAACTGGTGGCAAATCTGATCACCAGGGCGGGGGCCGACCGAATCTTGACCATGGACTTGCACGCCCCACAGATTCAGGGGTTTTTCGACATCCCGGTAGACCATCTTTATGCCGCCCCCGTCTTGGACAACTACTTCTTGAGCTTGGGTATCGCCTTGGACGACATCGTCGTCGTCAGCCCTGATGAGGGGAGTATCAAACGCACCTTGATTCACCTCCCTGTTTTTGGTGGGAAACTAGCGATCGTAGATAAACGTCGTCAGGGATCGTCCACGACGCAGGCCCACCTGATCGGGGAGTCTGTCGAGGGCAAGACGGCGCTTCTTTTTGACGACATGATTAGTACGGGCGGGTCCATCACCGGCGCTGCCCGAATGGTAAAACAAGCCGGGGCGAAGGCAATCTATCTCGCGGCCACGCACGCGGTATTTTGTGGGCCGTGCATCGAACGACTACAAACTGCCCCGGCGGAGAAGATTGTCGTCACGGATTCGATCCCTCTTTCGCTCGGCACGAAACTCTCGAATATCTGTGTACTCTCGGTTTCTGAGCTTCTCGGGGAGGCCGTGAAACGAATCCATCGCAACGAGTCCGTAAGCCGCCTGTTCGGCACATACCGCTGACTTTTACGGCAGATACCGCTATGCAGTACGGTAGTTGGTGGCTCGATGGCCGGGGCGAACACCGCCGGCACGGTTCCTTGCCTGGCGCGAGCTTTTGTGGGGATAAGCCTCAATGCATCGTTTCAACCAGCCGGTCGCGGGGCGTCACCCGCCCTTGAAATTTTGGACGTTTTGTTGAAAATCAAGGATTCCCGATCGAATCGGAAAGCATCCCTAAGTTGGGACCCGCTTGCGATACACAGTTGGAAAGGTCTTGCGGAAATGGAAGAAATCGTCACGGAACTTCGGCAGCCGGGTGGTAAGCGGAGCAATCGGCGGTTGCGCGCGGCGGGAAAATTGCCTGCCGTTCTCTACGGCCACAAGCAAGAGACCGTTTCCTTGGCCTTGCAAGCCGATGCGCTGGCAAATGCAGTGCGGCACGGTGTCCGGTTGATCCGGTTGACCGGGGCGGTTCGCGAAAATGCGTTTATCAAAGAGCTTCAGCGGGACACTTGGGGAAAGCAGATTCTGCACGTGGATTTAACGCGTGTCTCGGCCCACGAGCGAGTTCAAGCCGTCGTAGCCTTGGCCCTGAGGGGCGAAGCGCCGGGCGTCAAGGAGGGCGGTGCCGTCGTGCAACACATCCATTCCCTCGAAATCGAATGCGACGTGGATAAGCTTCCCGAAGTCCTTTACGTCAGTGTGAAGGATCTGGGGCTGAATCAGCAGATCGCGGTGGGCGATATCGCGTTGCCAGAGGGGGCGGCTACCACCGTCGAGCCGGCGGCTGTAGTCGTCGAATGTCGTCCCGCCATTGAACGCGAGGTGGAGCCGTCTGCTGAGGAGGCTGCCAGGGCAGAGGTGGAACCTGAGGTGATCCGCCGCAAGAAGAAGGAGGAGGAGGAATCCGAAGAGTGATTTTTCCGGGACGGATTCCCTTGGGCTTCGCGGAGGATGGGAACGCGGACGCGTCGAGGAACTTCAGGTGCTGCGGGTGCTGTGGTCGGCATGGATCAGGCGGCTCTCCGGGGCGTGGGCGTGCGAAGGCGACCGGCCGGTGAAGTTGGTTGTAGGGCTTGGTAATCCCGGTGCGAAGTACCAAGGAACCCGGCACAACGTTGGTTATGACGTACTCGCCGAGCTTGCCCGGCGGCACAACGCGGGAAAGGTGAGGAATCGTTTTTCGGGTGAGACGGTCGAGATCACGCTCGGCGGCGTTCGCACCCTCCTGCTAAGCCCAACGACCTATATGAATCGGAGCGGCAGGAGCGTCGCGGAGGCCAACGGGTTTTATAAGTTGCGTCTGGAAGACCTGTTGGTTGTATGTGACGACTTGAGTCTTCCCATATGGAAAATACGAGTTCGGGCAAAAGGGTCGTCTGGCGGTCACAAGGGACTCGAGGATATTATTCGGCACTTGGGAACGGAAGATTTTCCGCGTTTGCGGATTGGCATAGGTTCGCCTCCGCCGGGGATGGATGCCGCCGATTACGTGTTGAAGCGTTTTTCCGAGGAAGAACGGGACGTCATGCGACGGGCCACGGCAAGGGCGTGCGATGCGGTGGCGGTTTGGATCGAGCAGGGTATCGACGTGTGCATGAACCGCTATAATTGAGGTTTGATCGTCGGCCTGCCAAGTCGATCGACTCGGGCGGTTGCGGGTAGGCGTTTCCCGGCATCCGGTCATTGAAGGAGTGCCATCTTGAATTATTACGAAGGACTTTACATTTTGGATTCCGGGCGGTTTGCGCGAGATCCGGAAGGCGTGGTGCGGCAGATCACCGATGCGATCACTGCCAACGGTGGGGAGATTCTGGTTAGCCGCATGTGGGAAGAGCGGCGGCTCGCCTATCCCATCAAAAAGCAACGCAAGGGGACCTATTGGTTGATCTATTTCAAGTTGGATGGTTCCCGTTTGGACGACGTTCGATCGCGGCTCCAGCACGCCGATCAGATTCTGCGTTACATGCACGTGCGAATCGATCCGCGGATTATCGACGTGCTTGTCGAGCACGCCAGCGGTGGTTATTCTTCCTCGCGTGTGGATCCAGGCGACGATGAGTCCGCCGAAACCGATGATCTGGAAGAGGCCACCGTCGAGGCTGATGATGAGGTTTGACCGGTCTCGGCTTTCACAATCGGGAGTGGCAAGCCCCATATGGGATAGCGGAATATCCGGTGGCCACCCTGGCCTGCGACCGCCGGTGCAACAAATAAAGTCCGTGTAACAAATAAAAGGGATTCCGGTGTTCGGGGAAGACTCATGGCAAGTTTCAATCGAGTCATTTTGGTGGGCAACCTGACCCGGGACTTGGAAGTTCGATACACGCCCCAAGGCACGGCGGTGTGCGACTTGGGTTTGGCCGTCAACGAACGTCGCAAAAACGCTGCAGGCGAGTGGGTGGACGAGGTCGTTTACGTGGATGTGACCTTGTGGGGGCGCACAGCCGAAATCGCCGGCGAGTATCTCACCAAAGGGTCGCCCGTCCTAATCGAGGGTCGGCTGCGGCTGGATACTTGGGAATCTCAGGACGGTCAGAAACGGTCGCGGCTGCGTGTGGTCGCGGACCGAATGCAAATGCTGGGAGCGCGCGGCGGGGGAGAAGGCGCAGGTGGCGGCGGCCCAGCGCGGCAGCGGCGGGCATCGGCGCCCGGCGGCGCCGGCCGTGTTCCCGATGAGCCCCCCCCCGAGGACATCCCCCCGGACGATGATGTGCCGTTTTGATGTCGCCGGCCCTACGATCAGGATGGCCGCCGCATAACCCTTCGATTACCCGGTGAGAGAGGCATAGTTTCAAGATCGAGGCAGACTCATGGCAAGTTCCCAATCTAAAAGACGTAAGCATACTCCCCGCGGTTTGCCGCGTGGTCCCCGCAGCGGCGTGCAGCTCTTGCTGGTGGGGACGGTCGAGCATCTGGGCAAGCCGGGGGATGTGGTCGAGGTCAAACGCGGCTACGCCGTGAATTACCTCCTGCCCCAAGGCTTGGCTACGATCGCGAACGATCACCACCGCAGAATGGTCGAAAAACACAAGGCGAGGTTGCTGGAGCTGGAACGCGCCAAGCTGGCCAGCCTTCGACAATTGGCCGAAAACATTTCGCAGACCAGCGTTTCCATCGAGGCCAACGCCAACGAGGAAGGACACCTGTACGGATCGGTTGCGCCGGTGGAGATTTCCAACGCCCTAAAACGGGAGAATCTCAGTATTGCTCCCGATCAGGTCCGGCTCCAAGGGCCTCTGAAGGAGTTGGGACTATACACCGTCCAAATTCACTTGGGCGGCGACGTGCTCGCGGATCTCAAGGTCTGGGTAGTCCCCGCGGCGGGAGCGGGAGAGGCGACCACCCGCTAGACGCCTATTCGCTAGACGCCTATTGCGGCGTGGCTATTCGTCTCAGCACAGAGAGCTATAGTCATCTCAGCGCAAATAAACGAGCAAACCCTCGGGCGTGCCAATGGCACGCCTTTTTTTGTGTCGATGCCACGACTCCGTAGTTTCGGGGGCGTCGCGACCTGGTAGAGGCCCGAGGCAGCGCTAGCTGCCAATTTCCCGGACAGCGCGACTTGGTAGGGGGCCCGGGAAAGCGCGAATTGGTAGTGGGCTGGGCCGGTCCGGACTAATCGGCTTGGGTACGCTTTTGCTCGGCGGCTGGGTAGATTACGATACCAACTCGGATGGTGTCAGCCTGGAGCATTCGTGCGTTTTGATCCTGATGAGGAGGCATTGGCTGTGCGACGATCGAGAGAGCTTTGGATTGGGTTTACGTGTTGGATTTGTGCGGTCTTCGCGTTTACCTCTGCCGGCGCCTCTTGGGCTGCGGAAGGAAGCCCGTGTTTGCGGCCCGGGGAAGCACGAGAGGTCGGCATGGACCCCGCGGTACTGGCCGAGATTCGCCCCGCCATGGAAGCCTTCGTAGATGCTGGCGAGATGAGTGGGGCGGTCACCCTGCTCGTGCGTAAAGGACGGATCGTCCACCACGAGGCCGTGGGACTGGCAGACATCGCCCAAGGTATTCCGATGACGAAGGACACGCTATTCGGAATCGCCTCCATGACCAAGCCGATCTCTGCGACGGCCTTGATGATCTTGGTGGATCGGCGGAAGGTGGGGCTGGATGATCCTGTCGTCCAATACCTTCCCGAGTTTAGCGAACTGAAAGTCAACGGAGGGAAACCTGGTCGGCCAGTGACTGTCCGCGAACTGCTCTCGCATACCGCGGGATTCACTGGCAGCCAACGCACAGAAGAAACATTGGAAAAGACGGTCCAGACCTTAGTCGAGCAAGGCCTGAGTTTCGAGCCGGGTACGCGCTGGGCGTACAGTCCAGGGATCACGATTTGTGGGCGAATCGTGGAAGTCGTTAGCGGCCAGCACTTCCATCAATTCCTTCAGGACAACATTTTCACGCCCCTGGGCATGGCGGACACGACCTTTGTGCCAAACACCGAGCAACGGAAGAGGACAGCCCGGCTGTACCGGAAGACCGAAAATGGAGCCGCCCTGGAACCGTTCGCATCCTGGATCGTGGATGACGCAGGCATGCGAGCTACGAATCCCTCGGCCGGCCTGTTTTCCACGGCCAACGATCTGGCTCGATTCTACCAGATGATCCTCAACGGAGGTGAATTGTGTGGCACGAGGGTCCTCTCCCCAGAGGCCGTTGCCGAGATGTTGCGTGTGCAGACGGGCGAGCTGACCGTAGGCTTCACGCCAGGCAACGCCTGGGGACTGGGCTGGTGCATCGTGCGGGAGCCGCAAGGCGTGACGCAGATGCTCTCTCCGGGGACCTTCGGGCATGGCGGGGCCTTCGGCACGCAAGGCTGGATCGACCCGCGCCGGGAAATGGTGTTTGTTCTCTTGATTCAACGGGCAGGGTTGCCGAACGCCGACGCCTCGGACATGCGCAAGACCTTTCAAGAGATTGCGGTACGGGCGATTCGAGAATGAGACAACACCCCGCCATTCCCCGAGGCGGACCGTTCCCCCTTTCCCAAGGGGAGCTGCGTGCTGGACGTGGTCGCAGCCGCGTTCGCGGCGGCTACGCCAAATCGCGTTCCTCGAACAAAAGCAGCGCGACCAACAGCGACATGCCGATATAGATGGCGCTATATAGCAGGCTCAGGCCGAGGTATTCCGGTGGCACCGGTTGGCCCGTAGCAATGGGCGTTTCGATGCTGAAGTAATCGAGGCCCGGCAAGATCACGGCCAACAACTTGGCCGCGAAGGCCACGAATTCTAGTCGGTCGGCGGTTTTCTGGACCACCGTCGGGAGCAAGTGCCCCAGCGCGTAGATCGTGCCGCAAATCACCAGGTTGGGCAAGAGTGGCAAGCGAGTCGAAATCGCGGTCGCCACGGAGGCCAGAACCATCGTCTCCAAGAAGGCCAAGAACAGACCCGGCATGGTTTGCAACATTTCCCAGCGGCATTCCTCGACCGTCGGATCAGGTCGGGCTGTTTCCCTCGCATCGTAGCTGACCTTGAAGGAAACGCTACACATGAACATGGAGCCTAACAAGAGGAACAGCAAAACGACGGGCAGCATCACGCCGAGAAACTTGCCCACCACCATCTGCCATCGCGCGATCGGCTTGGAAAGGAGCGTCAGCGCCGTACGCCCCTCGATCTCCTCGGCGATGGAGATGCTGGCCGTCCAAACGGCCAGGATGACAGCCAACACCTTGATCAGCGTCAACCCATCCGCCTTCAGCAGCTTGATGTCTTCGCCAAACGTGTTGAAAGGCAGAACGGGGAACAACAGCAAAGCCGCCAACCCCAACGCCAGTAGCACGTAAAACAGCGGCTGGGAGGTGGACTCTTTCGCGGTGGTTCGGGCAATGGCGATGATCCGCGGAGCGACCAGACTCAGCCCCTGGAGAATCAGCGACAGGAGTGCCAACGCGGCGGGAAGACCCAGCACCACGATCCACAACGGCTTCATCCAGACGGGAAGCATCGCGATCAGGGTGTCCAGTGGTCCGAGCCAACCGGCAAACATGGGCCGAATAGCCTGAGAAACGATCTCGAAGGTACTCATAAACCAAGTGGCTCCCCGCATAACTAGCCGTACGCTGCCGTAGTATTTTTCCACTTCCTGCAAAAGTATCTTTCCAAACCGCCCGGCGCAAAATCGCCGGACAGCGGTAACAGTCAGGCATTTCGCCGTCAGTCAGGCATTGCCCGGACTTCTCGGCGCAATACGACATACCCCTTATTTTGGTTCAAACGTCGCCAATTTGCCATTCAGGCGACGGCCGTCCAACCACAAAGCGGAAATGCGCACCAGGAGCCAGCCCCCAAGTGCACCCTCACTTCAGTGAGCAACTGCACTCCCCGATGGGAGGATTCCGCTCTGCCGAATGCCCTCGCTAGGATCGGATCGTAAATGTGGCGCGAGGATCTTGAAACCGCGGACCGTCCGCATCTGCCGAATACTCGCGCTAGGGGCGGATCGTAAATCCTGAAAAGCCCCCTGTCGCTGGCCGCCGCAACTCCTCCGTGCCGCGAATGTATTGCCCAAGCCGCGCCGTAATGGCCGCCAAAAAACGGTCCAGTTCTCTCGGCTCGCCTTCCGCGACGAGGTAGACTCTGCCGTCGGGCAGGTTTCGGACGTAGCCAACTACCCGATACGCCGCGGCAACTTGAAGCGTTGTATAGGAAACCAACGCCTTGCACCCTTCCCGAGTAATAGACATCCCGCCGTTCGGGTTGCGAATCTGCTTCATTCGCTTCTATTGGCATCTCCGGATCGCTCATAACCTCATCCCCCCCTGTCAGAGGCAGTAGTCCTCTCGGCTCACGTTGCCTCCTTTCCTACACATCACGGCGTAAAAACCTCCGGATTATTGCAACCCGGCCTACTGGAGGACCATTGCAACCCGGCCTACTGGAATTACAACCCCACCTGGTACAACAGCGGCGTCGTAACAGCGGCGTCGTCTCACTCCTCGACGGCCCCAATCATACTGCAATTGCACTGCAACGCGGCATACGGCAACAGAACTCGTCTTGCGGGCTTGGCCCATCATGCGGTACCTTTCCCCCATCATGAACAGTACTCTTGCCGACTACCAGATACCGCCGCCCCTCACGGGCCGGTTCATGACCCCTTCCTGGACCTCGATAGCGAGGTTCTTCCGGGTTTGCGCGATCTCGTGCTTTCTTGTAATATCTGGCTTTACTCTGGATTGCCATCCCCTGTTGGCGAAACCTTCCCAAGTGGGGGTGACCCGGCTCAGCGGCGAACGTCAAGCCATTCTGCTGAATAATGGAAGCGTCATTGATGGGCGAATACTGGAAGACGGGGAGAGGGTTCGGATCGCGGTACAGTACGGGGAAATCCTGGTTCCAAGGCGAGATATCCGCGAGATCGCGGAAAGCTGCCAGGAACTCTATGCCCGGCAGCGGGACCGCCTTCCACCGGGGGAGGCGGCGGCCCATTTGGAGCTAGCCATGTGGTGCCTAGCGCAGGGGCTTTACCAGGAGGCACGCCAAGAGTTGCAGGCTGCCCGCATGATTCAGCCGGATCACCCCGTGATCCCGCTGGCCGAGCGCCGCTTGCAATTGGCGGAATCGACGAAGATCGCGGATGCCAGAGCCGCGGACGGGGCAGGCACCGTGCCTGGCGATGTGGGAGGTTCGGCAAAGATTCCGCAGTCGCAGGCATTGGCGGAGCAAAACAGCCTTCCGCAATTTTCGATGGCCGAGGCTACGTTGCCGCTACCGTCTTGGTTGTCGGAGACGACCCCGCCACAACCGCCCCCCACGATGCGTCTCCGGCTTCGCGAAGATTTCGACCCAGATGCCGTCTCTCGCACAGCGTCGAGCACGGATACTCTATCACAAGCCGGACTCTCCGATCACCGCGGCGATCCGTCGGGGTTGCTCCGTGGGCTGTCGCCGCGTGCCACATCCGATTTCGTGAGAGTGATTCAGCCGATCATCATGAATCAGTGTGCGACGGCGGGGTGCCACGGCGCCAATGTCGCGGAAGCGGATCGTTTGCTCCGCATCCCATTCGGCCGACCGGCGACCCGATCCGAGACGGCTCACAACCTGAAGGTCGTCCTGGCTTGGATCGACTTTGAGAACCCTGGAGCCAGCCCCATCCTTGCGGTGCCCAGTCGTCCGCATGGAGGAATCGGTTCGCCGATCTTCTCCGGGGCAACCGCGAGCCAATATCGTCAACTGGTGGACTGGGTGTACGCTGTGGCGCAAAAGGAGGGCGTCGCTGCGCCCCAACCCGCTCCCGCCGATGCTGCGGGGGACTTGCCGGGCGGAATACCTCCGGAGCTGCTGGAGCCTGACGCCGCTGGGCAAATCGGTGGGACGCCGGACGCTGTGGTGCAAGCCTCGGCGGTAGAAGAGGCCAATGCCGCACTGCCAGCCGTGGCCTGGGAATGTGAACCGGGGACAGGCTTGCCAGCCGCAGAGAGCACATCCGGCCAATTCTTTCCCGAGCTGTTCTCGGAAAACGCGAAGGACGATCTCACGATGGAGTTCGAGAGCGGCAAGGTATTTCGGGCGGAGTCTAGCGGCAGCCCGCTCAACCCCAGGGACGGAGCCAGCA
>DYLS01000076.1 GCA_020721965.1 Blastopirellula marina | reverse complement strand
CGTCTATATTGTGGTGTTCTGTGGTCGCTCTACAGACCCCCGTGAACGCTCACGTGGCGTGTAATGGCGGTGGGGCACCACAAACGCTCTTCACTCGATCTCAATGCTCGGCAAGGTCGGCAACGGCTTGCCGTACCAGCGACTGGAAGCCGGGTGAACGGAAATAGACCTCCCAATCGTGGGTTCGCCCCACTTGGCAAGAGAGATTCACGATTGCCAGGTCATCTACCAAATTGCAGGCCGCGGCACAAGGTCCGACGGCGCCCAAGGCAGGCGGACCTCGGCGCGACCAAAGGTGCTCGTACCACCGCAGTGCCGGATCCCGCCGATTGACCGTGACTCCGATCCAATCGACGAGAGGTTCCGATTCCTCCGCAGTAATCCAATTCAAGGCCCCGACCGGGCAGGCCGCCGCCATCAATAACAACCGCACGCGCGGGGCAGCCGATCCCGATGGCGGCCCTCCCTCGTCCACTGCCCACGATGCGGCCACCAAGCCCTCCCCCATTGGATCAGCAGCGCCAAGCTCGGTGCCTACCGATAAAACCGTGGGCAAGACCTTCCTGCCTTCCCGACCGTCCTCACTTTCGCCAACCGACGCACGCGACGATTCCCACGCCGATTCGCGACCGCGACCCTGCTCCAATAGCGATGCCGTCTTCAGGGCCGTTTGCGTCCCAAAGCTGTAGCCGATCAACACCACGCGGCGCCCTGCCAATTGTTGTTTGACCCATTCGGCCAGCAGAAAAGCCTCACGCACACTCCGGCACGCCTTGAGACGGCTATCCTGCCGAATCCCGCGGACCATGCGGTCGGCCGGCCAAGCCCATGCCACCAACGCATGGCCTCCAGCGGGAGCCACCTTGTCCAACACGTGCCGAAGTACGGCGGCGGAGTGAACAAGGTCCCGCAAATCCATGCGGTTGCCGTGAATCCAAAGCACAACGGGCGAGGCGTCTTGAATGCCGCCCACCAGATCGCTAGCCGCGACTGCCTGCCAGTCGCCATCGGTACCGGCCCGATAGTAGCGGAGTTTTGCGATCGCCTCGGCCGGATTGGAGTCAGGGTCACATATTTCCCGCGAACTGACGATCCAGAACCCCTCGCATCGGGAGATACGTGGGGCCGCGGTCTCGGCGACCTTGGGGCCAATCTCGCTCGCCGTCAGCGGACAAAGCGAAGCGGCGAGCACCCCCAGCGCCAACGTGCCCGTCGCCAACCCATCGCGAAACAACGTGAATCGCATGCTTCTGCGGCTGTATCGCATGGCTGCACTCCCCCGTACCCAAAAGACCTCTCATCCGTGCAGGTTTTCCCAATCCGTTCAGCCTGCGTCCTGATCCTACATCGCAAACTCCGCCTGATTGCATGATCTGCGCCGCACAGATGGCGAGGCGTTCTGCCCGATCACTACAAGATGCGGAGCCAAGCAAACAACCTTGCTGCTGTAGTCCAGAACGATAACGACCCTCTCCTTATCAACCTCCCGCCCAGTCACCGGTCGCCCCCGGCTGGAGCCGTCCCCTCGCTCGATCATCATCTGCGAGACAAGCCGGGCCGTGGTTGCTCGCAAAAGCGACTCGCTCGCGGCACCGGGCGATCGATTGATCGTGGTGTGTCTCGCTCCCCGGCCGCGACCCTGGCCCCATCATGGCGTCCGAGGGGGCTGATCAGTTTCACTATAGCTCACAACCGGCAAGGCTGTCACAAAAAACGTGGCAAAATGCGGTCTTTTGGCAACTGTTGCGTTTGCACAACGCGGCCCGTGGGGTAGAGTTGACTGACGGCCTTTCGAGGTCAAGATTCTGCACGAAAGGAGAGAAGGGTTATGAGGAAGTTACTGATTTTAGGGTCCCTCGTGGCGATCGTTGCCGGGACGGCGGGTTGCCAGAGATACGGCTGGTTCCGTCGAGGGGCGCTGTTTGCGCCGCTCCAACCGGCGGCAGTGGTGGAATGCCCGCCCGTTGCCACGGAAGTGCCGGTGATCGATTCCGCGTGCGACGCCTGTGCCCCCACCACAACCGTTGTTCCGCCCACCACGACGTACGTCCCGGGTCCCACGGGCTGAAAGAGCGCCCGGTTCAACTCCCGCCTACCCGTCGACGAGCGGTAGCCTCGGTGCGTCGCCGAAGCTCGTGTCGGCAACACTCTGGCGAAAACCGGCTTCGCTGACGCAACGCAGTAGCCGCGATTGGCGTCTCTTGGTCCCGTGATTGCCACCCGGCGTGTCGCGCCGGCGGGAGTTACCGAACCATTCTACGGACCTACACGCTTCGGGGCGATGGCAAGATTGCCCTCCAGGGATACCTCGTGGGAATCGGGTGATATTTCGATGGCGGTATCCGTCATGTTCCCGCGGATAAGCAACTGAGAACCCGCTTGCACTCGGATGGCGGGCGGCGCCGGGCCGTCCGCCTCCGGGGCGGCGCTTCCGGTCAGCAAACACTCCGAGATCCGGCTGCGGGATACGGCGCGCAGTTCCAGCGCTGGCCCTACCGACCCTCGGATCGTGCAGCCCGTGATGTTCACGCCGCTGCACTCGTCCAGCACCATCGCGGGGCCGCGGATATCCGCCAGGTGCAGCCCCTGAAGCGTGCAGTCGCGCGAGCGATGAAAACGCACGCCACCGCGATAGTTCCCTTCGCGGTTGTAGTTCGGGTTTTGATCGAACCCATTCGGTCCGACCACAACGTTTTGCGAATCCACAACCAGCAGATCCTCGGCAGTGGCACCCCAAAAGGTGTTGCCCACGATGCTCACGCCTCGCGAGGCGAGAATCTCGACGTTCCGCGTGACGTCGCTCAAGATGTTGTCGGCGATGGTCAGATTGCCCCAATAACGCCCCGTCGCATCGCGACCGATGAAGCGAATGTTTGCCGAGTCGGGGGCCTTCGCGGAATGCTGGATCGTGCACCCGACAATGGCGACCTCGGCATGGCCGACATCGGAGCCGGTGCTATCGATCAAGACGTTGGCAGTGGGGGAGGCATCGGCTTCCATGTTGCATTCGATATCGCAGCCCGATATCTGTAGGTTTCGCAAATAGCCGCCGCGAACGACCACGCCGCCACCGCGGTTGTAGCTGATGTGACTGCCGACCACGTTGATCTGGTGCAGGTCCACATCCTCCAGCAGAATCCCGCAACCGCGATTATCGTAGAGGTGGCACTCCGACAGGATCACGTTGCGATTGCGTTGGAACAGCCGCACGGCGTGGATGGTGCCGCGGACGGTGGTACGGGTAACGGTCCACTGCATGGTTTGAACGGCCTCCAGACCGCAGGCCTCCGCGTGCTCGCCGACGATCTCCAACCCGTCCACCAGCGGCATCCGCTCCTTGTCCCAAACACAGGGATTCACCGATCCGGGATCGGCCGTACCGGTGTGAGAACCCACGAAACGAAAGGCTGGCCCTGGTCCCGCCATCACCACCCGCGCCACGCCGTGGCCGACGAGCGCGATCCAGCCGGTCCGTGATAGATCCACGTTCACCGTTCGAGTCAACCGATAGCTGCCGGGCGGGAAAACGATCACCCCGCCCTGGTCCACCGCTGTCTGAACGGCTTCGGTATCGTCGTGCAAGCCGTCGCCTACCGCTCCCAGGGCGTGCAGGCTGGGTGTGGCGTCCGCCGGCGGCGACGTGGCAAGCGCCACGCCGCACGCGACCAGCACGGACAGCAACGACACCGCACGACTGAGGAAAACCAAACTCCCTCGCGTTTTCCGCGGCCCACTTAGCAACCAGCGTGCCTCCCTCATGCTTGCATTCCTCCGGTTCTCGATGAAGATCGCACAAGGCCGGGAAATAGGCTACCAGCCCAGCTTTTTCCCGGTGGCCTACACTCCTTGCACACGCCCATTGAATCACAGCATATTGCATTGACACCGACTTCTCGACGCAACACATCGTGGTGTGCAATGGCGGTGGGGCACCACAAGCTTTTTTTTGCGCGTTCGGGAATCGCCGCCCAATCGCGGGCCGACTTGGTCCTACAGAGCAAAGTCCGCTGGATTGCGTAGCGTGCCCAGCACAGGTTGCGAGGCGTTGTGCCCCGTCACCACAAGATGTTGAGCCAAGCCAACAATCCTGCACTGGAGTATAGTACTACCTGGACTTTTGCAAATTGGGTTCACAAGTTCCGCTCTTTCCTCGCGAGATTGAAGGAAGACGGCAGTTCTGCGAAAACGGGCTTCCTTGTTTTTCTGAATTACCCAGAGTTTCCGTTTGTCGCCCTCTCTCAGAGGGGGGAGCGAACCGTTTGCAAAAGTCCAATATCAGCTTTCCCTGGCGGCTCGCCGGGCGTCGCGCAGTTCGATCGGCAACGAAAAATGGACGTTCTCTTCCCGCAGCACGCGCTCTTCCACAATGGCGTCAAATCGTTCCCGCAGATAGGCCACGCACCCCTGAACCAGGCTTTCCGGGGCGCTGGCACCCGCCGTTATACCCACCGTTTGATCGGGATGGAACCAGTCCTCGTGCAACTCATGCGGTCCATCAACCAGATAGGCAGGAATCCCGGATGCGGCGGCAATCTCGGCCAAGCGCCGGCTGTTGGAACTGTTTTGGCTACCCACCACCAGGAAAAGATCGGCTTCCGCCGCCAGCACGCGAACGGCCTCTTGGCGGTTCTGCGTGGCGTAGCAAATGTCGTCCCGGGCAGGGCCGTGCAAGGCGGAGAAACGTGCCCGCAATCGCGAAACGATCCGCTCCGCATCATCCACCGAGAGCGTGGTCTGCGTGGAATAGGCCACCTTTTGAGAATCGGGGACGGTAACCGTGTCGGCCTGTTCCTCGTTCTCGATCAGACGAATGGCGTGCGGGGCCTCTCCCATGGTGCCCACGATCTCGTCGTGTCCCGCGTGCCCCACCAACAGCACCGTGAATCCCTGCTCGGCAAACCGGATCACTTCACGATGGACCTTGGTTACCAGCGGACAAGTCGCATCCACGGTGCGAAGCTGCAATTCCTCTGCCCGGCGGCGGATTTCCGGCGATACCCCGTGAGCCGAATAGAGGAGCGTCGCGCCCCGTGGCACCTCATTCAGATCATCCACGAAGATCACACCGCGCCGCGTAAACTCCGAAACCACCCAGCGGTTGTGCACGATCTCGTGATAGACGTAGATCGGTGGAGGAAGGCGCCGCAGGGCCTCCTCCAGCGTTTCGATCGCCATGTTCACGCCCGCGCAAAAACCGCGTGGGAAAGCCAATAGAATCCGCATGATTCCCTCAACTGGACGCCGATTGCGTGCCAACTCCATAATGGAGGAAATTGAAGACCGTGTGTCCTTGGCCGCCAAGGCGGCCCTAGCAATTCGCGTGTGACGGAATGCCTGCCGCTCCATCTCTGCCCGGCCAGTCCCCAGCGGACCGCCGAGAGGTTCAACAATTCGCCGCAGACTTGCAACGCTTTGGCCCGAACACCGGTGCCACCGCCGTTTCCCTGCGCGAGGCCCGCAAATACTGCCGCCGCCTGACGCGCGCACATTACGAGAATTTTACCGTCGCCAGCCTGTTTCTGCCGCGGAGATTATATCAGCATTTTTGTAACGTCTACGCCTGGTGCCGCTGGGCGGACGACCTCTCCGATGAAATCTCCCCACCGCGTCGGGCCAAGGAGCTTCTGGACTGGTGGCGATTCGAATTGGAGGCGTGCTATCAGGGGCGGCCTCGCCATCCCGTGTTGATCGCCCTGCAAGAGACGATCCGCCAATTCCAGATTCCCATCAGCCCATTCTCCGATCTGCTATCCGCGTTTCGGCAGGACCAACATGTGCGGCGATACGAGACGATGGAGTCCCTGCTTCATTATTGCCGCTATTCCGCCAATCCCGTCGGACACCTTGTATTGTACCTGGGCCGCTGCCATTCGCCGTCGCGCGTGCGATACGCCGATTCGGTTTGCACGGGCCTGCAACTGGCCAATTTCTGGCAGGATGTTGCCGAGGACTATCGCCGCGGGCGGATCTACGTTCCGCGAAGTGCACAGCTTCGGGCAGGCTACGATGAGGCCATGTTTCAGCGCGAGGAGTACAATCCCTCGTTTCGCCGCATGATGGAGGGCCTTACCGCCGAAGCGGCCGCCTTCTTGCGCGGTGGCGAACCGCTGGTCCGCTTGATGCCGCGGGAATTGCAAATTCCCGTCTTATTGTTCATTCGCGGGGGGCTTGTCATTCTGGATGCCATCCAGGCTGTGGACTACGACGTGTGGCATCGGCGGCCGCAACTTACCCGCTGGGTCAAGGCGAAACTGATGCTCCAAGCCTGCTGGTCGGTGTGGCGAGGCCATCTGCCGGAGGCCGCTGCATGAAGCCCGGCGACCGGCGTTTGCAACAGAGTTACCACCGTTGTCGTGAGGTGTGCCGCCGCGCGCACTCGCATTTCTACCCCGCCTTTGCGTTGCTGCCGCGCGATCAGGCCCGGGCTATGGAGGCGCTGTACGCCTTTCTCCGCATCACCGATGACCTCGCCGACGCCGCCTCCGGCAGCGGTCAGGTTCTGGAGCGTTTGAGCTTGTGGCAGCGGATGGTCAGCGCGGCCCAGGCGGGCCATGACCTCCGCTCCGCCTTCCCACCGCCAGAAGACCCGCTCCTTGCCGAGGGCTTAGCCATCCTTCCAGCCACCACCGATACCGTGCAACGCTACGCCGTACCCTGGCAGTCCTTGCAGGCAGTCATCGACGGCGTGCGAATCGATTTGCAGCCGGTACGATTCGAAGTCTTCGACCAGACTGTGGACTATTGCCGGAAGGTGGCTTCGGCGGTGGGCGTGGCCTGCATTCACATTTGGGGTTTCTCGGGCGGAGATGATGCCTTGGCCAAGGCGGACGCCTGCGGCATCGCCTTCCAGCTGACCAACATCCTTCGCGACCTTGCCGAGGATGCCCAGCGCGACCGCTACTACCTGCCGATGGAGGATTTCGAGCGCTTTGGCGTGGCCCCGCACGACCTTTTGTTGGGCACCGTCCACGAACGGCTGGCCCGCTGGCTGGAGTTCCAAATGGACCGTGCGGCCGAGTTCTATCACCGCGGCTCCGATTTGATCGGCCATCTGTCGCCGCGGGGCAGGCGTATCTTCGGCTTGATGACCGCCACCTACTGGAATCTGCTGCGTCGCCTTCGCCAATGCCGCAATGATCTGCTACGTGGGAGGATTCGAGTGCCCCCTCCGCGACTCTTGATGCTGGCCCTGCGCTGGGCGATCCTTCCCCCAGCAAGGCGATCCCTGCCATGACTGCCCCCAATCTTGTCACGCTCAACGCCCTCGCGAGCCCTACACGGATCGCCGTCATTGGTGGCGGGGCCGCCGGATTGGCTGCCGCCTGGCATCTCTCCCAGGCCGGGGCACAGGTCCACCTGTTCGAATCCAAACAGCATCTGGGCGGCAGGCTCGGCTCTTTTTTCGATCACCAAAGCGGGCAGGAACTCGATCGCGGCCAGCACATCGCCCTCGGCTGTTGCAGCGAGCTGCTGCGATTCTTCGATCGATTGAGGTTGCGAGATCATTGGCGGCGCCAGCGGGAAATCTATTTCGCGGCCCCCGGCGGTCGCGTATGGCGATTGAAAACCTTTCCCCTCCTGCCCCCACCGCTCCATTTGCTCCCCAGTTTTGTGCGGCTTACCTTTCTCAGTCCGGGCGAGAGGCTTTCCGTAATGCGGGCCATGCTCCGCCTGCGGCACGCCAGCGGGGACGGCACCGTTCAAGAATGGCTGGTGCGGCACGGCCAATCCCCCGCCGCCATCCGCTTGTTTTGGGGGCCGCTGCTCATCAGCGCGCTCAGCGATGGGCTGGACCACGCCTCATTGGCCGCAGCCCGCACGGTGGTGCTCCAGGGACTGCTGCAATGTCGGCACGGGCACGAGCTTTATCTGCCGCGAATTTCGCTGCGTGCCTTCTGGGACGGCGCGGTCGGCTCGCGGTTGACGACTGCTGGCGTGGCGATTTCCAGGGACGCCCCAGTAAAAAAGCTCTCCCGCACCGGCTCGGGTTGGTCGCTCCAACTCGCAGATGGCACGATTACGACGTTCCATGCGGTCGTCGTCGCCGTCCCCTGGCAGGAATGCGGCCGGTTGTTCACCAGTTCCGGACAACCGCTTTCGGCGGAGTGGCAAGACGATTCACGGTATCCGCCCCAACCCGGCGAAATCCTGGGGCTGCATCTGTGGTTCGACCGGGCAGGATTCACCCTGCCCAATGCGGCCCTGCTGAACACCGTCGCGCAGTGGGTCTTTCGCCCCGTGCCATCGGCGAACATTTCCGCGCTGGAGCCATCAGGGGGACATGGCCATGCGACCGCCACATCCCAAATCGGTTGGTACTGCCAAGTGGTCATCAGCGCGGCCCACGCCGTACCGCTTCCCCCACCCCATGAGTTACCTCATGTGGCCGCCCACGAGTTGGGGACGATTTTCAGCCAACTCGCGGAGGCACGGTTGATCCGTTATCGGCTCATCCGCGAGAGGCAAGCCGTTTTCTGCCCGAGACCGGAATGGGAGGCCCACCGCCCGCCGCAAAAGACCCGCCTGCCGGGGCTTGCCATTGCCGGGGATTGGACAGCGACGGGTTGGCCGGGGACCATGGAAGGCGCCGTCCGCAGCGGCATCTCCGCCGCTCAGGCCATCCTCGAAGATTTACGGACCCCTGCCTGAATCCGAATCGCTGCATGGATCGTCTGACTCGACTTTTGCAAAGTGCTTGATACCTCTCTGAGAGAGGGCCACAAACTGGAGCGATGGACAGTTTAGGGGAACAAGGAAAGCTATTTTCAAGGGAAATAGCCTTCGCGCCACCAACTCCCCAGGGAAGGGGGAATCTTCTGACCCCAAATGGCAAAAGTCCAGCTATTACTATGCCGCTCTCGCTAACACCCGCGGCCTTGCGAGCCTCCGCCCGGCAAGTGCGAGGTCCAGAGCTATGGCTGAGCGGGCAGGCGTGCTGAGACCCACTCGCGGGGGGCTTCGTCCGTGCCCGTCACTCCAATTGCGGCCCCAGGTTTCCGTAAGTCCAAGGGGAAGTTACGGGCTTGACCCGCGGCGGCTCGGGGATCGCGCCGGGGGTCAGGCTGCGACTCAGTTCCAACAGCCCATCGCGAATTTTGTCACCCGCCGTAATCTCAAGGTTGCTGTACGCGGTCAACCGCGTCTCATAACCGCCTCCCTGGGGTCCGAAGGCGTCCACCGTGGGCACATAACCTACACAGCCGTTGGCCAATTCGACCGGCATGGTGAAGGGGAAAGGCGAGCCTTCCTTCAACTCCAGGCCGTAACGGCAAAAATACTCGGCCGGATTCGCTAGAATCACGAGCGGTCCGACCTGCACGGCCATCAGCTCCACATCGGCCTGGGGCGATTGTTTCAGCAGGGCATCCAGGAGCACGGTCTGCACAGCAAAAATCCAATCCGTATGCCCGACCTCTTTGGGGTCCCGTTTCGTCATCTCCAAGGCCTCCCGTACCCGCTGTGGATTCGGAACCCGCCGTGGGATCGTCAGCCGCTTCACCGCGGTTCCAAGGGGCACGGTTTGCCCGCGATGCATCTTGAGCAATACTTTGATGCTCTCCGCGCCCACGCTCCCGCCCACCAACTTGGCCCAGGCCTCGCCGGCTGGCTGCGGATACGGGCTGCGATTATCCACCTGCGTAACATCGCCGGAGCATCCGGGGAGAAACAGGACCATGACGTTCGGGCCGAAAAATCCCCGGATGGCCTGCTCCATATAGTAGATCCAATTCGCCGATATTCCCCCAGGATTGGTTGTGGCATGGCACGCGAAGTTCACGACGCACCCTTGCAGATTGCCTGCCTCGTCGAACGCGCCCCAGACCACGACCTCGGGATCATCCGGCCCGGCAGGCTCGACGATCTCCGGATTCAAGGCCCCGGGGTGCGTGAATCTGAGGCCGTTCTTCATGCGAAAGCGGCGATTGAAGGCCACGCCTTCCACACGGCCCTTGCCCACGCCGCAGAGCATTGGTTTCCGCACCTGAAAGGCCTCGCAGACTGCCGCCGCGATCTGCGTTTCCACTCTTTCCAAATAGCCCCTGTCGGCCATCGATGCCACCTCGTAGGCCAGGTGTTGCACCCACGCGTCGGCATGATCGTACTCGCCCGGCAACACCATGCCCGTGGGACCAGACGAATGCGAATGGCTGGCGGTGATCAAGACCGCCTCGGCCGGCAGACCGCAGCCTTCCTGAATGCGTCGCCGTGCCGCGTCAATCGTCGGCTCACGCAGGATCAACGCATCGACGCTGACCATCGCCACCTGCCGCTCGCCGTCGTCCAACACAGCGACACGAACCTTGCACGGATCGTGCACGCTCTGGTGGTGCACTTTGCCATAACCGCCGGGTTGCTCCATCCCGATATCCGGCGTAATATCCCGTTCGGCAAAGCCCACCTTCAACGGCGGCTGCCCCGCGGCCTGCTCGGCCACGCACCAACCGGCAAAAGTCACGATACCGATTGCGCCACAGACCCACACGCCCTGCCAAACCACCGCCCGAAATGCACCGTGACGCATCTTGAAATCCTCCTTTGCCCGCAAACCGACCATCTCCCGCAGCGACCAACGCTACCCCGATCGACTAGCGGTATTGTACTGGAGTTCGTCCAATGTTGAAGTCGTTGAAGGAGGGGGTTCGGCCCTGCACGCGAAAATTGGCCGACCTGGGCGGCGAGCCAGTCAAATGGGCAGTTGAGACCTCATTACTTCATCAGCCACACGATGGGATACCCAGAGGAATCTTTCGTGAAAACTCGTGTCCTTCGTGGATGCCGCCACTTCTGTTTGGGAGATCGCCGGGGATGGCTTCGGAGGGCGCCGTGGAGGAATTGGCACGCGGTCTGCTCCAGTCTCATGCCATCTTTTTTCGCCGGTCTTCCGCCACTTTCTTTCGCCGGTCTCGCGGCATCTTTCTTCGCCGGTCTCGCGGCATCTTTCTTCGCCGGTGTCACACCATTTTTCTTTTCTTCGCCGGGCTAATGGCATGTCAAGATCGACACGGGTAATCTCCAGAATATTTGCGGTGCGTGTAACCCAAAAGAGCCGCACTGGGTGAACCCAAGAAAAATCGCCCTTGACGGTCCGGCGTGAGCGGGGCTATACTCCCGCGACTCGCGAAGTTGTCGGCCCACCGACCGCACGGGCCGTTTCTGCGAGCGAGTGCCCAGCACGACCCAGTCCCACGGTTAAAGGAGGAACCGTCATGAGTGGAAAGGATGCAGATCGTCAACGCCCGATCTTGGGCCGCGGTTACCGCTGGAAATCGCTGCTGGCCTTCGTGGCCGTGGTGGCCGTGGCCGTGGGAATACGCCTGGCCTGGAAGTCGGGCACGGCCGAGGCGGATGTCTCCGCATCCGCTGGGGCCGCCACAGCGACTCCATCTCGCGCGGCGTCTGCCCCCACCCCCTCGCAAAAGCCCGAGGTCGTGACAGGCGTCCCGGTCGCGCCCCCCAGCCAAAATCGCATTGCCGCCGTGGTCAACAATGAGCCGATCACGCGTGAAGAGTTGGGGAAAGAGTGCTTGAGGCGTTACGGCAGCGAGGTCCTGGAGAGTGTGGTCAACAAGTATCTGATCATGCAGGAATGCCAACGCCTTGGCCTGACGGTCACGGAGGACGAGGTCAACGCCGAAGTGGAACGGATGGCCGCACGGTTCGGCATGCCCCTGGCGACCTGGCTGAAATTGCTGAAGGAAGAGCGGGGGATCAAGCCGGAGCAATACAAGAAGGACATTATTTGGCCCACGCTGGCCTTGCGGAAATTGGCGGGCGACCGGATGGTGGTCCGCGAAGACGAGCTGCGGAAGGAATTCGAGTCGCGCTACGGCCCGGCGGTCAAGGCGCGGTTGATTGTAGTTAGCGACCGGGAAAAGGCGGAGAAGATTCGCGCCCAGGCGGTTCAAGACCCCGAGCGGTTCGGCGAATTGGCGAAAGACTTTTCGGAAGATATGGCCAGCGCGGCCTTGAAAGGCATGGTCCAGCCAATCCGCAAGCACGTGGGTGACCCGACCATCGAGGCGGCGGCCTTTCAGCTTCAGCCGGGCGAGGTATCGCAGGTTTTGCAGGTGGGCCAGCAGTTCGTCATCCTCAAGTGCGAGGAGCAGCTACCGGCCGTCAAGGTGCGATTCGAGGATGTCCGCGGCGAGCTGGAGGAACTGGCCCGCGATGCCCGGCTCCGCGAAGTCGCCCAGGCTGTCTTTCACGAATTGCAAGACAAGGCGCGGGTAGAGAATGTGTGGAATGATCCGGCAAAGCGTGCCCAAATGCCCGACACAGCGACCCTGATCAACGGCCGCGCGATCCGCGTCAGCGACCTGACCGAGATGTGCATCGATCGGCACGGCGAGGAGGTGCTGGAGGGCGTCATCAATCGCAAGCTTCTGGAACAGGAATGCCGCAAGCGGAACGTCACCGTAACACCGCAAGATATTCAAGCGGAAATCGAACGGGCGGCGAAGGAAAACCTGCCGCTCAAGCCGGATGGATCGCCGAATGTCGAAAAGTGGATCGAATGGATCACGCAGCAGCAAGGCGTGACCGAGGAAATCTATCGGCTCGACGCGGTCTGGCCCACGGTGGCCTTGAAAAAGCTGGTGGGCAATACGGTGGCCGTCAGCGACGAGGATTTGCAAAAGGCATTCGAGGCCAACTACGGCCCGCGGGTTCGCTGCCGGGCCATCCTCCTCAACAATCTCCGGCGAGCCCAGCAAGTATGGGAGAAACTCCGCGCCAATCCCAGCGAGGAGTACTTCGGCGACCTCGCCGAGCAATACTCCATCGACGCGACCACGCGGGCTCTGCGAGGTGAAATCGCCCCGATCCAAAAACACGGCGGACAACCTATGCTAGAGCAGGAGGCATTCTCGCTGAAGCCGGGCGAGATTTCGGGCATCGTCCAAGTCGGGCCGGAAGCATACGTCATTCTGTACTGCATCGGGCAGACCAAACCCATCGACATATCCCTGGAAGAGGTTCGCAAGGAACTCATCGCCGACTTGCAAGAGAAGAAGCTCCGGCTGGCGATGGCGGACTACTACGAGAACCTACGGGCCAAAGCCACCATTGATAATTACCTGGCGGGGACGACGCAATCGTCGCGCGGGAGTGGCCCGCAAACCGCCGCAACCACCGCCCCGTCCGCCGCGACTCGGTGATTGATACTACAGCGCAGAGTTCGCCCGGATTGGAGATGCGCCCAGCGCAGGTGTGAGACGTCATGTCCCATCACCACAAGATGTTGAGCCAAGCAAACCAACCTGCACTGTAGTTTCAGGGAAGCCGAACCGGCCTGGAGGATGGCACGGCTGATCCCTCCTTGGCTGGCACCGAATTGGCCGCTACCCAAACGGGCAGTCGCAACACCGCTGCCCTGGGGCGGGGGAAGTGCGTCAGACGCCTTTCAATATTTCCGTGAAATGGCGGAACACCTCGCGGGTGGAGACGACTCCGATCACCCGACCATTTTTCCGAATGGGGATGTGGCGGTAGCCACCCACGTCCATTCGATGCACGGCGAAGGCCAGGCGGACGTCGCTATCCAGGCACTGCACGGGGGAGGTCATGAACTCGGCCACCGGCCTGGCCCCTCGCCCCTCCAAGTCCTCGCTGACCTTCATCAGGGCGTCCCGCTCGGTGAAGATGCCGACCAATTCTCCGTTTTGATCGATCACCAGGGCACAGCCGGTCCGTTGGGCAAGCATTGCCCGCAAGGCCTCCATAGCGGGCGTCTCCGGTTGCACACACACCGGTTCGCGAAGCGGCAAGCGGTCGATACGATCGTAGAGGACGCTTTGTTCCAGGCGGTTGCGTGGCGAGTACTGATGCTCATCCACCAAAGGGCCGCCACAGCGCGAACAGATTTCAGCCCCGGCCAGGTTTTGGAAGCCGCAAGCAGTACACAGCAACATTTTGGTCGATCCCATCCTCCCGCCGACCTCCCCTAGTCCTACAGCGCCAAGTCCGCCGGATCGCATGATGCGCCGCGCATCTCTTGCGAGGCGTGATGTCGCCGGACTCCAAGATGTTGGGCCAACACAACCCCCTCCGGCTGCTGTGCCAATCGTAACGGTTCCGCAGCCCACCGCGTTTTCACGCAGCTCGCCAGCGTCGACCGTCAGCGTGCACAACGGACGCTACAACACACAAAGGGTTACCGCAAACGTCTTTCGGGAAAGCTCAGGCCTGGGCGGACTGAGAGGCCCCATCACCGATCTTCCAGGTCTCGCCTTCCCGGAAAAGCCGATCCAAGTCGCGTGGGCCGCCGATCCGATCCAGGATTTCCCGGCGCCGCTGATCCACTAGTTCATCGAAGGATGGACGCAAAACATCGCGGAAGACCCCGATCGGTTCCGGAAAGTCCGGCTGATGCATCCGGCTGAGGAAGTAGGCCAAGGTCGGCTGCTCGGCCTTCTCATTGTGGACGATAAGGCTTTCTTCCGAGACGCCATTCCCCAAGGCCACGACCTCCGGCTCGACCCCGTTGAAGCGGATGCCTTTGTCACGGTTCTTGCCGAAGATGAGGGGCTTGCCATGCTCCAGTTCGAGGATCGTCTCGAACTTGCTATCGCGATCGGTGGCATAGTCCCAGGCACCGTCGTAAAAGACGACGCAGTTTTGATAGACCTCGACAAAGGAAGTGCCCTTGTGAGCAGCCGCCCGCTCCAAAACCATCCCCAGATGCTCTTGATGGACGTCGATGCTGCGGGCAACGAAGGTGGCCTCGCACCCGATCGCCAACGACAATGCGTAAAGCGGGTTATCGAGAGAACCGTAGGGATTGCTTTTTGTGGGATGCCCCAACGGCGTGGTGGGCGAATACTGCCCTTTTGTCAATCCATAGATGCGGTTATTGAAAAGGATGATATTGATGTCCACGTTGCGGCGGATGGCGTGGACGAGGTGATTCGTCCCGATGCTCAGCGCGTCGCCGTCACCTGTGATGACCCAAACCGAAAGGTCCGGGCGGGACAATTTCAGCCCTGTCGCAATCGCCGGAGCCCGGCCATGAATACTGTGTATCCCGTAGGTGTTCACGTAATAGGGAAAACGACTCGAGCAGCCGATCCCGGACACGAACACCGTCTTCTCGCGCGGCAATCCGAGGCTGGCCAGGGTCTTTTTGACCTGTGCTAGAATGGCGTAGTCACCGCAGCCGGGGCACCATCGGACCTCTTGGTTGCTGGCATAATCGTTCGGCCCAAGTTGGGGCGTTTCCAAGAGCGCATCAATCGACATGGCTCACCTTCTTGCTGTGACTGGGACCCCGCCGTATGCCGGGCATTCCGGGGATCGCTTCAGTCTTCTTCCAGGGCCTGCCTTCCCGACTCGACCAACTCCTCGACGTTGAAAGGTCGGCCCATCACCTTGCTGATGGATTTGATCGGCCGCAAATAGTTCGCCCGAAGCACGTACGCTAGCTGCCCCATGTTCAGCTCCGGAACCACGATTCGCTCGTACAGGCCAAGCACCTCGCCCAGATCGTTGGGCAAGGGGTTCAGATAGCGCAGGTGGGTGTGAGCAACCTCGTGGCCGGTCTCGAGAAGCTCCTGGACCGCGGAGCGCACGGCTCCAAAGGTCCCACCCCAAGATACGAACAGGACCTTGCCGCGTTCCGGACCGACGACGGTCAGCGGGGGATACTCGCGAGCGATCCCCGCCACCTTTTGCGCCCGTATTTGCACCATCTTTTGATGATTGGCCCCATCGTAGCTGACCGCGCCGGTGTCGAATTGTTTCTCCAAGCCGCCGATGCGATGCATGAGATTGGGGGTTCCGGGGATGGCCCAGGCCCGCGCCAACCGCTCGTCCCGGCGATAGGGCAGGAATCCCTGCGTATCCGGCCCCGGATGCCGGACGGGGATCGGCTCATATTCGGAAAGGTCTCGAATTCGCCACGGTTCGGCTCCGTTGGCCAGGTAGCCGTCGCTGAGGATCATCACGGGCGTCATGTAGCGGACAGCAATCCGCCAGGCCTCGATAGCGGTTTCAAAGTTGTCGGCTGGGCTTTGAGCGGCCAACACGGGTATGGAACATTCACCGTGCCTGCCGAACAGGGCTTGGAAGAGGTCCGCTTGCTCGGTCTTGGTGGGTAGCCCCGTACTAGGCCCGCCGCGCTGCACATTGACCACGATCAACGGCAGCTCGAGCATCACGGCCAACCCCAAACCCTCCGCTTTGAGGGAAATCCCAGGCCCGCTGCTGGCGGTAACACCCATTTCCCCCCCAAAGGACGCCCCGATCGCCGCAGCCACCGCGCAGATCTCATCCTCGGCCTGGAACGTGGTAACACCATAATCCCAACGCATCGCCAATTCATGCAAAATGTCGCTGGCTGGGGTGATGGGGTAACCTGCATAGACCAAGTCGCATTTGCTCAATCGCGCGGCGGCAATCAGCCCCCAGGCCAACGCCTGGTTTCCGCTCAGGCTACGATACTCCCCGGGGGGGAGCTTGGCAGGTCGGACGACGTAACATTGATGAATGGCCTCCGTGGTTTCGCCGTAATGATAACCGGCCATCAGAACGCGACGGTTGGCCTCGGCAATGGCAGGCCGCTTTCCGAACTTGGCGGCGATGAAACGCAGCGTGGGGTCCAGGGGCCGGTCGAAAATCCAGTAGATCAACCCCGTAGCGAAGAAGTTGCGACAACGGTCCGCCTCTTTCGTCGTCAAACCGAGGTCCTTGACTGCATCGCGAGTCAGATCCGTTATATCGACGCTAATGACCCGATACGCCGCGAGGGCCGGATCCTCCAGCGGACTACTCGTGTATCCCGCCTTTTCCCAATCTCGCTTGGTGAAACTATTGGCATCGACGATCAACAGCCCGCCGCGTGCCAGGTCGCCCAGATTGGTAGCCAAGGCGGCCGGATTCATGGCCACCAGGGCATCGACCTTGTCGCCGGGCGTGTAAATGCGCTGGCCGGCAAAGTGCACCTGAAAACCACTCACCCCCGCCTTGGTCCCTCGCGGGGCGCGAATTTCGGCGGGGAAGTCCGGCAGGGTGGCGACGTCGTTCCCGACTGCGGCCGAAACGGTCGTCAACTGCGTCCCGGCAAGTTGCATCCCGTCCCCCGAGTCCCCGGCGAATCGCACGGTAGCCTCGCGCAATTCCACACGATCCTTCACGACGGCTGAGCTGCCCGGCTGCTGCTGCACGGCTTGATCCCCTTCCCGCATCAGGACGGTCTTCTTCGGCGATGACGCCTGGATCGGGCTGAACGAGTTCATGTTTGCGACCTTCGCCTTCAAGGCCCCTCACGCTCTAAGAGTGTTTCCGAGGTGGGGGGCAGATTGTACACCGCTTGCGGAAAATGATCGACCAACCAATGTATTATCGCCATCACATCCACCATGCCGATCACGCGACCATCATCATCTACCAATGGAAGGTGGCGATAACCATTGGCCGACATCTTGGCGATCGCCCCCGAGATCGGCTCGCATTTCGTAACGACCAGAGGCGAGGGCGAAGCAAAACGATGGATCGGTGCCTTGCCATCCTCCCCGCTGGCCATCGCCCGAAGCGAGTCTCGCTCGGTAAAGATACCCACCAGCCGCCCCGACTCCTCCAACGTGACCGCGCTGACCCGATAGTCGCGCATCACTTGCAAGACGCTTTCCAAGGGCGTCTCGGCCGTCACCGACACGGCCGGCGCAGTCGCCAGCCGGGCTACGGTCTCGATGGTAAGATTTTCCAATAGGCTCATACGACCACGGCCCGCAAGGCACAAACTACCCTACCCATGCGTTGTGCAAGACGCCCCGGCCACCGCTCATCTAACTGGACTTTTGCAAATTGGGGGCACAAGCCCCCCTAGGCCCCTAGGAGAGGGTTAGCCTGTGGGCAATTAGGCGCGAAAACGGTTTGCCTTGTTTGTCTGATTTGACCAAACCCTCACCCCTTGGCCCTCTCCCAGAGGGAGGAGGGAGCAGTTTGCAAAAGTCCAGATCTAATATCCGCTCACCTGTTATCGCGAAAGCAGACATCGTCTCCCGGGGGAATCGAGCGACAAAACACTACTAACTAGATCAATCAAGTCGTTTCCCCCGCCCCTTGCTTGGAGCTGTTCATCTACCGCAGCCATCCGGCGAAACTCGGCCTACGGGAACCTTGTCGCGACACCGAAAGTTGGAAGCATCCGCAACCTCTCACTATTAGTCTAGCGATTGGCTCGACGAAAGCAAGCAATAGTGACAGACAAAAATAACAGATGTGAAAACGCTACCTACTTGGTATTGTTTTCGTCCGGCCGAACGTAAAATTGGCTCAAGTCGATCCCGCCTTTTCGTTCGTCCTCCAATAGCTTGATTCGCGTTTCCAATCGCTCCAGCTTGCGCTGCAAGGTGTAAAAATCCTGGACCAAGTTTTCCTCACGCTTGGGACGGGGAACGCCAGGATACCCTAAATGACGGGCGAGGGCGGCAAAAAGATATAGCGGATCCTTTCGACGATTGGCCAGCGCGATTTTGCCCTCCTTTTCGCCGAACAGAACGGGTTTTTCGGCATCGTCCGTCAATCGCCGATAGTGTTCGCTGCGGACAAAGATCATGTCGGCGAGATCTACAATCCCGATCTGGCGACGCAAGGAAAGAATCCATTCCCGCCAGCTTTCGTCAAAGATGGGATCGCGAGCTATCGCTTCCAGCCCCCTGTCGTAGCCCAACCGGTTGCGACAGAGGGTCTCGAACTGATACAAAAAGATGCCCTGCACCGTACCTTGCTTGGCTCGGTAGTCGGCCTCCCGTTCCAGGATTTCCAACGCCGTGCGAAAATCGAACCGCCCTTGTTCCTTTTCAGCCTCGCCAATCACGAAGGCTTGGAAAGGCGTGAAGTAATGGCTCAGTCGAGTAACCGCCGGGGTAAAGCCGCCCGCAAACCGCAACTCGCTGATCATGAAGTCGATCGCCAAAGGCAGTTTGGTCGTCGATAGAATCTCTTGACGAATCGTACGCAAGAGGTCCTGCGTCGCCGTCCCTTGTTCCAGACGTTCCCGCAGCGTCCGGAAAAAATAGGCCTGCTCGATGTATTCTTCCCGGTCCAGGATCATAACTGGCTCTCTATGCCGCGATGGAAGTCAAAAACGTAGTCGTTCACAGGGGTTCTCGTGACTCCAGAAAGGCTCGTTCCTTTGTCATTTCGAGCGAAGCGAGAAATCTTGCGAAGCGCGGAAGCTTGCCGACAAGGGTTAAGATTTCTCCTCGCTAACGCTCGTCGAAATGACAATCTATTCCAGACCAAAGGAACCTCTGAACAATCCTCGTTGTTTCGCAAATCGTTTCCGTCATGGCTCAGCCGTGAACGGTTACTCAAAAACTGGCAGCCCGCTTGAGTGCGACAAGCCCAAAACGCATCCGCCGCATGACCATTATGGGCTTTTCGATAGCAGAGTGCGACAAGACGGAGATGCTGGCTCGCGTTTTTCCGCAGCCCCCAAGCGAGAACCGGGCTCCGCCACCCCTGCGTACTGCCTTCGCGCAACGTCCTATCCCGTATCCAAAGCTATCCGTCGACCCGCCTGAAGGCCTTTCTGAGGGCCTTTCTGACGGCCTGTCCGTCGGTCTTTGCGTCAGCCTGTCTGAGGGGCCTGTCTGACGGCCTGTGTGATGGCCGATCTGACGGTTTGCCTGACGGCTTGTCTCACGGTTTGCCTTCGGAGAACGGGGGCCGCATCAGGCTGAAGCCCCCAAGCCAATACTACAGCCCAAGGCTGTTTGCGCGCCTCAACATTTTGTGGCGATGGGACATGACGCCTCGCAAGATACGCTGGGCACATCGTGCAAGTAGGGGGACGTTGCGCTGTAGTAGCAAAGCCCCGATACCAGTCCAACACCGATGCTGCCGCCGTTCCGTCAAGAAAGCAAAGGGGACCGATCCGACAAGGGACCGGCCCCGATCATCAACTCGCTGCTGGCTACCTACTCAATTCACCCCAAATGGATTCGGCGTGACTGGCGACGGCGAACCCGTTCTTGTTTTGCTGGGATTGAGTGGGGGGAATGTGCTCAGCTCACTGAAAGAATTCGGGATTATTCGGATAGATGTTGCCCGTCGTCTCGTCATACTGCCAGCCCGCCCCGCCCGATACCACACCTGTCGGTGGCTGGCCCGGCGTGGCGACCGCTACAACTGTTTTGCTGTTGTTGTAGGGATTCGCGGGGATGCCCGAGGTCAAATAAGGTCCGTAGGGATAGCTTGGACCGGGCGTACCAACCTCTCCCGCGGCGTTCGTCGCCTGCCATAACTGTGGCAGGTCGCCGCTAGTGATCGTGGGGTAGGAACCGTGATGCACCTTATACAGCTCGATTTGCGAGCGAATCGCGTGCATATTGAATTCCAACGAGCTACGCTTGGCGTCGCTGGTGGCGGTGGAGAACTGCGGAATAATCACCGCAGCCAGAATCGCCATGATGACTACCACGATCAAGACTTCGATCAGCGTGAACGCCGTTCGCCGTGCAACACGAAATCTCCTCTTCATGACATCAACCTTTTCCTGGACGCAAAGTCAACTTGCCCGCCAATGACATACGGACGCATTCACCCCAAAACCCGATGCCCACCAAAGCCTTCGCCCATCCGTCTTAGCCTCCCATGCCTCACTCGCCCTCCTATGCCCCCCGCCCTGCACCACGGCCTGCCAATCAAGGATTCAGAGTGTGGCACTTCATTCGGATGGTTTACCTAACAAATAGAATCCGATTTCTGGTTTGGCAAATGCGACCCCCAAAAGATTTGCTTCGAGAGAGCCGACCCACGGCCGGTTAATCCGTGGCTAAGGGATAGACCGTCCCTCCCGACGCCCGGAACAGGTTCCCGACATCCACTCTGTACCCCGTCACCTCGGTACCCCGTCACCTCGCGTCGCCGAACGCAAGACCTCATCCAGCCGGTGCCACGGCGGGGTACGTGCCGTGGCACAAAGCGTCCAGTCCAAACAATCGTTAGCAAGCAGTCGACCGCGGAAACTGACACATTTACCCCATCCAATCGAAATCTCCGACACTACCTCAAGTGATTACTTTAACGTCATCTCGTAAATCTCCGATATTACCTAAGAGCCTTCCGAAACCTGGACTCGCCGAAGCTCACTTCAATTTTGCCATCCAGAAGCTGGCAAATCGGGCGTTTTGGAAAGCTTTTACGGAAAGTTTGTATCGGCTAACGCATGGGAATTGGGGCAACCGAAGAACCCGTTAGGGTCCTTCGCGCCCGCATTCGACCAGGCCCTACCAGTTTCGATCCGCTAAAGGAGGCGTGCAATGAGAACCTTGTGGAGTCTGCCGCTACTCGCAACCGTGCTGGTTGCCTTTGCGGCGGGAAAGGCCGAGGCAGGCTATTGCGGCGCTGCTCGGCTGTGTCACCGCCCTGCGGCGTGCGCGGTCGATCCCGGCTGCGTCGCCCAGGAGTGCCATACGGTGATGCGGCCACATCGCAAGATCATCCTCGAGCGGCAGGAGGTCACGGCATACAAAACCTGCTTCGAGCGAGTGGTCACACCCCGCCAAGTCACCTACACCCGGTACGTGCCGGAAATCCAATACCGGCAGGTCTCGCAGACGGTCATGAAACCGGTTTACGAGACGCGGACCCGCCAGGTCGCCTACACCGTCTGCAAGCCGGTCTGGGAAACCTGCACCAAGGAAATTCCCTACACCGTCATGAAGCCGGTCTGGGAAACCCGCACCAAGACCTACACCGTCTGCAAGCCGGTCTGGGAAACCTGCACCAAGGAAATTCCCTACACCGTCATGAAGCCGGTCTACGAAACCCGCTCCCGGGACATCCACTACACCGTCTGCAAGCCGGTTTACGAGA
>DYLS01000224.1 GCA_020721965.1 Blastopirellula marina | reverse complement strand
CCGGCTTGTATCCACAGTATGGCTGCCAGCTTGTACCCACAGTGTGACGGTACGCAAAGTTGGCGTCAAGAACCGCCGACGGTCGCTGGGCGATATCGACGCGGTTGCCACGTCGCATTGGCGTGCGGTTGGCTCGTCGTGTTGGCCCCGCCCGCGAGGTTGGCACGTCGTATTGAATCCGCCCGTCAAGAGCGGACGGACTCCGTTTTGGATTCCACGCCGGACAAGAGTGATTCGGGCGAGGTGGGCGTCTCGATCCAGCGATCGACACCGCGAGCTCCGATGCTGACGTTGATTTCCGCTTCGCCTTTCCGGCCCAGGCCGATGACCTTGAGATGGCTCCAAGCCGGGTTGCTTCGGATGGCGCGGACGGTGGCCGCCGCATCCTCGCAGCGAGACCTCGCGGGACTGAAATCGAGGAGCAAGATATCGGGCCGACCTTGCCGACTCAAGAGGTCTAGGGCACGGCAACCGTCCTCGACCGCCTCCACTTCGTAACCGGCGCTCCGCAACGTCTCGGCCATGCTCTTTCGCCGCTGCGAATCTCTTTCCACCAGCAGCAGGCGGGGCGAGCGCGAATCGGGCGTCGGTCGAGGGCCGAAGCATTGGGAGCGGATTCTCTCCAGGTGCTGGATGGCCTTTGCCAACACCCGCCGCGCCTCTTGAATCTCCCCGCGATCAAGTGCCGAGTGCGCAAAATCGAATGCGAAGACCACGCAATCGAGCAGGCGCTCCAACTCTTCGCGTGCCATGGGTGATGACTTGGAGTCGGTCGCCGGTGATTGCGTCGCTTGTTCAGCATGACGATGCGCCCCCGCGGGAGGGGCATCGCATGATTTCAAGAGTTCTTCACGATAGACTGGTACGTCTTGGGGGGCTTCAATCCCCAAACGGACCGAATTGCCGAGGATTTTGACGACCTGCACCGCGACATTGACGCTTGGCAATACCAGCTTTTCGTTTGGTTTGCGACTGAGGATCAACATGGCTCCCTCCTTCACGCGATTCCGTTCTCACTCATGCCTTAGGTACCGGAACGGGCATCCCGACGCCACTCGGCACACCCGGGCTAGAGCACCCGCCAAACCGGAGCACCACCGGAGCACCCGCCAACTCCGGTGACGTTGCCCGATTAAGGCGACACTGCGAAAGATAAGCACTCCGAATATTGCCGTGCAGCTTGGGCCGCCCAGCTCCAGGCGGAACGCTCTATCGCTCAATCGGCCACCTGCGGTTCAGTCGGATACCGGGTCGACGCCTGGGAGCGGATTCCTTCCGCCACCTGAATCTTTTCCAGGATGACAACGCCGACCAGCAACGTCCTTTCCTGCGTTTAACGCAAACCAACGGCTTTAACGCAAACTGACCGCTTCAACAAAAACCGGTGGTTTCAACAAAAACTGGCGGTTTCAACGCAAACTGGCCGGACCACCGCGTAACTCAGAGGGTATCGAGACTTCCATGCCGCGAGACGCACTCCTCCGTATCCTGAATGGTGTTATAGCGAATCGACGTCAAACCGCAAATAGCAATTTTCCCCAGTCACTTTTTGGAGAACGTTCGCCGAATTGCTGGGCGAGAGGGGTAGATTGATCCTTCCGCAATCATCCCTGCTTCGCCGTTGGCACACCACGGCCTTGCGCCGTATGATGAAATCATGATCGCCAGGAGCGATCATGTGACGGCCACTGGCGGGCCTGCCACCGTGATCCGGGGAAACGGGGCGGGCGAACGTGCGCCGGTCTTCCCGCGGGCTACGTCCCCAGCTTTAGCACCCTGTGGGCTGGATCATGGGTCATTCATCTCGCAAAAAGTCTTCGCCCAAGCCTCCGCCTCAAGCCGGTTCCCCCGATTTCCCGACGCACGGCACGCCCCGGGAACGGTGGATGCTTTTCCGCAGGCTTGCGTGGTGGAGCGGTGGAGCGGTGGGGGCAGCGATCTCTCTCGGCTTGGTGCTCTTTTGGCTCAAACCGCAAAACGGCCAGGCGGAATCTCCTACGTCGTCCTATCGCTTGGAAGAGATTCCCTTCGACGGCGCCGACGCCTACGAAAACCTGAAGCGGTTGTGCGAGATCGGTCCGCGGCCGAGCGGGTCGCCCGGCATGAAGGCCCAGCAAGAGCTTTTGGTGCAGCATTTTACGGATTTGGGGGCAGAGGTCGAGCTGCAACGTTTTTCCGGCCGGGATCCCAGGAGTGGCGCCGCGATGCCGATGGCCAACCTCATTGCCCGCTTCTTTCCCGATCGCCCCGACCGCATCCTTTTGTGTGCGCACTACGACACGCTTCCCTTGCCGATGCGCGATCCGGTGAATCCGCGCGGCCGCTTCGTGGGAGCGAATGACGGTGCCAGCGGTACGGCCCTGCTGATGACCTTGGCCAGGTATACCCAGCATTTTCCTCAGAGATTTGGGGTGGATTTGGTTTTGTTCGACGCCGAGGAGTTTCTGTTTGAGGAGTGGCAGCCGTTTTTCCAAGGCTCGGAGTACTTTGCCCGACAATATGTGGCCACTTCCAGAAAGCGAACCTGGCGTTATCGGGCGGCCGTGCTATTGGACATGATCGGCGACGCGGACCTGCAAATCTATCAGGAGCGAAACAGCGCGTGGTGGCGGGACACGCGATGGATCGTGGAGGGGATCTGGGGCACTGCGGCGCGGCTTCGCATTCGCGAATTCGTCCCGCGAAAAAAATATGAGGTTCGCGACGACCACGTGCCGCTGCACAATATCGGGGGCATCCCGGCCATCGTGCTCATCGACTTCGATTATCCCGCCTGGCACACGCAGCGGGACCTGCCCGATCAGTGCTCGGCATTGAGCCTGGCCAAAGTGGGTTGGGTAGTGCTGGAATGGCTGAGGAGCTTGGACACTGCCCGGGTCCCGTGAGCACGAGCCGCTCGGGTGACTTGCTCCCCGCCCGTTTCGCGATGTGCTCTCCACCCCTCTTTCGGTGCGACGAGAAAGAGCTTCAATCGGATACCATCCCTGCAAAGGAAAACCGCCGTCCTCTCGAGGGTTCGAAAGGATCGGCGGTTTATTGGATCAAGCCGCCGCGATATTGCGACTGGATGCGTCGCTGCGAGACGAACGAGGATCCAGCGTGCACTTGCACAAGCCGTTGAATCGATCCTGGTTCACGCGAAAGGGTTGGCACCTCCGTCGGAATATGCTAGAGCGGCTTGACCCAATGAGCTCGCCTTATAGCCCCTGCCGTTCGTGACATGTATCGGCGAAAGGCATGGCTGAACTGTATTCTACATTTTCGGGCAATCCGCTTTTGCAGGTCTTATCTAGCGGGTTGCCTCAAGGCCTCTTCTTCAGTCAATTGTAGCTTGCGACGGCGGTGAATCTAGGCCGAAAAAGGTGCGTTTAAGTGCTGCAAAACGTATGCCGTTCAAGCGTTTTGCGTGGGTGCTCCGGTTCCGTT
>DYLS01000223.1 GCA_020721965.1 Blastopirellula marina | reverse complement strand
CAGGTCATCCTCAAGCCCGACCCTGCGTCTCGACCAGGCTCGACGACCGCGCAGGAACTCTACCTCGAGTCGCTCAAAGCCCTCGGCATTGACCCGCGCCAGCACGACATCCGCTTCGTGGAGGACAACTGGGAACAGCCTGCCATCTCCGCGTGGGGTCTCGGTTGGGAGGTTTGGCTCGACGGGCAGGAGATCACGCAGTTCACCTACTTCCAGCAGATGGGCGGCGTCGCGCTCGACCCCGTCTCGGTCGAGATCACCTACGGGCTCGAACGCATCCTGATCGCGCTCAACAACGCCAAAGCCATCTGGAACGAAGAGTGGGGCGCGGGCGTCACCTACGGCGAGATCCGCCGTCAGGAAGAGTTCGAACACTCCAAATATTATTTCGAGACCGCCGACGTGGAACGCGTCCGCGCCATGTACGACCTCTTCTCCGCCGAAGCCGACGCCTGTCTCGCCGCCGGTCTCATCGTCCCCGCGCACGACTACGTCCTCAAATGCTCGCACTCCTTCAACATCCTCGACACGCGCGGCGCAATCAGCGTCGCCGAACGTCAAGCCTTCTTCCGCCGCATCCGCGAACTGGCGAAGGGCGTCGCGGTCGCGTATGGGGAACAGCGCAAGGGACTGGAATATCCTCTTCTGAAAGAGAATAGAGAACAGAGAGTAGTGATCAGTAAGCCCGACTACTCTCTACTCACTACTCCCTGTTCTCTGCTCTTTGAAATCGGCGTCGAAGAACTCCCCGCTTCGGATGTGGACTCCGCCCACGCGACTCTCTCTGCCCGCATCCCGACTCTCCTCTCCGACCTCCACCTCACCCACGGCGACGTCCGCATCTTCGCGACCCCGAGGCGGATTGCCATTCACGTAGCGAATCTCAGCCCGAGCCAACCCGACCGCGAATCCCTCGTCAAAGGCCCTCCCGCTGACAAGGCTCTTGTAGGACAAATTGCCAATTTGTCCACCCCCGCCATCACGGGTCAAATTAGCAATTTGACCTACACCCCGGCCGCGCAGGGCTTCGCCAAAAAGAACGGCATCAAAGTCGAAGACCTCGAAATCCGCGAAGAAGGTGGCGGCAAATACGTCTTTGCCGTCGTCAAGCAAAAGGGACGCCCGACTCCCGAAGTCCTCGCCGATGCTTTGCCCAAGTTGGTCGAGAGCATCAAATTCGAAAAGTCCATGCGCTGGAATGACTCAGGCGTCTCCTTCTCGCGTCCAATCCGCTGGCTGGTTGCAATGTTCGGCGAGACGGTCATTCCCTTTGAATACGCGGGCGTCGCGTCTGGCAATGTCACGCGCGGACTGCGTCCCTACGGCTCGCCCGAAATCAAAATTCCTTCCGCTGACAAATACTTCGACATCATGCGCGAAGCAGGCATTCTGCTCGACAAGGAAGAACGCAAAGCCTCCATCGTGGAACAAGTCCAACAAGCCGCGACTCTCGTCGGCGGAGAAGCCATCATGGATGATGACCTCCTCAACGAGGTCGCCAACCTTATCGAAATGCCCACAGCTGTGATGGGTGGATTCAACGAAGAATTCCTCACCCTGCCGCGCGACGTGCTGATCTCGGTGATGAAGAAACATCAACGTTATTTTCCTGTTCAAAAAAGTTCCAATTTTCAAGTTCCAAGTTCCACGTCTGCCGATAAACCTGAAACGTGGAACGTAGAACGTGGAACTCTGCTTCCCCATTTCATCGCCATCCGCAACGGCGATAGCCTCCACATTGACACCGTCCGCCAAGGGAACGAACACGTCCTCGGCGCGCGCTTTGCGGATGCGGACTTCTTCGTGCGCGAAGACCTCAAACGCAAACTCGAAGAATTCCGCCCCAAACTCTCCTCGCTGACCTTCCACACCAAACTCGGCTCCATGCTGGACAAGTCCAACCGCATGTTGATCCTCGGCGCGGAATTGGGCGCGATGCTTGGATTCAAACATGATGTGACGCAACTCAAGCATCTTTCGCGCAGTATCTTCCTCGCCAAAGCCGACCTCGCCACCCAGATGGTCACCGAGATGACCTCCCTGCAAGGGATTATCGGCGGCGAGTATGCCCTGCGAAGCGGGGAAGATCCCGAAGTGGCGCGGGCGATTGGCGAACAATACCAACCTGTCCCGCAAACCAAAATTGGACTTGTGCTTGCCTTGGCGGATCGCATCGATTCCCTAGTGGGCTTGTTCGCAGTGGGTACGATTCCATCTGGCGCAAAAGATCCGTTCGGCCTGCGGCGCGCGGCGATTGGGATTGTGCAGCCGCTTGTCGAAAAAGGAATATCATTCAATTTGCGGGAAGCCGTTGATAAGTCTGCTGGATTGCAGCCTGTTGAAGTAACCGACGAAGTAAAGAATCAAGTCCTTGAATTCGTGACTGGACGGCTGAGTGTTTTGCTGAAAGAGAAAGGCTATCGCTACGATGTCGTGGACGCGGTCCTTGCCGCGCAATCGAAGGACCCCGCAGGTTCGGCGCGTGCGGTCAAAGAGTTACAGGCTTGGGTCGAGCGCAAAGACTGGCACGAGATTCTTCCCGCTTTTGCGCGCTGTGTTCGCATCACGCGCGATCAGGAGAAAACCTTCAACGTTGATGAGAAAGCACTTGTTGAGAAAGAAGAGAAGGATTTGTTCAAGGCTCTCGAAAAAGCAGAAAAAGCAAAACGCGCCGCTGGGTCCGTGGACGATTTCCTGAACGCCTTCGTGCCCATGATTCCCGCCGTCAACGCGTTCTTCGATAAAGTCCTGGTCATGGCAGAAGACAAGAAGTTACAGGAAAACCGCCTCGGCCTGTTGCAGCGCATCGCGGCGCTTGCGAGCGGCGTTGCGGATTTGAGCAGGTTAGAGGGCTTTTAAAGTAAACGGGACTGGAGCACATCCAGTCCCGTTTGCTTTCCGTTCTATTTCTTCTGCCGAACCCCATCCATATAAACCTTGATCGAGGGCAGCGCGGTCATCTTCTCATAAAAGAAATTATTGACGAGATTGATGACCTCGGCGCGGGCGGACTCCACCTCGGCGTGCATGGCATGTCCGCTTTCTTGTTTGTCGAGACTGCGGCGCAGGCGGAGCAGATGCTTGACCACCATCGATTCCTCGTCGCCCTCCAATGCGCTGATGACGGAAAGCACCAGTTGATCTGCTTGTGCCTGCACATCCTCGATGGGAATGTTCGAGCCGGGCGCACAGCATTCCTCCATCGTGCGGAACAGCGACCAGACCTGATACAGCATCGAAGTGGGCTCGTCGAACAATTCCCGAATGAATACGGCCTCCTCGTATCGCCCCGTCAGGCGGAAGACGTTGTACATCCGTTTGGCGGCCTTGCCGTAATTGATGTCCTTCGTCACGTACTTGTTGATCTCGTGCTCCAACTGCGCCACGTAATCGTCCAGCGCGTCCGCCGAAACGTGCTGCGCGAGTTTGGAGAAAATGGGAACAGACTCGGCCTCGAGATAGATTTCCTGGAAGTAGGGGTCGAGATACCCGTCCAGCGGGGTGATCGTCCCGTTGGGCGCCTCCCACGTGACGTCGAGCATGTTGCTGGCGTTGAC
>DYLS01000222.1 GCA_020721965.1 Blastopirellula marina | reverse complement strand
TTAGTCAATGAGGCCGCGTTGGCCTGAGTGGCAAAACCTCCGACCCACAGCATGGCGGGTAGCGCAACCCCGGCCAAGATGGCCGTCTTTTTTGTACGGTTTCTCATAGTCTCCTCGCAGCGGTGAATAAACCAGAATGCGCGAAGCCGTTCGGCTTCGCGCATGAGATGCATCAAGACACCGTGGTGTCTGCAGTGGACGTCTCGCCCTTGTTGTCGATCCAGGACACAGTCACTTTGTCGCCGGATTTACCGCCCTTGAAACGGAATTCCAGGAACGGGTTTTTGGAGATGGCCGTCCCCCAGTCGCAGGTCAAAACCGTTTTGTCATTGTTTTTGCAAGTGACAGACTGAATGAAGTGCGCCGGGATGATCTTGCCAGCTTTGTCCTTGATCAGGCCGGTGTCTTCGGGGTGGGTCATCAGAACGCGAACGACCACGACGTCGCCTTCGACGTTCGCCCGCATACGCATCGGAAATGCCATCGTCTTACTCCTTAAATAGGTGTGTTGCTGGAATCAGCAAAATTCAAAACGGTATAAATAGATCGAGTTGCTGGATCAATCGAGTTGGCTCAAATTGCCGCAGGCCAATCAGCCGCCGCAGCCGCCCAGCGTGACCTTGATCTCTTTTTTGCTGAACAGCAGTTTGTCGCCGACCTTGGCCACGGCATAGACGTTGGAGGTCTGCGCCATCTTGACACGGGTAGCCACGTTGGGCACCGAAACGTCGGTCATGTTGAACAGGCCAGCGAGAACCGTCGGGTTCTTTTCGATCACGATGCCCAGCGCGGTGGTACCGGCCGCGTTGCTCTTCACGCCCACGGGCACCACGGCGCCGTTTTCGGCGATGTCCGGACCAATGATGCTGACATCGGCGCTTTCGGTGGGGGTGCCGCCCCAGATCTTGGCCGCGTCGGCAAACGACTTGGCCTCGAACAGAGGCGCATTCCAACCTGGAGCGTCAGCGGCCAGGGCAATATTGGGCATGAGACCAGCCGTTGCAGCAACGCCCAGGGCGGCTGCGCCTGCACCGATCTGCATGACTTGGCGACGAGTTTGATTCATCAGTCTTCTCCTTAAAGTGAACAGGACAGTACCTGTATCTTGATAACGTATTACTGCTTCGCGCCGTCGACAATCCACTGCGCAATCATCTTGGCATCGCCTTCGCTGATGGTCTGCGGCGGCATGGGAATGGAACCCCAAACACCTGTACCGCCCTTGATGATGCGTGTGGTCAACTCGGCGACCATGTCTTTTTTGCCGCCATACTTGCCAGCGACTTCCTTGTAACCCGGGCCGACCAGTTTGGTATCACCCAGACTGTGGCAGGCCAGGCAGGATTTGTCTTTCAAAAGAGCGACCACCTTGGCGTCAGGATTGCTGGCAGCCGCGGCTTTTTCCTTGGCTTTCTTTTCCTGCTCTGCCGCTGATTCGGTCACCATGCCGCGGATCGGGCCCCAAGTGCGGTACTGATCTGCCAGGTTGCCGTTGTTGTTCAGCGCAAACTCAGGAATGAAGCTGGTGATTTTGGGAGCTGGCGCGCAGTTTTTCATGCATTCCGTGTTGTGGGTATCGGGGATACCCCCATTCCCGATCTCTTTGCCGGGCCACATGCCGTGGTTCCAGATCATGCCATTGCGGTTAGGCAGCATGTCCTGAACTTGTTGCACGTTGTCACGGGTCAGCACGAAGTTGTTGGGCACCACGTTGGCCAGGTTCAACAGGTAGGCCACCAGTGCATAAGTGTCGTCCCAGGTCAGCGAGCCCGGCTCGTTCCACGGCATGGCGCGGTGGATGTAATCGAACAGCGTGGACACCGTGGACAGCTTTTCAATGGTGGTTGCACCATCATTGGTATCGGCCAGTTTGGCGACGCGACCCGTCTTGATGTCCTGCTTGGTGGCCTGATAGGCGCCAACCAGAGGCGGGAACACCGCGTTGGAATCGGCAAAGTCACCGTGACACGAGGCGCATTTGGCTTCCCACAGTTTGGTGCCCGTCGCCACGGAGCCTTGGCCGGCCGGCAGACCGGCGAAATCAGGGCGAACATCGATGTTCCAGGCCTTGATTTCATCGGGCGTTGCCGCACGACCCAAGGTGGCATCGAGCTTCAGGTCCTTTGCGGGAACTTGGGGATGGACGGGCATGCCCGCCGCCGAGGCTACCGAGGCGCCGCCGACAAACATTCCCCCCAGAATGACCGCCAGCGCGGCTTTACGAATTCGCGAGTTGGACATTGCGAACATCTCCATTTTCTTCAACTTGCCAGGTTTGGATTGCGTTGTTGTGATAGACGGACCGGGTGCCGCGCACTTTGCGCAGTTCTTCATAGGTGGGCTGCACCATGCCGGTTTCATCAATCGCGCGACTTTGCAAGAAGGCGACCTGCCCTTTCCAAACCCAAGGCACATTGAACCGAGTGAATGCCTTGCTCTGGATCGGCCCTTCAAGACGCGCGGGCTGCCAGTTCACGCCGCCGTCGAACGAGACGTCGACACGCTTGATTTTGCCGCGGCCCGACCAAGCCAGACCCGAGACGTTGTAGAGCCCTTTGTCCAACAACACCTGACCGCCGGACGGCGAGGTGATCACCGACTTGACTTCCATGACCGAGGTGTATTGACGCAGACGGCCATCGGGCATCAGATCGACGTAGCCCACGGTTTCGTCCTTGGTGGCGAAAGGCTGGGTACCGAGCTTGATGCGGCGCAGGTATTTGATGTTAGAAACGCCTTCGACCCCCGGCACCACCAGACGCAGCGGGTAGCCGTTTTCCGGACGAAGCATTTCACCATTCTGACCATAGGCGACAAGCACCTCGCCCGAAAGCACGAGCGACATCGGGATGGTGCGGTTTTCGGCCGCACCGTCAGCGCCTTCAGCCATGATGAAGCGAACGCCATTGAGGTCGGCGCCGCAGTCTTCGAGTATGTCGATGAGCGGCACGCCGGTGAACTCGGAGCAGGACACCATGCCGTGCGTGTACTGCACGGTCGGCAGCGCCACATTGCCCCATTCCATCGCGGAGTTGGCGCCGCATTCGATGAAGTGGAAGCGCGACACCGGCTGCATGCGCATGATGTCGCCCACGGTATAGACCTTGGGCATCTTGATGAGATTCTTCTCGCCCATCACCATGAAGCGGAAGTCTTCCGGGTTGATGTCGTACCAACCCTGGTGCGAGCGGTTGAAATGCAGACCCGCTGGCGTGACGATACCGAACATGCCCTGCAGCGGCGCAAAGGCCACGTTGGCCTGATTCACCGCAGCCAGCCCCGGGCTGATGCGGCGCACCAAGTCTTTTTCGTACTTGGATGGCATGCCGTAGGGCGGCTCGTTCACCGGTGCGCCCAGAGTGGTGCGCCACTCCTGCTCTTTCAGGATGAACTTGCTGCCCTTGTCACCCTCCCAGTCCTTGCGATCGGCTGCGTAGACGTTCGCTGCACCGCCAGCGGCCATGGTGGCGCTGGCCGTCAGAAACGCTTTACGCAAAAAGTCGCGGCGACCTGCTTGAACCTGGGCGATCTGCTCAGCGCTCAGGAAGTTTTCCGGCGCTTTACGCAGCCGGCCTAGCTTTTTTGTGTAGTCACTCATCCTCTTTCTCGCTTAGTAGGCACGTCGGG
>DYLS01000221.1 GCA_020721965.1 Blastopirellula marina | reverse complement strand
AGAGCGTCGAGCCACCAGGAGATTTTCCCGTCCCGCACCGGCCCGCGCATCTCGCCGACGACCTTCAGGTTCGCTGCGGCCCTCAATGGCGGCGGGCCTTCCAGACGCACGGTCACCTCCATTGCCTCCGGAGACTGGATCGCCACATCGCCCACCAGCCAGTCACGGCCCAGGCATTCCAGTTGCAGTGGCTCCGGTGGGTTAAGCCAAACTTCCTGGACGTATTTTTACGTAAATCGTTACTGCGTAAAGACTTCCTCTTGATTTGCACTGCTTACTGTAGGCGTGTAATGGTTTTTCGCAAGTCCTTGTCCTGTAATGAGTTGCGCGATACACCTTGCACACACAAAGCGGTAAGAGAATCAGGGTGCTTAATTGACGTAAATCATTTTCTTGCAATCACTTGCAATTAGCATCCCCCTAGTTCACGGGGGGGAAGTGTGGTTTAAACGTCGCGTCGAAGAAATCGGCGGTGCGGGTGGCCCGGTCCGAATACATCTGATGCTCGGCCTGCATCACGCAGATCTGGGCTCTCACCTCGAGTAGTGCGCGGCCCGACAGTCTGGTGATCGCCGGATAATCTCCACGATTGGCCCGCACTCGAGCAACGATTTCGTCCGTCGGCAAGACGAACATGCCATACATATCCACGAATCCGGCTGCGCGTAACTCAGTCGCTATAGCCGTCGACGTAGCCTCGTCGATCCCCGGAACGCGCATAAAGCGATGATCGTAGAGGCTGCATGCTCTTCGATGAACGTGGCAATCCCTCGTGTCTGAAGGACTCGCATGTTCTGTACTGCCCGTCCGTTACTGACCTCTGTATTGTCGTCATTCGCGCTTAGCAACCAGCCGGTGGGCGTCGTCGAGATAGCCACTGCGTTTGACCGCCCAGCCGCGCAATGAGACACCACAGCCGAAAATCGCAGGTTGGGAAATTCATCGGCTACAGAAGAGTCTGCCACCGCCCCAAGGGACACGCTCATCGATCCTCCGTTGGACATCCCCAATGCAAAGAGCGGTACGCGCACGTCCACGATACCTTGCCGACGGACGTCTTCGACCAACCAGTTCAGGTTCACCAGATCAACGTTATCTGATGTGAGTGCTGGATTCCAACGGACTTTACCGTCGTTGTTGAGGTCGCCTGCTGCGACCTCCTCTGCTTCCGTGGAGAGCACACCGTAGCCGCGCGATATCAGCAATAAGGCTACATAGCGAGCCTCTACCTTCTCGATCATCGAGGCGTTCCCCCCCGTACCGTGCAACATAAACACTAGCCCGCGGGGAGCATCCGGGATGAACCTCAGGATGCTCTTGTCCCTATGCGTTAGCCCTTTATAGGTTGTCTTCTCGAAGGTTACATCCAATGGCTTAATTCGCGATTCAAGATTCACATCGTGGTCGGGCATCACGAGGGTCGTGTGCCAGTCTTCAGGACACTCCAGGAGATCTGCGTCCCCGCCCCATCTGATGACGATCTCTGACCAAGGCTTCGCGGCGGCCCAAACGTGAATGACTTGACCCGCTTCGTAAACCCCGGAGCCATAGCCATTGAAGACAGTAAGTGTGTAGGCAGGGTGCGACGGGGAGGTGCTCTCCCCAAAGCCGACCGCTGCCAGGTATACGAGCGCAACTAAGATCAAGCGATTCATTACTACCTCCTCCTATAATTGTCGTCTACCTCTCCTTCGTGACCCGACGCATGAGATCGGAGGTGTCCACAACATGGACGCCGTCCCGAAAGCGTCCCTCGAACCGGTCACCGTCCAAGAGGGCCAGGAAAAGCTGGAATTCTTCCTCCTTGCCGTTGTGCGGCGTCGCTGTCATCAGCAAAAAGTGCCTGGTCGTCCTGCCGAGGAGGCGGCCGAGCTTGTAGCGTTTTGTCTCTTTGATCTCGCCCCCGGTAAACGCCGCGTGCATCTTGTGCGCCTCGTCCACCACCAGGTCCCACTCGGTCCGGTCGAGCTTGGCGAGGACGTCGTCATTGCGGCTCATCAAGTCGAGCCAGCTGATCACGAGGTTCTTCTCGGCGAACGGATTGCCGGTGCGAGAGGTCGCGATCGCCTCCCTGCCGACAATGTCAAAGGGGAGGTAAAACCTGGTATCCAACTCGTCCTGCCACTGCTCGGCAAGGTTGCCAGGACAGCAAATAAGGCACCGCTGGAGGTCCCCGCGTATCATAAGCTCCTTGATGAGCAGCCCCGCCATGATCGTCTTCCCTGCGCCCGGATCGTCCGCCAGCAGGAACCTCAACGGCTGACGAGGCAGCATGGCCTTATACACCGCCGTGATCTGGTGCGGCAGCGGCTCGATAAGGGAGGTGTGGATGGCCAGAAGAGGGTCGAAGAGGTGTGCGAGGCTGATACGCCGGGCCTCGGAGGCCAGGCGAAACTGGGCCCCGTCGCCATCAAAACTGAACGGTGTGCCCTGGGTCACAATCTCCAAAGAAGGCTCGCGGTCACGATAGAGAAGCTCGTTGGCCGGGCGACCGGACGCATCCTTGTACGTTATCTCGACGACGTCGGACCAAGAACGGCTGTGGTTTGCGTTTGCCGCTCTCCTAGTGGCTTACCGCACCATAGCTGACGCCAGTCCTGTGGGCGAACTGTCCCTGCGTCAAACCAAGCCGCTAGCGGAATCGTATGGCCTACACAGCTACGTTCAGATCGTTCATGGTTGCCGCCCCGGAGGCCGCCCCCGCGAGCCATCCGACACACCCTTCCATATTAGCCGAATAGCCAGACAGGTTTGTCAATCACCCCGCTCGGCCGTGCTTGGGTGTAGACCTCGCCTTCCCATCGCGGAGAATATCGGCGAGAAGTGCTGCCGTGTTCGGAAGAACGATCACAGACACCAGCGATGTGCGCAACCAGTTGGCGGCAATCGGGCCGGTGGCGGGACCACATGTAACCACTAGACCAAACTTCCTGGACGTAGTTTTACGTAAATCTTTACTGCGTAAAGACTTCCGGTTGATTTGTACTGATTACCGTAGTCATGTACTGGTTTTTCGTAAGTTATTGTCCTGTAATGAGTTGCGTGATTTGCCTTGTACTCAGAAAGCGGTGGGAGAATCAGGGTGCTCAATTGACTTAGAGCATTGTCTTGCAACCACTTGCAATTAGCATCCCCCTAGTTCGCGGGGGGAAGTGTGGACTAGACGCGGGGATGGTGCTCCTCGAGCGAGAGTGTCCCTCCAGCGTAGGTCCATAGAGCGTTACGACAAATTTCCCGGTGCTCCCCGGGGTGCTCTCGTTCCGGCCCGAGGTGCGCGCCAGGGTGCTAGACTGCTTGCCGCCGGTGGGTACGGGCTACGTCGGGTTGCAGCGATTTGCACGGGAAGCGGGCCGACGGTTCGTCCGAGCCTGGGCTTCCAGGGCCGACACAAGTGGCGGAGTGTCGGATTGCATAACCGGCACAACTGCCGGAGTATGAGATTCCGTGGCCGACGCAAGTGGCGGAGCGGGCTAGAGATATCGCACGAATAGCGTGTGGCCGCAAGCATTTGGAGCTTGCCGCCCAGAGCAGTGCGGTGCCAATTAGAAAATTGCTTGCCCACTTTGCGCGGCGTAAGGAGATTATCGCGCAGAACGATAGGGCGTTATCTAGAATGCACGAGCGAGCGTCCCCGACAGGGCTCGAACCTGTAACCTTCGGCTCCGGAGGCCGACGCTCTATCC
>DYLS01000220.1 GCA_020721965.1 Blastopirellula marina | reverse complement strand
AACCCTCTCCTAGGGGCCTAGAGGGGCTTGTGCCCCCAATTTGCAAAAGTCCAGTTCTAATCGCTCTGCCCAGGCGTGGGCAACGAAATGCCACATACCACCACCGCCACATACCACCCAATGGGAGAACAAACCATGCCATGCCGACGAGACGCGAAGAGACGAATCGGTATTCCATACATACTGGCTGCGGAAAACGAACGGGAACGCCCGACTCGCGAGGGGGCCGCTCGCCACGCTGCCCATCCTTTGGCAAGGCGGAGTGCGCATTGGTTCGCGAGGCTCGCGGTAATCTTGACCGTGGCGATCGCGAGTGGTGGCGCGATTGCTCGGGAAGCGGTTCACGCTACGCCCCAAGGCCATCCGAACATCGTGGTGATCTTGGCCGACGATCTAGGCTACGGAGACCTCTCGTGCCTGAATGCGGAGTCGAAGATATCCACGCCACGGATGGACCAGGCGGCCCGGGAGGGCATGATCTTCACCGACGCCCATTCTCCATCAGCAGTCTGCACGCCCACGCGGTACGGGCTGTTGACCGGGCGGTATGCCTGGCGGACGCGTCTTCAATCGGGCGTGTTGCTGGGGTTCGATCGCCCGTTGATTGAATCGGGGCGCGAGACCGTGGCCTCCTTTCTACGACGTTACGGATATGCGACGGCCGCGGTGGGGAAATGGCACCTTGGTCTGGGGTGGCAGAACAGCCAGGGTCGGCCGGTCACGGAACAAGATGGGACGACCGACGACCCGGGCGTGGATTATGAAAAGCCGATCACGCAAGGTCCGCTGACGGTCGGTTTCGACTACTTCTTCGGCATCAGCGCGTCACTGGACATGCCGCCTTACTGTTACATCGAGAACGATCGCGCGGTACAGCGGCCCTCGCTCGATACCAACGGCGAAGCGTTTCCGCGTAACTGGCGACCAGGGAAGCGGTCGCCCGATTTCGTTCACGAAGAAGTGTTGCGGAAATGCACGGAAAAGGGCGAAATGTGGTTGACCGAACAAAAACAGGAAGACCCCGCGCGGCCGGTATTCCTGTACTTCGCGTTGTCAGCCCCCCACACGCCCGTGCTTCCAGAGGAGCCTTTCCGCGGAAAAAGCAGGGCCGGGGAGTATGGCGACTTCGTGGTTCAGACCGACTGGGCGGTCGGCCGTATCCTGGATACCTTGGATCAGCTTCATTTGCGGGATAACACGCTCGTCATCATCACCAGCGATAACGGTTCCACTATGACGATCCGGCCGTTCTTCGCTCCGTATCACCACGCCACAAACTATCATTTCCGTGGTCAAAAGTCGGACGCCTGGGAGGGTGGGCATCGCGTGCCTTTCATCGCGCGGTGGCCGGGCAAGATCGCATCGGGTACCACCTGCGACGTGACGATTTGCCTGACCGATCTGATGGCGACATTTGCACAGATCATCGCGGAGCCATTGCCCAACTCCTGCGCTGAGGACAGCATCGGATTCTTGCCGCTTCTGACCGGCGAAGCCGCGTCCGTGGGCCGTCCGCCCGTGGTCATGCATTCCATTGCCGGAAAGTTTGCTGTCCGGGAGGGCGACTGGAAATTTATCGACGCGAGAGGCTCTGGTGGTTGGAGTCTGCCGGAGAATCACGTCCCCCCCGAGGCCCCACCGGGACAGCTCTACAACCTTCGCGAGGATGTGGGGGAGAAAGAAAACCACTTCTTGGCAAAGCCCGAAGAGGTGACCCGGCTTCGTGACATCCTGACGACGATACGGCAATCGGGACGCAGTCGAACGCCCTAGGAGCGGCCTTTTCAACAGGCATAACCGTTCACGCCTGAGCTACAACGGACAAGACTTCCGAAACAACGAGGGTTGTCCAGAGGTTCCCGAGGATTGTTCAGAGGTTATTCGAGTTCGGAACGGACTGTCATTTCTAGAGGCGTCACCAATGTCATTTCGACGAGCGCCAGCGAGGAGAAATCTTAATCCTTGTCGATAAGATTTCTCGCTTCGCTCGAAATGATAGGGGGCGAGCCGTTTTGCAGTCACGAGACCCCTGTGAGCGCCTACCAACATGCGATAGGCGGGCTGGCAGAGTATAATCCTCTGGCATCGCTTGCGGATTGCAAGCTGAAGTCTCAGTTTTCTGGTCCCGTGCGAGCCGTGGAAACGTAACCGTTCACGGGTCACGCGATGCGGAAAATGCGGTAGTTTCACGAGCAGCGTGCCAACAACACGCTGATCATAGTCGCCGATTGCTGAATCGAACCACAAGATGTTGGGGTCGCCCCGGGGTGACGCCCCCAATGCCCCATGATCGGTTACGGGGAAACGTGAGGATTACTTATCCGCAGTAGGGCGACTGGCTCGCTGCTTCCGACGCGGACCAGCGTGTTCGTTGCGGTGTCCTCGGCCTTCTTGTCTCCCGTCGGTGGCCTTTGATCTAGCCACGGATTGCGGACTAGGACGGGAACAGGGGACGATGCGATTGCTGGGCCGATGTCTCGGGAAGGTGCCAGACGGGATCCGTCTTCCCGGAATTGGGCAGTGGAAGCGAAATAAAACCAGGGCCGCTGGGCGGCGTAGTAGGCCAGTTTCCCCGGCGACCATAGCCGGGCGACATCGGACCGATACAAGAACCGCCCGCCGGATAGGAGCGTGCAGTAGTCATAGTGCGTGACCGGAAATCGCACGAAATAAGGCAGGTTGTCGAATTCGTCGGAAAAATTGGGCCACAAGGCGACTTGCGGTCTCCACCCGTTCTCGCCGTCACGGTCCCAGATCGCAACGCGCCCCGCGAATGGGTGGCAGGCCCAACTGGATCGGCACATGCCTCCGGCAATGGCCTGTGAATCATGGCCCTCACTGATGGCACCAGGCAGAAAGATCGTTGCAAGCACCAACGGCACGAAGAGACGAAATCGCAACATGAAAGGCACTCCCCCAAGGGTGTGAAAAGCCAGCGTCGTAAGCCTTCAATATCCAGGCTAATTGCCGACCTTGAGGGAATCAAATTCGTTTGACTTCCAGTCTGAAGATGCGATGATGTCTATCTTTTGCTGATGTCCGGCTTTTATTGGGCCGGTCCGGCGCTGTCCGCCGAAGCGCTCCGGGCTGTAGGTTCTTTCGCAGAGGAGGGCGCGCCGGGGAGGGATGGACCCGGCTCTCCGGCAGCCGCCGATGCGGAGGAATGTTCGCTCTCGGAAGGAAGCCGTAAGTTCGGATTTTGACGCAAGATCGATTCCCGCATCTCGTCCTCTTCGGTCCGGGGGACGACCTTCTCCCAATTGGGCATGACGTAAGGCTCCCCCATTCCTGGGAGATCGGGGACCGCGAATTCCAGCTCGCCCAAGTCCTCGAGCGGGGGCCGCGATTCGCATCCACACAGCCCGGCCGTGAATAGGAGGAGGAGAGCCGTCATCGTCGAATGGACCGGAAACCCTATCGCAAGACGCCGCGCAGGAGCAACTCGGGAAGAACATCCGGGCGATGAGATGGGGCACATAGGCAGTACCTTTCGATTCGGGCAACAGCAAGCCGCTCGGGGCAATTACGCAGAATCTCGCGCGGCGGTTCGTACCCCGACCGAATCATAACGCAGGTTTGGGCCTTACCTACGTCTGCCCTTTTTGGTACCGGCCGGCGCGTTCCACGACGACGGGATCCTGGCTGATCCGCGATGCTGGCCGTCTTCAAGTAACCGTTCACGGCTAAGCTATAATGGAAAACATCTGTGAAACAACGGAGGGCG
>DYLS01000075.1 GCA_020721965.1 Blastopirellula marina | reverse complement strand
CTTGCCGAAAAGGCCCTCGCCTGACAGAAAACTCTGCCGCCGGGAAGGCTCGAAGAATCGGCTGGGAAGAACGATTATCCCTGGCCAGGCCGTTGAGACGCTGACCTGCACCGGCTGACCGGTGGATGAGCCGGGAAGGCCGCCAGGTCCCATCTGGAATCGCTCGCCTGGGCGAATCGAGCTAATTCCCGCGGCTGCGCCTGATCATGACCATCGGATCGGTCACGGTAGCTCGACAGGAATCGGGCTGGCCGAGGCATCCACGGCCACTGCGGGGACGCCCGACAAACTCCAACCGTCGGGCCGATCCCGCCCGGCCTTCACCGTATACCTCCCAAGCTCGAAGACCGGCGGCCGGTATGGATTCTCGGTCGCTCGCCGGGTGTAAAGGACTTCGCCGTCGCTCTCCCGTACGACTTGCACCACGGGATTCTCCGTGTTCAAAAAGCGTAACGGCGGCAAATGCCCCACGGGCTTGCGTCCGTCGTTATCGTCCACGCGGATGGTGATCGGCCAACCGGTGAATTGAGCGGCATCGCCGTGTGAGAGGTCGGCATATCGCGGCCAACACTCGAAACGAATCGTCCGCGTGCTCTTCCGAAAGCGGATCAGGGCATAGCCGTCGCCGAGGTGCGCTTTCGGGTTCCGCTGCTCTGCTCTCACGTCCTGGATGCGGTCGAACTCCGGATTCGCGTAGGCAAACATGGTAATGCGATTTCCCAAGCCGTCCAAGTAATCGCCGGTGTAGGGCAAGGGGCTGTTGGGGACGGGGTCGCCTCCCGGTTTGTGATCTGCCGGTTCCCACCATCGGCCGTAATAGCTGTTGACCGTGGCCGGGCTGGTAAACCCGAACGGTCCGTCACGGAAGGCATCGATGCCGTGCTGCACGACCACGGCCAGGTGCTGATCGCCGCAAAGGTGGCAAACCAAGGCCTGGCGGATGACCTTGAGAGCGGCATTGCGGCCGCTTTGCGGCCAACCATTGCAATCCAGGTCGGCAATCAGGCGGTTGTCGCGCGAGCCGTGCAGGTGCACCGCCCCACAAAAGGCAGTCTGCGACGAGACGGCTTTGATCTGAGCACCCGTCCAATCCTGCGTCCATTGTTCGAGAAAGGCGAGCTGCCGTTCTCCTAACAATTGCAAGCCGGGCACGTCCACGGCCTTGGGATCGCAGGACGCATCGACGATGTGATCGGGTCGCGGCCCCATTTGCGGAATCTTGCCCTTTGGACCGGATTTGAATTTGCGGTCTTCGAGGATGGCGAAGTCGATCTCTCCCACACGAAGCCGGGTGAAATAGACGCCGATGTCCCGGGCGATCGGGCGAGGATCGGCGGGGTCGGGGAGATGCCAGGTCTGGCAACGCTCGACCATGCGAATATATTCGGGGGGATAGAAGTAGCCTCCCGAGTCGCCCACCGCTGAATCCGCCTCGATCCCGCCTTCGCCCCAAAGATTCCCCTGCCCGATGTCGTGGTCGTCCGGAATGGTTACCACCGGTCGATCTCGGATGACCTCGCGGAACTGCGTTCCCCACAACAGCCACGAGGCCGTGTGCTCGGTGTGATCGTAGCTTTGATCGCCAGCAAAGAAGAGGAGGTCGGGGTCTTGCGTCTTCAGATTCGAGACCATCGGCTCCCGGTCGCCACGGTCCTGATTGGAAGAGCACGAGAGCGACGCCACCACGATCTCGTCTTTGTCCGACGGATCGCGTCGAATCAGCCCTTCGAACATGGCTGCCTCGCCGTGCCGCACACGATAGCGCACCGATTGGCTCGCGTCCCAAGGTTCCAAACGGAAATGAGCCGACCAACCCGGGTAGATCACGGGTGCCCGTGCGACCTCGCGCCATTGGCTATCGCGAAGCAATTCCAGTCGCACCTCCCGCGGATCACCCGGCTTAAGCGGGAAGAGTTGTGCGGACACCTTTAGCACGCCGTGGTCATGGGTGTACAGGGCGAACGCCACCACCTGATCGCGCGGGACGCGAACGAACTTTTGGAGAAATCCCTGAGGTTCTCGGTCCCATATGTCCTCCCGACACGCCAAGTCCAAGTGCTTTCCGCGTTCACCGGGGAAAGGTGATTCGCCCCCCGTGGCAGGCTTCCCGGAAATCAACCAGCTTGAAGCAAGAAATAGCAAAAACGCGATCTCATGACGTGCCATCGTGCGCCCTCCCCAACCAAAAGTTTTGACATTGGCTTCGTATAGCCCGTCTTGCCGTTGCCTGCCAAGACCTAGCGGGCAATCTAGCGGAATAGCGTGTGACGGTCAATCATCCATTCGGCCGAAGGGCCAATCTCTCAAACTGGTTTTCCTGCGTGCGATTGCAGGACAAAAAAAGCAGGCCCCGCGGGGATATTCCCGTGGGGCCTGCCGATGACCACGGCCGTCGAAGCTCATCTCGCCTACCAGCCCGCCCCTTCATTGCTCCCCGGGGTGTGAACGGTTATATGCAAGCGAAGGCCAAGCCGCCTTGCGCGAACGTCACGAATTTTTCTGGTTGTTCAGGCTTTTTTGTGGTGCTCCACCGCCATTGCACGCCACTATATGTTGCGCCTAGAAGTCGCTGTCAATGCTATATGTTGTGCCTCAATGGGCGTGTGCAATGAGAGTAGGCCACCGGGGGCTTTCTCGATTCGACACCTTTTTACTTTTACTCGATGATTCTCCTAATGAGAATCGCCTGATCGACGTTGAGGTCCTCGCCCCGCTTGAAGCCGACGGGCAAAGAGCGATCGACGATGAAAAAGCCGCGGTGTCGCGTGATGTCGCCCGTGTCGCTGCCCAACTCTTGGCCTAGCTGGTAACCGTCCGGATAGATCTCCGCGATTTCCTGGGGCGTCAACCCCGGAGGTACGGTGGCCTGCGTGATCGTCTCGACCTCGAAGTAGCCGATGGTCACCCAAATCGCGTAAACATTGGAACGCGTGGTAACGAGGTTCCCTAGCCGCATCAGGTCCCGATAGCGGAAGAAGGGGTTGCGGTTGATGTCGCAGTACTCGAATTCATGATTCAGCGTTGGATTTTCGGGGTCCGTCGGCGGCGACTGGAACAGCGGCGTCTTCGTGAACTCGGGTCGGTTGTTGTCGTACCGCACCTTGGGCCGCAAGAGCGTCGCATTGACCTCCCGTTCGATCATATCTTGCAGTGACGGATTGTTAGGATTCACCGGCGCGGTCGGTGGGATGTTGCTGTATCCCCCGAATCCACGGAAGGGATTGCCCAGCCGCGTGGGATAGTCCGGGTTCAGCTCCAGCATTCGCGTCGGCCAAGCCGTTCCACCCACAAGATAGCCGCGACGGCTATCCAGAAACTCCCACCAGGAAGCCGTCAACGGATCGTTGGGGTCGTTCCAATTCGGAGGTGTAAGAATACCAGCGGGTCGATTCAGCAAGGCCCGCCAGATCTCGGGCGAATAGACGGTGTTGAGATTCAGCTTGCCCGGCTCACGATACGCCGGGATCACGTGGTACGGGGGTTTGAACCGCTCCGGCAGGTTTGGCGCGGCCTGCGGATTCATCTGGAACTCCGTATTCACAAAGGGCGAAGGCACGCGGACGAAATCGAGCAGGCGATGGAACTCCGGCGCGGCGCCACCCGTCCCTGCCCCCACCGACCAGAAGTGGTTCAGCAGGTGCGGATAGGGATCGTCATCGATGGCGGGATCCGGGGGAACGGCTGCCGGATTGGGCGCGTACGGATTGAGGTCCGTCTCCGGATTCGTTCCGTCGAACGGGATACGGTAATACTTGTAGTAGTTCTCTGCGTCGTAGGCCAGCAAACGGGATGAGGGCAATGCCGGCACAAGTAGCAATTCTAGCGGATTGGTGAACGGCCGATTGAGCCAGGTCAACCACGGGGTGGGCCGCACCGACTCGCCGTTATAAAGGGGCGCCGGGCCGGGGCGAGGATCCCCGAATCGCTCGTTGAGATAGCTCAGCGTATGTTTCAGGCGACGATTGAACCGGCCTGTGATCGCCGTCGTCGGATCATCGGTAACGACCTTCGGCCCCGGCTCCTGCTTCCACAAAATGCGGAATTGATTGACATCATTGATGTTATTGCCGTTGTTGGGGTCCGGGATATCATCGTTTCTCTCGCCCCGAGACCGCGTGTGGAACATCACATCCCCTTCCGGCAGGACCTGCGCGCCGTCCTCCGACAGGTCTTCGACAGTCTCGCGGCCATTGAAGGCCGTCAGGTCCACGGTCGCTGAGTCGATCGTGCGGTACGGGTTCGAGATGGGATCGTACGGCAAGAGGGGATTGGCCAACCTTTGCAGATACACTACGCGGAAATTGGTGATCGTCCCATTTCGTCCCAGAATATCGTTCCACGTGTGGAGTGAATTGAAGTCGAGATCGTTCCGCTGGGCATCCAACGGCTTATCGATCACTTGTGGCGTCCCGGGCGGATCTTCGTAACGCCCGCTGGCAGGATTGTAGTTGATCGCGTTGCCAATCTCGTCCACTTCGGCAACTTCCAGTGCATCGTAGCCGGTCACCGGCTCGGAAACGCTCAACCGCATTTCCTTATTGTTTGGCACGCCCGAGGGCAGTGCCGCCGAGACGAATCCGTAATCCAACCGAATGCCCACCGGTGGATTGACGCCCGGTGGAAGGGGATCCCCGCCCGAGGCGGTGTTATTCACGACGGATACGCCATTGGCCTGCACTTGGATATGACGATCGGTATTCGGATCTGGCTGATCCAGTTGGAAACCGATGTAGGTACGATCTCCGTCGGGGGGGCCTGCCGGTCCGATCACGGCATAGCGTCCCGGCAGAATCTTTCCAATGCCCGACGCGTAACTAGGCCCCGGGTAATAACTGACGGGGATCGTGGCCTCCTCGGGAAAGCCCGCCGCCGGACGCGGCACGAAGTACGCCGCACGCTCGATTTCCGGCCGCTTCGCCTGGTCGGGATGGTCCGGGTCACGGGGCAGACCTTGGGCGTCCGGGTCCGGTTCCGCCGGCGCCATCACCAGTCGCCAAACCGGTTCGCCATTGGGAGTCGTCCGCGTCAAATCCACTCCCGGCTGTGCCGCGGGTGTCGCCCCCGGCGTATCCAGTTCGGCGGACGGCGGCTCGTTCTCGAACCACGGATGGTACAGCTCCACGAACAAGGATCCCTGCGGCCGGTATCTCTGATCCAGATCGCGGACACTGTCTCCCTTCTGATCCTCGCCGTCCTGCGGTTGCGGCGGATTGTACGCATAGCCGTAGGCCGGAAGGTCTTCTGTCCGCCGGTCGTGAAAGGCCAAGGTCTCGCTGATCAATAGCTCGGGTCGTTCGCAGCCCCAGACGATATGTTGCGGGTCGTTGGTCGGGCTCCAACCGTCGAACGGGTTCTCATCGAACAGGAACCCGGTCATGATGGAGTCCCGATCGCGGAAATCGACGACGTTGACGGCCCACTGGGCGATCATCCGGGCCGTCTGGAGTCTACTCCCCCCCGTCAGCGTGTCCAAATAGTCGAGGTCGGCTACTGCCATCATGAGGACGTACAAATGGCGGGCGAAGGTCTGTCGCGGGTCTTCTTGGCCGCCAGGCACACCATCACCGTCATAATCGAACGGAATGGCCGGACCCGGGCCGGACTGGGTCAGGTACGCCCAGGCATCCTGGGCGGGCTGCGGGAACGCCTCGCTCAGGTCGTCCACCGTGTTGTTTCCATTGTTGTCCTGCCCATCGCCCAGCGGCCGGTTGAGATCCATCCTCAACCCTGCCAAGACTTCCGGTGAGAATAAGACGTGCCACTCCTGTGCGTTGGGCACGCTGAAGCGTCGTGAGATGTGTTCTGGTAGCGAGCCGGGCCAATTCTGACGAAATCTGTGGCTCCCAGCCGTGCCCGGCGCGGGAATATCCCAGCTCTCCGTGGTGATGAGGTGGCGGGCGCGAATCAGGTCGGGGACCAACTGACGCAACCGCGGGGCAAGATTACGGCTATCGACATCGAAGGGTCGGAGTATGGCCTCCAACTCGGCGGGGGTAAAGGGGGCGTCCTCGGCATCGGGCTGACCCGACACCACGACATGCCGGTTGCGCTTGCCCGTCAAATCGATTTTGTACGGGTTGGCCAGGCCGGCCATAGCCCATAGCGTTTCCGGCTGCGTATAGGTGGGCCGACCGCGGAGATCCAGCCCCACCTCCAAGGCACCCATCATATCGGGCGGGCTGCCGTAGGCGGTCGCCGTTCCCGGACCAAAGGGCGCCCACAGCGTCTGGCGCCAGTCGTTGGGATAGCTGAAGAATTTATTTGTCAACAGCGGCGCGACCTGTCCCGTGCGGCCAGCCGCCGGATACGGTGGCGGCGGGGCCAGCCACAAGAGGCGTTCCCCGTAGCGACCGGCGAGCGGACCGAGTGGGGGGGCATTCTGCCCGATGAAAAGCCCGGCGTAGGCCGTCCGCCAGGTGGCACTGGCCCCACTGGTCCCCGTCAAAACTTGGAACAACGGACCCAGGTTGATCTCCGCCGGGCCGAATCCCAAACCGCGCACCCAGCGCGCGGCGGCCTTGGCCGCTTGATTGGCGGGCAAAAGGCTTGGCGGCATCGCGGGGTCGCCTTCCGGAAACGTGTCGCCCGTCACATCGCCCCCCGATGCCAAGAACCAGGACGCGCCCTGCGGCACGCCGTCCACATTCAGTTGATCCTGCTGGTAGTACCGCTCATCCGTTTGGACCAGCGAGCCCTGGGCGTTCAAGTTCAAACGCCCGTCCAGGTCCACGCACAGGATAGCGGCCAAAGGTTTGTACCGGCGACCATCGGGAAGCTGCCGCACCGGCAGCCCGACATCCACCCAAATGCTGTCGGGCACGCCGTCGCCGTCATTATCCACATCCCAGGGACCGCTCAACTCGCCCACGAACCCATCCGGAATGCCATTGTTATCGCTGTCGGCGGTAGGGCCGTCTAAGTAGAGCGGATTACTCCCATCAAAATCGGGATGGAACACCCCCTGCGGTCGCAGGATGAACTTGCGTTTGAAACGGGCAATCTCCACCTGGAGTGGCGGAGGGAGCCCCAACGTTGGGTCCTCGGGCCGGAGCATCGCCCGAAATCGCTCTTGCGGATCCGTGATCGCCCCCCAATGGATTCCTGGCACGTTCCCGTTTACGGCCTGCTGATACCAGTACGCCGCCAGTGCCACACGGTGGTAGGAAGGCTCGGGAACCAAGACGTTGCCCGATGTGGGGTCCTGCACCACCATCGCCAGGGCCATGTTTTGATAGTCGGCCGCGTCGTAGTCCTCATTGGCCGACAGAGGGTGATCGTCCGCAGTACCGGGTATCCGATCCGCCCCCGCCCAATAGCTCAAGAAGTCGCCATCCGTTGGATTGGGGAGCAACGCGAAGGGCAAATTGTTCGCATCGGAGGCCGCCAAACGATCCGTACCGTCGTCGCCAACGCCGGTCCCACCGAAGGGGCTTCGATTGACCACCGCCCGCAGCGCATAACCCTGCGCCAGCACGTTGGCGAGCATGGCGGGAGAGACATCCTCGGAAAAAACGAGCCACTGCCCGGTGGAGTCGTAGTCCACAATGCGGCCCGTCTTCCCCGCCAAAGGCGTATTCACCAGCGTCAACAAACCTCCGACCCAGCTCTCGGGCCGATTGGCCGTCAGCGGCTGCACCGCCCAAATCTGGCTGGTCCCGGCGGGCGGGCTGGAGAAGGTCAGGTTCCCCTCCAGTATGGAATCGCCGTAAACGTCTTCCAATAGACTGTGGCACCAGATCGAAGAGGCGGGATTATTGCTTCCCCGGACCACCTGCATCAACGTTTGATGGACGGTTTTCTCCGGCGGGTCGTACTGGACCTGATGGAGCTTGGCGGTCTCGGCACCACGGCGAGCAAAGCCAGTCACCACCACGAACGCCAATACCACCACGCCAAAAACCGCCAGCAGGGCCAGCACCAGCAGCAGGACAACGCCGTTTCGTTGGGCACGAGGTTTTCGGCACACCATGGGTAGTCTGATCCTCTTTCCAGTTATGCCCTTGTCCACCCGCGGGTACTTGCCCGCCCTACCATGCCGGCACGCCATTGCCAGGCGGCCGCTGTTCACTGCACGCGGAACGACCAGGGAGCCAATCGATCCGGCTCTACCACCTCGGTATACACGCCCTGAACATTGGGAAGGATCACAGCCTGAGCTTCCAACGTGACGCCGTCTGCGTCGGTATCGGTCCCACTCGCCGCGTTCCAATTCAGGTTCCAGTCGGGGCCGGCCAAAGTCAGTTCGCGATAATATCGGTTGGGATCGCCGCCAAAAGGATGGGGGTGGCCCGCCGGACCGTATGTTTCTCCAGGCGAAACGATCCGATACCACACGAAAATATTCCGGGGAGGGGTGGCAGGGAGACGCCCGCACAACAGCAGCCACTGCCCCTCCGTCACATCCAGCGCGGCGAAGCCGTCTTGCCCGGCTTGGGGATTGAAGGATAACCTCACGTCGCCTCCCGCAATCCCCTGGCCCAAGAAGTTGACCGTGGTCACGCGTTCGGCAGGGGCCTCCGCGGTGGGATCGTCGCGCCAGGTCATGTCACGGTTCCGAAACACCACGACCGAAACCGCGTATTTTTGCTGCCCCGCCGCAACACCCGGCGTCACCGTGGGCACCACCGTTACCATCCAAGAGTACATGCCCTGGGAATCGGCACGGATCGGCGTTCCGGGCAGCGTCTCCCAGGCCATCGCCGGAAACGGAACCGCGTTCGCGCCTGCCGCGCGGAACAACATCCGAGGGCGGGACAGAGCCGCGGTCTCCACCAGCAAGTCATCCTCCCCGCGAAACAGTCGGCCGTAATAGTCGGCCGAATTAGGAGGTGCCCAGTTCAGCGTGACCCGCCGCATCGTCAACACGCTGGTCGTCGGATCGTAAAACGGAAAGCGATCCAGATTCGGCGTGGCACCGCCCGACCGTAGCGTCCAAGCGATATACAGCGGATCGATACAAAAGGCCTCGCCGAGCGGCAGTGGAGCCGTTGGGGCATTGACCGGCAATACGGGCGTGCCATCGGGCGCGGCCCAAGTCCTTGGATTGAGCATTTCGCGGACGCGGACCTCCGCCAATGCGTTCCGGCCAACCGCCGCCGTTCGATCGGCAATCAGCGTGCGTACGGCCAGAAAATTCCCCATGCTGACCGCTGCCGCAACGCCCAGCATGCCGATCGTCAAGACGAACATGGCGATCAGCACTTCTAGCAAGCTGAAGCCGCGCCGCGCGGGGGCTACCGCCCCCCCTCGCGTTCGCAGGGCGAGCATGCTCTGACTCGACCGTCGGATGTTCACGTCAACGGCCTCCTATACCCCGCATGTTTCGGGCATCGTCCCTCGCCACAAGCAAGCTGGAGGGCGTCTTCAGCCCCGTCGCGGCGACGGTATCACCCAGCAGCGGAGCCGAGAGAACCAGCCCGGTATTGGGGTTGATAACGATCCAGAAGTTCGTAATGTCCTGCCAGTTGTAAAGGCCGTCCTCGGCCAGCGGGGGACCTCCGGATTCGGACGGAATCCGTTCCCAACGCCCTACCAGAAAATACAGTACCTCCGTGACGGCTCGTGGCGTATCCTGGTAATACACCTTGGAGACTCGACCGTCGGGATTGAACATGACGATGACGGGGGACGGATCCTGCATTCCCGCGGTCGCCCCGTCCTTATCGACGGGCACGAATCCCGATGGCGGCCCGGTCAAGGCCATGCTATCGGTTCCGGAGGCCGTCAGGTCGATCACCGTGCGACCAGGCAGGCGGACGGGTGCGGCTGCCGTGGGTTCCGGGCGACGCTCGATCTGAAATGCCAGCAGCCGCGAGCCTACACCGCTCCCCTGCGGCGGCCAGGGTGCATTGGGCGCCGCCGAGGGCCAGCCCGGGACCACGCCATCCGGTGGCTCCAGCTTCACCAGCATCGCAACGGGGTTGACGCCCACCGCAAAGCCGGGATCTCCGATGATGTCATCGCTGTCTGCATCCGGCGTGCCATCGAAGTTCGCATCCAAGCCCACCACCCGATACGTCACTCCTTGGTATTCGAGTCGCACAAGGTCGCCCACGTGGACCGGCACGACTTGGGTGAGCATCGTCGCCACATCTCCTGGGGCAGGAAAAAGCATCTGAAAGAGATTGGGGGGTCCTAGGCGACGAACGCGCACTCGCGCACCGATCACGTCGCCCGCGTAAACGGGCGGCACTTCCACCATCCGCAGCGTCACGGCCGCATCGGACTGGATTTTCAGTCGCTCGATGGCCACCCCCACCGGTCGCCCCGTTTCCAGGGCCCTGCTCCGCGCTGCGGCAAAGAACACGTTCACTGTCCGGGCGGCCTCGCGCATGCGGCGCTCTTCCATCATGGGGCGGAGCCGCGGGACCATCACCGCCAACAGAATGAGCATGATGGTGATCACGACCAACAGTTCCAGCAGCGTCAACCCGCCGCGATGCGACAACCTTGCGCCGACAAGAAGCCGATGGTTCTGGCGTGCTTCCCTCACCCGACATTTCATTCCAGCGACTCCACGGCCTGATTATGGATATTGTCTTCGTGCCGCATGAATTCCGCGTGCGAGCTATCCACTGGAGCACCGACCGGATACGTGTACCACTGATTCCAGTTCACGAAGTATCCCAAGCTGCCTTGCAGGTCCAAGCCAAACAGCCCATCCGGACCAGCCGAATAAATGAGCGGCACCAACCGCCATGCGCCCGGATCCACCCGCAAGGGATCGAACGGGTCATGGTCCTGGTTTTTTTCTGCCACGGAGGCCAGCGGGTGCAATTGAACATGGGACTCCGTGAAGCCCGGCGGACAGCGAATGAAATAGATGGGGCGGTCCCAGCCGTCGATAAACTCCAAATAGCCGTCGCCGTCCGTGTCTGCGATTTCGTTGTCGGCAAACATTTCTCGGGCACCCGGCGACCCCAGGGTTACCACGAGGTACAGCAGCTCGGCAGGCGATTGATCGCCCGACGGCTGGCCCCGCGATTGGAACTCCCGAAAATACGCCCGCGCCAACGGAGTGCGGTAGATCTCCCGCACGACGGGTTGGCCGTTGACCGTGATCGTGTAGGTCAGCGGACCACCTTCGTTTGGCGGAAAGACTACATCACTCAAACGGTCCGGCATCTCCCAGGCCATGATGCAGCGAATTGCCCAAAGGCGAAACTCTGCCGCGACCCGGGGCGGTAGGCCTCGCGTGTCGATGGGAACCCGCCGAGTGCGGTAGGAATCGTACCGTTCCATGATCACCTGATTGATCTTGGCGATCGTGGCCTTGGTTCTTGCGATCCGGGCGGTTTCCCTGGCCCGGGCTACTCCCGCCCAAACCAAGCCAGCCAAGATGGCGATGATCGTAATCGTCACGAGCAGCTCCGCGAGCGTGAAACCGACTCGCGCTGGCCGTCTTGCCGTTAGCCGTCGTCTATTGCAACGTGCCGCGATCATTGAATCTCGCTCTCCAGTTTCGGGGCGAAATTGGTGATATTGTCGAAGTCGCCGCCATTCGCGGAAAATCCTTGACCGGAAATCGTGAACCGGAACAGGTTGGTGTTCCCCGACGAATTGCGGCTATTGCCAAAGATGCCGTCCAAGCCCGGGTGGATGATTTGAAACGTCTCGGGGTTTCGCCAAGCGCGCCGGTTCGCTGCCACGGAAGGATCTAGGGGAACGCCGGCCTGCGGATCGCCGTCCAGATACGGCACCGCGATGTTGCTGCGATTGACCTTGGGATCCGGATCGTTGTCGTTGAAATGCACGTAACTCATCGGGACGAACGCAGCACCGGAAATCATGCCGTACTCGAAGCGGCCGTTATTCGGGTCTCGCTGTGCGCGAAAATAGACCACGGGTGAACTGTCCGGGCCATCCATGTAGTAGCGCAACACACCGACGGTATCGTTGGTGATCTTCTTCGGGTCGAACTCGAACATAGGCCCCGTCCGCGGCTGGCCGTATTGAAACGGATGCTCTTCGTCGGCATGGAAGCCGGCGGGTTTCCAAAGGCCGCTGGGCGCCTCTTCCGGTAGGCCCCCCAACCAAAACACCAAGGCCGAGGCCGGATCCAATTTGGTCGGGTCCAGGCCTGCCGCGGTCAAATCGGCCGCGAACTGGGCGACAGGGTCTGCGCCGGCCGCGTACTTTGGCCAACGCTTGCGCAGGTGTCTGCGCAGGTCTTGCTGAGCCTTTTGTTGCAAGGCAGGATTGGTGGCGTCGTTCAATCCCCAAAAGTCCGGCGGGAATTCGCCGTACTCGTTCTTATACTGCATCAGCGAGGCCTCGAGCTGCTTGATCTGAGTGAAGGTCGCGGCCTCGCGAGCCCTCGCTCGCGCGTAGATCGCCGCCGCCGAGATCAGCCCTGCCAGGATGCCGATGATTACGATGACCGTCAGCATCTCGACCAAGGTGAACCCGGCTGGGAAAGCGGGTTTGGCGCCGCTATCCAGGCCACGATCTCGGCGAAAAGTAACGCAACGGGACATGGAAAGAACCTCCCGGCCTGAGACGGCCGATTGCTGGGGCCAATGACCGCGACGCCGCAACGCAGCGGCAGGAAGGCGATCGCATCGACTTCGCATGGGCACAACCACGGGCCGACGGAAGGGAAGCCCGTTGCGGCGCAACCAATCGCTCATCCCTCCGTCCTCTGTCGCTTGTACTCCTTGCCCTCTCTCTCGGTGGATCGCACGAATGGCGACCCACAGTGGCCCGTTTGCGACGAGAATGACTTTCCTGCGAGTCGCCGCCGACCTTGCCCGATCGGGCCGCGACCCGCTCCTGTTCGTTCAACCCGACAACTTCTGAATCAGACTGATCAGGGGAAGGAACAAGGCAATCACGATAAAACCGACCATACAACCCAAGACGATAATCAATATCGGCTCGAACAAGCTGAGGAGGCTTTCCGTGAGGATCGCCACCTCCTCATCGTAATTGTCGGCGATCTTGTACAGCATCGTATCCAGTTCACCTGTTTCCTCGCCGACGTCCACCATGTTGATGGCGATGTCCTCCATCACCGGATTGTTCCACCGCGTCAGATACAGCAGCAGGCCGATGGGGCCGCCCACGAAGAAAAACCACCACCAAGCGGTAACGGGATGGAAGCCCGGCCGCGCATAATCCTTGAGCGGCTTGGAGATGGTCTCGCCTTCGCGGATGGCGTCGAGCACCCGCTGATACAATCGCTCGAACACGGAATTCGTAGATGTATCGCGCGTGATGGTGAGGGCCTCCAGGATCGGCACGCCGCTGGCCACCAGGGTCCCCAAGGTTCGCATGGTTCGGGCAATGATGTTCTTTTCCACCAACTGGCCGAAAATCGGCAGCCGCAATTTGAACAGGTCCCAGCCGAACCGTCCGTACGGGAACATGCACGTGAGCTTAATAAATAGCCAAATGCCCAACGGCACGCCCGGCAGGAGGAACCACCAGTTGAACAGGACATTCGAGGCCGTGATCAGAATCTGCGTCATGGCGGGCAGATCCGTCTCGAACTCCTCGAAGATTTTCTGGAATTGGGGCACGATCTTGAGCATGATGAAGACCAAGATCGCGCAGGCGAAGACGATCACGGCGATGGGATAGACCAAGGCCCCTTTGACCTTGCGTCGCAGCCACAAGGACCTTTCCTGGAACTCGGCAAGACGGCGGAGGATGACTTCCAGAGCACCGCCTGCCTCGCCCGCCTTGACCATGTTCACGTAAAGCCGATCGAATGCCTTGGGGCACTTGGCCATGGCCTCGGAAAGAGTGGCGCCACCCTCGATCTCGTCGATCACGTCGATCAGCGCGTTCTTCAGGCTGCCGAAAATCGCCGGTTTCGCCTGGGCCTCGAGGATCTTCAGACTCCGCAGGATCGGCAGACCGGCGTCCTGGAGCACCGAAAGCTGTTTCGTAAAGGTGGTCAGGACCTTGGAATTGACCTTGCCCACCGAAAAGGTCTTGCGGCTGGTAGCCTTCTTGTCGGCGGCCTTCTTTTCTTTTTTGGGGGCTATTTTGGTGATGTAATAGCCCATCTGCCGAATCGTCGCTTCGGCTTCATCCTGCGTAGCGGCCTCGATGATGTCCCGGATTTCCTGACCGGTAGCATCCATAGCCTCGAACTGGAACTTGGGCATAACCGCCTCCTCGCTCCTCACCGCCCGTCACCCGATCCCACCACAGGCCCGGATGGCGCCTTAATCAACCTTTCCCGCTTCCCGAACCAGGGCCCTCGACCGCCCAATCTCGATCGTCCTTCGCGGCATCACGCCTCAATCGTCGTCTCTCGCACGACCTCCTCGATCGTGGTCAGTCCCTGATAGACCTTCTCCAACCCGTCCTGACGGAGGGTCCGCATCCCTGCCCGCATGGCCGCATCCCGAAGCACCTCCGTCGAGGCGCCTTGGTGGATCAATTCCCGGATTTCGTCGGTGATGGGCATGAACTCGAACAAGCCCATCCGTCCTTTGAAACCAGTGTTGTTGCACGCCGTGCAGCCGCGACCGCGATAAAAGGTCTTGTCGATCACGTCCTCCGGCGTCATCTCCAAATCGGCGAGGGCCTCCGTACTGGGTACGGTCGCTTCGCGGCAATTGGGGCAAATTTTGCGTACCAATCGTTGAGCCAAAATCGACTCCACGGTCGCGGTAATCAAAAACGGCTGAACTCCCATGTCGCGTAAACGAGCAATGGAGCTGGGGGCGTCGTTGGTGTGCAGCGTGCTGAACACCAAGTGGCCCGTCAATGCCGCCTGCACCGCGATCTCCGCCGTCTCCAGGTCTCGAATCTCGCCCACCAGAATAATATCCGGGTCGTGCCGCAAAATCGCGCGAAGACAGTTCGCGAAGGTATTTCCGATCTCCGCGTCGATCGGGATTTGGACCAGTCCATCGATGGAATATTCGACGGGGTCTTCGGTGGTGATGATTTTGTCCTCGGCGGAATTCAGCTCATTCAGCGCCCCGTAAAGCGTGGTGGTCTTTCCCGATCCGGTCGGCCCCGTAACCAGAACAATGCCGTGCGGCTTGTGAATCACATCGCGGAATTGAGCCAAGGTCGTGGCGTTCATGCCCACGTTATTGAGGTCCAGCGCCACCACGGAGCGGTCCAGCACCCGAAGCACGCAGCTTTCGCCGAACATGGTGGGCAGGACGCTGACCCGCAAATCCACCGGGTGCCCCCCCACCGAGAGTCGGATTCGTCCGTCCTGCGGCAGGCGCCGCTCGGCAATGTCGAGGTTGGCCATGACCTTGATTCGCGTGGTAATGGCAAAGGCTAGATGCCGCGGCGGCGGTACCAGCTCGTATAGCACGCCATCAGCCCGGATGCGAATGCGGAACTCGTTTTCGAACGGCTCGAAGTGCAAGTCGCTGGCATGGTCCTTGATCGCCATCAGCAAGACCATGTTGAGCAATTTGCGAACGGGAGCGCTTTCCGCCAGGGCCTCCACGCTGGCCAGGTCCACCACGCCCTCCCCTTGGAGGGACGCCGCGGCCTTGTTGAGTTCCGCGTCCTGCTCCAAGTCCTCGATGATCTTTTCCACGCTTTCCGCGCCCGAGTAGTACCGCTCCAAGGCCCGATCGATCTGCCGCTCCGTGGTCACCACGGGCCGGATGTCGTAGCCCAAAAAGCTCCGCAATTCATCGATCACTGAGAGCTTTTGCGGCTCGCACATCGCGATCGTCAGGGTGTTGTCCTGAAACGCCACCGGCACGATCTTGTAGAGCTGGGCCATCGGCTCGGTGATCCGGTTCAAGACTTCCGGCGGCACCACCACGTCGTTGAGTTGGACGACGGGAAGGCTGAACTGCTCGGCCAAGGCCTGGGCCAACTGATCGTCGTTGATGAAGCCCATGCGAATGGCGATTTGACCCAACAATTCGCCTTTGTGCTGCTGCTGTTCTTCCAGCAACAGCTCCAATTGCTGCTCCGAGATGAACCCCAGATCGACCAGAATCTGTCCAATGCGCCGAATGGCCATCCGCGAGTCGCCTTCACCAACAGGAAACGGAGACCGGAGCAACCGAGGCGGCCCCCGTCCTATTCACCGCAAAAACGGCGGATACACCTGCAACCCGCCACTACTTGCCAGCCACATCAGGGCGGCTTGGGACGCGACGGATGCTCCACGCTGATGCCCAATCTGGTTTCGCGTCCACAACCTTCAACTCGCAAATCTTTTATCGCTGCTTTATCGCTGCTGCGCGGCTTCTCTCTCCAATCGCTTTTTGGCATCTTCTTCGTCTTCCAGCATTCCGCGCTCGGCCCGAGCAATGCGCGACGTCAATTCATCGGGACTGTTGGCACGCAAGATTGCGTCCTTCTTTTCCACCTTTCCCTCTTGCCACAAGCGGAACAGATGGTCGTCGAGGAGCTGCATGCCTAACTTGTAACCCGTTTGAATGGCCGAATTGATGCGGAACGTCTTGTTTTCACGAATCAGGTTGGCGATGGCTGGCGTCACGACGAGCATCTCATACGCGGCCACTCGCCCCCCGCCGATCTTCGGCAAAAGCTGTTGCGAGAGTATCCCGATAATGGAGGTGGAAAGCTGCGTGCGGATTTGCTCCTGCTGATTCGTGGGAAATACGTCGATAATGCGGTTGACCGTACCCTGGGCACCGGTCGTGTGCAACGTACCGAACACGATGTGGCCGGTTTCGGCCGCCGTGATGGCCGCCTCGATCGTCTCCAGGTCCCGCATCTCGCCCACCAGGATGATGTCGGGGTCTTGCCGCAACGCCCGGCGGATGGCCTCTGCGAAACTCGGCACATCCACGCCCACCTCACGCTGGTTTACCGTGCACCGCTTGTGCGTGTGATAGAACTCGATGGGGTCTTCAATCGTGATGATGTGGTGATCCACATTCTCGTTCAGATAGTCGATCGCGGCGGCCAACGTCGTGGATTTCCCCGATCCCGTCGGTCCTGTGACCAGGATCAGCCCCCGCGGTCGCATGATGATGTCCTTGAGCACGGCAGGAGTGCCCAGTTCATCGAACGTCATCAGCTTGTTGGGGATCTGGCGGAGCACCATCCCCACGCAGCCCTTCTGCTTGAAGATGGACACGCGGAAACGCGCTTTATCTCCGAACGCAAAACCGAAGTCGGAGCCGCCTACCTCCTGCAATTCGCGCTGGCAACGCTCCGGGGTGATGCTCTTCATGAGCGAGACGGTATCCTCAGGTTCGAGAACCTTGGTCTCCAGCCGGACCATCTTGCCATCCAGGCGCAGAACGGGGGGCTGCCCCACGGCGATGTGCAGGTCGCTGGCCTTTCGGGCGACCACCGTATTCAGGAGCTTATCGATGAGAAGTTGCTGAGCCATTCTTTCCTCTCTGCTCCGCCACCACTTCGAGTACCCAACGACAAACCATCAGGTCGCGCAGGCTCGACCGCAGAGTCAAAGCATTATTTCGCGGCTTGCCTCGGTGACAAGCAATACCAGCCAATGTTCGCAAGAAATCCTTTCGACTGTTTGCGGCAGCCCATGACTTCGCCGAGGCCCGCCATTTCCGTCGCCGCAGAGGTAGCCAGCTACTGCACCTCTTCTTCGGGACGGGCGACGGCCAGGAGTTCCTCTAGCGTGGTCTTTCCTCTGAGAACTTTATTCAGGCCGTCCATGTACAAGGTTCTCATGCCCTCCTGGATCGCAACCCGGCGAATCTCGGTCGACGTACGATTCTTGAACGTCAGCTCCCGGATTTTGCTCGACAATAACATCAGTTCGAAAATACCCATTCGCCCGCGGTAACCGGACCCATTGCAGTGGCTACAGCCCTTGCCCCGGAAGAAGGTGGCGTTGGCAGCCATTTCCGGGGTTACGCCCGCCAGTTCCAAGACCGCATCACTGGGCTGATAGGGTGCCCGACACTGCGTGCAAACTACTCGCACCAGCCGCTGCGCCATGATGGCCACGACGGAGCTGGCCACCAGATAGGAGGGTACCCCCATATCGATCAAGCGTGTAATGGAACTGGGCGCATCGTTCGTATGTAGTGTACTAAAGACAAGGTGTCCAGTCAAAGAAGCCTGGATTCCCATCTGCGCCGTCTCCAGGTCCCGCATCTCTCCCACCAAGATCACGTTCGGTGCCTGACGCAACATCGCACGAATCACCCTCGCAAAATCCAGGCCAATCTCGTGCCGAATCTCGACTTGGTTGATCCCCGGAAGGTAGTATTCGACGGGGTCTTCCGCCGTGATGATCTTGCGGTCTGGCGTGTTCAGCTCATTCAAGGCTGCGTACAGCGTCGTCGTCTTTCCCGAGCCGGTCGGCCCTGTCACCAAGATAATCCCATTGGGACGCTTGATGAGCTGCCGGAATTTGACATAATCCTCTTCCGAAAATCCCAACTGCCGCAAACCAACCTTGATATTGTCTTTATCCAAAATCCGCATCACCACCGCTTGCCCCCAATTACTGGGGAGCACACTCACCCGAAGGTCCAACTGCTTTTCACCCAGCGTCAATTTGATGCGCCCATCTTGGGGGCGACGCCGCTCTGCGATGTCCATTCGGGCAAGAATTTTGATACGCGACAGGATCGCCCCTAGCAGCCTTCGCGGGGCATTGTCACGCTCCACAAGGTACCCGTCGATCCGGTAGCGGATGCGGACCCGGTCCTCAAACGGCTCGATATGGATGTCCGATGCCCGAAGCTGCACTGCTTCACTGATGATCAAATGGACGAGGCGCACCACCGGCGCACTCGATTCGTCAACATCCTCAATCGCACCGGTATCTCCCTCCACTTGGGTGAAGTCGATCGCCGTATCCGTTACCTCGGTAATCATGGAGTCCCTGCTTTCACCCCCAGTTTGACCGTAATAGCGGTTGACAGCCTCCATGATCGATTCGCGAGTGGCCAGACAGATCTCGATCCGCTTGTTGAGGATGAAACGGAGCTTTTCGAAGGTCGGGAAATCGTCCGGGTCGCTCACTGCGACCGTGAGCTGGCCATCCTCCTCCGCAATCGGCAAGATGACGTTTTCCCGGGCCACCGACTCGGGGACCAACTCCACCACCTCAGGAGAGACCGTGACGCGGGAGAGGTCCACGAATTGCAAACCATGCTGTTCGGCCAGGACGCTCATGACCTCCTCGCCCGAGGCGTACCCCAACCGAACAATCGCTTCCGGGAGTTTGATATTGGCCTGGCTTGCCAATTCCTCTGCCTCGGTCAACTGATCCTGGCTGATCACGCCCTTATCAACCAACAGGTTTGCATAGTGAGCCCGACGCTTGGCCGCCATTGTCCGATACTCCGATATTGAGGAGAAAAGTTTTCCCGTATGGCTTGATCGGTTGCACCAACCCTTTTTTACCGTAACCCCGCAACTCCCCATTTGTCAACAACAGGTCTTTTGAAATATCACGCTGTGGCGGGGTCTAGCCCGTCCGGGCGAAAAATATCCTACCCTGAACGCCGGCACCGAATCTCTTGAACGCCATTCCCGACCTGACCAAGGTACCCGCATCCGCGGCGGCAAATTCCGACGCGAGGGCGTCAGAATCCGTAAATTCGGCAGCTTTTCTGACACTTCACCAACCGGCAGCCACCAACGCGAGGGTAGATGCCCCCTCGCGGCAAATGTACCCCCAGGCGAGAGCTACGTGCAAAAACGCTCTTGACGATTCGCCGAAAATCGCACTATAACCGCGGTCGTGCTTGCGGCTCTGGCACCGAGCCTGGCGTGCCCAGTACATGATTCGAGGAAAATATAAGCCGCTCTCACCGTTAGGGCCACCATCACCGCCAAAATGATGGGGCCGGTGTTACCCGGGAGCTTTTTATGACGCACAACGTGGGCACGCCCACACGTTCCCTCGCGCCGGTCGGCGAGGATGCCGCCCCATCTCACGGCACAGACGATGCGATCTCCCTAAAACCCCTGCGGGAGTACCGGCGATACATCGAGAGGATTCGCCTGTTCAGCGCCAAGCTGGCTGTGTGGCTATTGGTCGCGGGATGCATCTTCGTCCATCACGCGTATCGCGAGGACGGCTTTTTCGATTTAGCCCTTGAACTGACCGGCAGCGCCTCGCTCTTTCTGGCCGCTATCGGTCGGGTATGGTCCGCCGGCTATATCGCCGGGCAGAAGGATTCTCGCCTGATTCAGGAAGGCCCATACTCCATCATGCGGCACCCCCTGTACTTCTTTTCGTTTTTGGGGTTCTTGGGTGCCGGATTGGCTATGGAATCTTTAGTGCTCACCGCGGCGTTGCTCATCATTTTCTTGCTCACACACTTGCCCGTGATCATTCGAGAGGAGCAACGGCTACGCCAATTGTTCGACCAAGATTACCTCCATTATGTCCGCCGCGTTCCCATGTTGATCCCCAAACCCTGGCTCTTTCGTTGCTCGAAATCCACGGAAATCCAGTGCCGGGCGTTGAATCGCGCCGTTTTTGATGCCTCGTTGATCGGGCTGGTCTTCGTCGGCACGCAACTCCTGGAATGGTGCCACTTGCACGGCATCATCCCGGTCTTCTTTCACGTGTACTAGCCGCTTCAGAAGGTTGCATCCACCGCTTCGCGAAGGCAAGCCAAATCGGTTACCTAATCTGGTCTCTGGCCTTTGAACTTTCTGGTCCCAGGGGCCTTTGAACCTCGACCACGGCGGGATGCCTGACGCCAAGCGAATTGGCCCGGGACGCGGTCGATCCGGGAACTGCTGCCGTTGCCACGGTTGTCTCGTCCCGCGTTTGCGAACAACTCGCCGGTTCGTTCGCGGTCAGCATTCGATGGATCACTCGGAATGCGCCCTTCGCCCACTCTAAACAAAAAAACCACCAGCACGGGCCGGTGGCTTGATCGGTGTAGCAAGTGCGCATATCGATCGCGAAACCGCACACACGCCTTTATTTAGGCCTGCGGTGGAAAAGGAAGCCGGGGCGTCACACGATCCCCTGCGCGATCATCGCATCGGCGACTTTCACGAAGCCCGCGATGTTGGCTCCCGCCACGTAATCCGTGATTCCGCCCTTGCGTCCATACCGCACGCAAGAGGCATGAATCCCCTTCATGATCTCCTGGAGTCGGCTGTCGACCTCCTCTCGAGACCACGCTTGCCGCATCGAGTTTTGACTCATCTCCAGCCCGCTGACTGCCACACCGCCTGCGTTGGAGGCCTTGCCTGGGGCGTACAGAATCTGTGCCTCTTGGAAGACCTTCACCGCGTTCAGCGTGGAAGGCATGTTCGCCCCTTCGGCCACGCAGAAGCAGCCGTTCTTGAGCAAGGCCCGGGCATCCCGTTCATCAATCTCATTTTGTGTGGCACAAGGCAGGGCCACATCGCATGGGAATTGCCAGGGGCGCTCGCCCGGCAAGTATTGCTGGCCGGTCTCTTCAGCGAACTCCTTGATTCGACCTCGGCGGACGTTTTTGATTTCCATGAGCAGTTGTAACTGATCCTTCGTGAAGCCCTTCGGGTTATACACGCTGCCATTGGAGTCGGAGAAGCTGACGACCTGCCCTCCGACGCTCATCGCTCGTTCGGCCGCGTACTGGGCCACGTTGCCGGAGCCGGAGATCGCCACTCGCAACCCCTCCAGCGAACGCCCCTGAGTCGCCAGCATTTCCTGAGCGAAGTAAATCAACCCGTAGCCCGTGGCCTCTGGACGAATCAAGCTGCCACCAAAGCTCAGACCCTTACCCGTCAGCGTCCCGCTGAACTCATTCCGCAGCTTTTTGTACATGCCAAAGAGGAAACCGATCTCGCGCGAGCCTACCCCGATGTCGCCCGCCGGCACATCCAGATCCGGGCCAATGTGACGGAACAATTCGGACATGAAGACCTGGCAAAATCGCATCACTTCATCGTCGCTGCGTCCCTTCGGATCGAAGTCCGAGCCACCCTTGCCGCCACCCATCGGGAGGCTTGTCAGAGAATTCTTCAAGACCTGTTCAAAGGCCAAAAACTTCAAAACGCCAAGGTTCACAGAAGGATGAAACCGTAAGCCACCCTTATATGGACCGATGGCACTATTCATCTGCACGCGAAAGCCGCGGTTCACTCGAACTTGGCCGCGATCGTCGACCCACGATACTCGGAACTGGATCACTCGCTCCGGTTCCACCATCCGCTCAAGTAGAGCCCGCTCTTTATAAACGGGGGTTCCGTTCCAAAAACGGCCAAAGGCTTTCAAAAACTTCCGTGACCGCCTGGTGGAACTCGGGCTAGCCGGGGTCGCGGGCCAACACCTTTTTCAAGAACTCCTCCAGCGAGCTGTGCGTCGCGGTTTCGGTTGCCATAACTCCCTCCCTTACATTGCAGGTTCGAACGATGTGACACGGATTGCCGCCTCAGCCAAGACGGACTTTCCACCCCAGACGCCCAATGGCCAGGTTCCAGCCTGCTGCGTCAGACGGTCCTCATCCAGACAGGAAATACGAGGGCGGACGAGAATGGGGCAGGACTTCGAGCGGCCTTAGCCTTAGCAACAAGACGACGCAAATACATGAGTTTCGAACGCGGCTGCGTATCCGTCAACGGGGGGACGGGGGGAGAGACCAAGCGGACCGAACCATGCTCCGTTCAGCATGGGGACGACGCAAGGCGGCACACACCGGCGGGGAGTGGCACGCTACCAAGCGGAAGTCGTATTGGGCTACGGCTCTTCCGCTTCCCTCAACGCTCCCCCTCCGCCATCCGCCGACCTGCGATACGGCACAGCCCTAACCGTTTTTACCGGCTTTCCGGCCGGGTTCGCGGGAAGAGGAAAGATCATGCCGACTGCACGCCCATGCGGAAGTCGCAGCTCTTGTTCTGGGGTACGTGGCAGCCGAGTTGACCGCCCCCCGCATTGCCTCGCACCCGTACTGTTGATACAGTAAAAAGGTAACTTACAGCTCCCTCGCGACGAGCACCGCGGGGATGCCTAGCATTGCCCGGAGAGGTGGCCGAGTGGTCTAAGGCGCGGGTTTGCTAAATCCGTAGGGGTGTTCCACCCCTCGCAGGTTCGAATCCTGTCCTCTCCGCTTTTCTTTTTCCAATCGCGAGCACAAACCCCTCTTTGCGGGGGACATGCGCCAACGCCTCAGCAGGGGTGCTGATCACATGGCGACCAGCGCGGGCCAGCGACTCTCGTACCTCGTAAACAGCGCCCACATCACCGCATAAGTGCCGAAAAGCAGCACCAGCAAATGGAACAGGTCGCCCAGCCAGATCGACTTCGCAAATCCGTATGATTGGAGGTCTGGCCGCTCCAAAACCAACAGCGCGGGGCGGCTGCAACACAGCATCGACAGCACGTCGGTCGTGGCGCCCACCCCACCGATGTCCCAGGAGTCAACCCCCGTTTTCGACTCACCAGGGTTTGTTTCCGGCTGGGACGGGTTTTCTTCGAG
>DYLS01000219.1 GCA_020721965.1 Blastopirellula marina | reverse complement strand
CGTGAGCTGGGTTTAAAACGTCGTGAGACAGTTTGGTCCCTATCTTCCGTGGGCGTTGGAGGCTTGAGAGGGGCTGCTCCTAGTACGAGAGGACCGGAGTGGACGAACCTCTGGTGTACCGGTTGTCACGCCAGTGGCATCGCCGGGTAGCTAAGTTCGGAAAAGATAACCGCTGAAAGCATATAAGCGGGAAACTTGCCTCAAGATAAGGCCTCCCTGGAGACTTGATCTCCCTAAAGGGTCGTTGAAGACGACAACGTTGATAGGCTGGGTGTGGAAGCGCAGTAATGTGTTGAGCTAACCAGTACTAATTGCCCGTGCGGCTTGATCCTATAATTTTGATCATAGAGATGCAATCCATCAGCTTTTGAATTGGACGAGTTTTCGTCAACAAGTTATGCCTGATGACCATGGCGAACTGGAACCACCCCTTCCCATCCCGAACAGGGCCGTGAAACAGTTCAGCGCCGATGATAGTGCGCATTCGCGTGTGAAAGTAGGACATCGTCAGGCTACCCCAACGAGCCCGGCCATCCCTTGATGGTCGGGCTTTTGTCATGTTGTTTTGTTCCAATTACCGTACTCCAGCAGGAGTGAGGAAGATCTATGCCGACGATCAATCAATTGGTTCGCTCTCCTCGTGTGAGCGAGCGCATCAAATCCAAAAGTCCTGCGATGGAAAACTGCCCGCAGCGTCGTGGTGTCTGCACCCGTGTTTATACAACGACACCGAAAAAACCTAACTCCGCGCTACGTAAGGTCGCGAAGATTCGCTTGACCAATGGTTTCGAGGTGATTTCCTACATCGGTGGTGAGGGGCACAACCTGCAAGAGCACTCTGTGGTTCTGGTGCGCGGCGGTCGTGTCAAGGATTTGCCAGGTGTGCGCTATCACATTGTGCGTGGATCGCTGGATCTGCAGGCGGTGAAAGACCGTAAGCAGTCACGCTCGAAATACGGCGCCAAGCGCCCGAAGAAATAATTCGATTTACTTGATTGCAAATCGATTTCCGTCCGCATTTGCGGAGTAAGCAGCCCAAATAGGGCTTGGGCTCAGCCCAACTGAATTGGAGAAATCATGCCTCGTCGTCGCGAAGTAGAGAAGCGAGAAATTCTGCCTGACCCGAAGTTTGGCAGTGTGGATGTTGCCAAGTTCATGAACGTTGTCATGCTCTCCGGCAAGAAGGCCGTAGCAGAGCGCATCGTCTATGGCGCCTTTGACATGATTCAAGAAAAGTCAGGCAAAGATCCCCTCGAAGTCTTTTCGGCTGCCATGGGCAATGTCCGCCCCATGGTTGAGGTCAAGTCCCGCCGTGTGGGCGGTGCCAACTATCAAGTTCCTGTTGAGGTGCGTCCTTCGCGCCGTATGGCCCTCGCCATGCGCTGGATTCGCGAGGCTGCGAAGAAGCGCAACGAAAAATCGATGCAGCAACGCTTGGCCAATGAGCTGCTTGAAGCCGCTGAAGGCCGCGGCGCCGCAATGAAGAAGCGTGACGAAGTGCACCGCATGGCTGAAGCCAATAAGGCCTTCTCGCATTTCCGCTTCTAAACATTTATCTGGATTTCATCATGGCACGAATTACCCCGATTGAGCGTTACCGAAACATCGGTATCTCTGCGCACATCGACGCTGGCAAAACCACGACGACGGAGCGCATTTTGTTCTATACCGGCGTCAATCACAAAATTGGCGAGGTGCATGACGGCGCTGCCACGATGGATTGGATGGAGCAGGAGCAGGAGCGAGGAATCACCATCACCTCGGCTGCAACGACTTGCTTCTGGAAGGGGATGGATTGCTCCCTGCCTGACCACCGCATCAACATCATCGATACCCCCGGCCACGTGGACTTCACCATTGAGGTGGAGCGCTCCATGCGCGTGCTGGACGGCGCGTGCATGGTGTATTGTGCCGTGGGTGGTGTGCAGCCGCAGTCGGAAACCGTCTGGCGGCAGGCCAACAAGTACAAAGTGCCGCGCTTGGCCTTTGTCAACAAGATGGACCGCACCGGCGCCAATTTCTTCAAGGTCTACGATCAGATGCGCACCCGCCTCAAGGCGAACCCGGTGCCGATCGTTGTGCCTATCGGTGCTGAGGAAAACTTCAAGGGCGTCGTCGATCTGCTCAAGATGAAGGCCATCATTTGGGATGAAGCTTCCCAAGGCATGAAGTTCAACTATGAAGATATTCCTTCAGATCTGGTGGAGACCTGCAAGGAGTGGCGAGAGAAAATGGTTGAGGCTGCCGCAGAGTCGAGTGAGGAGCTGATGAACCAGTACCTCGAAACCGGAGAGTTGAGCGAAGCCGAGATCAAGCAGGGTCTGCGCGCGCGCACCATCGCGAGTGAAATCCAGCCGATGCTTTGCGGTACCGCGTTCAAGAACAAGGGTGTGCAGCGCATGCTGGATGCCGTGATCGACTTTATGCCGTCCCCGATCGACATTCCGCCAGTGGCCGGGCATGGCGATGACGAGAAAGAGGCCGTTCGTAGGGCGGCTGACGACGAGAAGTTTTCCGCACTCGCGTTCAAGCTGATGACTGATCCATATGTGGGCCAGCTCACCTTCATTCGCGTGTACTCCGGCGTGCTGTCGTCGGGCGATACGGTCTACAACCCGATCAAGGGCAAGAAGGAGCGTATCGGCCGCCTGTTGCAGATGCACGCCAATAACCGCGAAGAAATCAAGGAGGTGCGCGCAGGCGACATCGCTGCAGCTGTGGGTCTGAAGGAAGTGACCACGGGCGATACCCTGTGCACTCCTGATGCCATCATCACCTTGGAAAAGATGGTGTTCCCCGAGCCGGTGATTGCGCAGGCCGTCGAGCCCAAGACCAAGGCCGACCAGGAAAAGATGGGCCTGGCGCTTCAGCGTCTGGCGCAGGAAGACCCCTCGTTCCGCGTGAAAACGGACGAAGAGTCGGGTCAGACCATCATCTCGGGCATGGGCGAGCTGCACCTCGAAATCATCGTGGATCGCATGAAACGCGAATTTGGCGTCGAGGCTAATGTCGGCAAACCGCAGGTGGCCTACCGCGAAACCATTCGCAAGACGGTGGACAATGCCGAAGGCAAGTTCGTGCGCCAGTCCGGTGGCAAGGGACAGTACGGCCACGTTGTGCTCAAGGTCGAGCCCAATGAAGTCGGCAAGGGCTTCGAGTTCGTCGATGCGATCAAGGGCGGCGTAGTGCCGCGTGAATACATCCCTGCCGTGCAAAAGGGTATTGAAGAGTCGTTGAACTCCGGCGTGCTCGCAGGCTATCCCGTGGTGGATGTCAAGGTGACGCTGCATTTCGGTTCTTACCACGATGTCGATTCGTCGGAGCAGGCGTTCAAGATCGCCGCTTCCATGGGATTCAAGGAGGGCTGCCGTAAGGCGAGCCCCGTGATCCTCGAGCCGATGATGGCTGTTGAGGTGGAAACGCCAGAAGACTACGCCGGCAACGTGATGGGCGATCTGTCGTCACGCCGCGGCATGGTGCAAGGCATGGAAGACATGGTCGGCGGCGGCAAGGTGATCAAGGCCGAAGTGCCGATGTCGGAGATGTTTGGCTACTCCACCGCGCTGCGTTCCATGTCGCAAGGTCGCGCTACTTACACGATGGAGTTCAAGCATTACTCCGAGGCGCCGAAGAACGTGGCCGATGCCATTATCAGCGCTCGCGCTAGCAAGTAATTGACCCCAATAATCGACCTCTTTCAAACGTATTCAGATAAGGAACAACATCATGGCGAAGGAAAAGTTTGAGCGGACCAAGCCGCACGTCAACGTGGGCACGA
>DYLS01000218.1 GCA_020721965.1 Blastopirellula marina | reverse complement strand
GTTCGTAACCCCAGTTTTTCCATTCCGCGTGCCCGATACGTTTCAACCGTTTTGGCGCTCAGACCGAGTTGGTCGGCGATTTCTGCGCTGGTGTAACCGAGTGCCACCATTCTCAGGACTTCCTGCTCGCGTTCGCTTAGAGTGCTCCACGTGTCTTCGCTCTCTGCAGATCGTGATGCTGGAAGCATATCTTCTAATAACACGCGCGTCATGGAAGGATGAACATACACTTCGCCGCGCAAGACGGCGCGCATGGCTGAGAGCAGTTCGGAATCCGCCGCTTTTTTGAGGACGTAGCCGCTCGCGCCATGTTTGAGAGCCTGCCGAAGGTATTGCGGATCGTCGTGCATGGTGAGGATGAGCACTCGCGAGGATGGAGCGATCTTGCGCAAAGTGGGAAGCGCGTCCAATCCGCTGAGGGCGGGCATGGACAGGTCGAGCAGGATCAGGTCTGGTTGGAGTTGTTCGGCAAGGGTCAGCGTTTCGGTTCCACTGGAGGCCTCGCCGACAACCTCGTATTCGCCCGTACTTGTCAGCAGGAGGCGAAGCCCTGAACGAAGGACGGCATGGTCATCGGCAAGCAGGATGCGGGGGGTCATAATAAATTCAGAAGTCAGAATGATGAAGGATGAAGGGGAATTTCGATAAAGATGCTGGTGCCGCGTTCGGGGGCGGATTCGATGGTGAGCGTCCCGCCCAGCAGTTCGGCGCGTTCACGCATGCCCAGCAAGCCGAGGTGACGCTCGCCGTGATTCGCGTTGACATTGAAACCGAGGCCGTCATCTTCGACGATGGCGCGGATGGTTTCTCCGTGTTTTTCGACCAAAATGCTGGCGGATCTGGCCTGGGCGTGGCGGGCGATGTTGGTCAGGGTTTCCTGTACGATGCGATAGATGGCGGTCTCCATTTCGCCTGGCAGCCGCTCACTTAACTGGATCACAACGTCCACGGGAATCTTGTAGCGTGCCTGCCACTCGGATGCCAGCCGTTCCAATGCGGCGGCCAGGCCGAGGTCGTCGAGGACGCGCGGGCGCAGGCGCATGGAGATGTCGTGCACCTCGTCCAGGGTTTGCGAGGCCACCTGGCGCAGGTCTGAGACTTTGGATTGTGCGGCGCATTGCTGGCAGTAGGTCTCCATGACGCGCAGGCCGACGATGAGGGAGGTCAGGTTTTGGGAGGTGGAGTCGTGCAGTTCACGCGCGATGCGGCGGTGCTCCTCTTCCTGTGTGCTGATGACCTTTTCCATCAACTGTCGGCGCAGGGACTCGCGTTCGCGGCGCAATTCTTCGGTGTGCGCCAGTTCTTCGGCCATGGCGTTGAAGGCGGTGGCGAGGTCGCCGATCTCATCGTTTGCCCAGCGTTTGACGCGCGGGGTGAAATCCCCTTTGGCGACGGCCTTGGTCGCGGCGACCAGTGCCAGGATGGGGCGGGTGAGAATCCAGGTGAGAAGCACGGCGACCAACACGCCCGTCGCCGAGACGAGGACAATCGTGAGGAGCAGCTGCGCCGTCAGCGTGGATAATGCCGCTTGCATGGAAGCATCCGAAAGTCCGATGCGAGCCGTGCCGATTTTTCCGTCAAGGATGGGGACGGCCGTGTCCCAGATGAGTCCCTCGTCGGTTTGGATCAAGGCGGTGTGGTGGTGGTCGTCTGGCGCGGCGGAGTTGAAAGTCAAGAGATCGAGGGGAAAGCCGCCCTCGAAGGTGGAGGCGAGCACCTGTCCGCGCGAATCGAGGAGGAAGGCGTAGCGGACGTTGGGGTTGTTGGCGAGGGTTTCCTCGAGCAGGTCGTGGAGGCGCAGGAGGTCGTTGAGCAGGATCGGGTCGGTGGCGCGCGCCGCGAGGTCGCGCGTGATCGAGACACTCTGTTCTTCCAGTTGGGCGGTCATGGTGGCGGTCAGGGCGTAGCGCGACTGAATCGTCACGCCCGCGCCGAGCAGGACGATGAATCCCAGCACGATGCCAAGAATTTTTGTGCGGACGCTGACCGCGCCCGCGAAGTCCCAAAACCGCTGAACGAATTTTCGAACGTTCATGGGGTTTGAGGGACGGGAATCTCGCCCACCAGGGCGCGTACGCCGTCATAGGCGCCGTCTTCGATCAGCACGAATCGTTCGACGCTGAGGATGGACAAGGCTTCCCTGGCGGCGGGGTCGTCGGCCATCCCCAGCAGGAGACTCTGCAATTCGGCCTTGACCTGCGGACGTGTGAACGGGCTGACCACCACGGGCGGGATGCCGAAATCGGGCGAGGTGTGGATGACACGGACTTTCTCTTTGAGCGAAGGATCGCGCGTGATGGCGAATTCGTAGACGAGCGAGTCGACGGCGGCTCCATCCGCCAGTCCGCTTGCCACTGCCCGAATGGCCTCATCGTGGCTGTAGGTGAAGAAGGTGCGCGCAAAGAATTCTTCGGGAGTGAAGCCGAGTTGTTGAAGCAGGGATGTGGGATAGACGCGTCCCGTCAATGAGATGGGATCGGTGAAGGCGAAGACTTTGCCGCGTAAATCATCCATGGCCTGGGCGGGGCTGGAGACGGGGACAATGAGCAGGGAGTTGTAGGTGGTCTTGCCGTCCACCTGCGGTGCGGCGAGCAGTTCCATGCCGAAGGTGTCATGTCCCTGCACGTAGGCGCTGGTACAGACGAAGGCCAGGTCCACTTCGCCGTGTTCGATCAGGTCGTTGATTTCGAGATAGGTGCGGCGCTGGATGAGTTCAACAGGGCGGTTGAGTTTGGCTTCGAGGTATTTCAGCAGGGGGGAATAGGATTCCAGCGTCCCTTTCGGCGAGACGACCGCCGCAATTGCCACGCGCAGAGGGACGGCTTCGTAGCCTTCAGGTGTGGGCAGCGGCTGGAGGTTGTTGAGATCTACCGTGCCTGCCACTTCGGTTTGAGGGAGGGGGGAGCAGGAGACGAGGAGAATCACAGAGAATAGAATGATCAATTTTTTCATGGCAACCTTCTTTAACTTTGACTATAGCAAATCGGACAAACTCTGTCCAGTGATGAATATCACAGTTCCAGAGTGCTTTGCACTGCGCTTCGTCCACAACGAACAAGCCGATACTGCCTGCCATGCCAGGCAGAACCGATTCCAGGAAACGCTCATTGTTCAATCGCTCTGGTGAGATGAGCAACACATCGCTATGTATAGTATTACCGCGCAGATAGTCTTTACGCAAATGACAAAAACGGACATGTTCGCTGGTAGGGCTAGTTGGGATCACATAGCGGATCTCGACATCGCTGTCTTTGACGATCACGCGATCGATGAGCAATTCCGCCAGTTTTCGTTTTTGCTCAAAGTTGGCATTTTCCAGGCCGTTTTGGATACGGCGGCAAAACTCCTCAATGGAAGATGCCAGACCCGCCAACTCATTTTGCCGATTGACCTGCTGGGAAAGCTGCTTTTCTTGCTCTTGCATTCCCTGATGCTTGCGATCCAGGTCTGCTCGCCAGCGCTGATATTCAGGCAATGGGATCGTGCCATTCAAGTAGGCTGCGGTCAAGCGGTCGAGTTGGTTCTGTAGTGCGACTTGCCCGCGGCGCAAGTTCTCACGACGGGCTTGAAGCTCTTGTGGCAGCCAGTTGCCTGCGTGGGCCCTTTGCAGAGCCAGGGTGATCATTTCGGGATGTGTCAGGACTTCGCACAAATCTCTCCAAACCAGTTCATCCAACTGATGAGCGGGAATATAGCGCGTCGGGCAGCGTTCGGGCAAATGAGCGTGAACGGCATCCATTTTCCCCAGGCAGACGTAATAATCATAACTGCCGTGCAGGGA
>DYLS01000217.1 GCA_020721965.1 Blastopirellula marina | reverse complement strand
CTCGGTCACGAACGCTTGTGCGGCCTCAAAGAACACATCGGTGCAATAGCCCTGGCTCGGTTTCCAAGGGCCGTTATTCCGGAGCGTAGGGGAAAAGTAGGTATTGCCCCAGTAGTCGGGTGTTTGCCCGATGCCGCCCCCCCCGTGCCACAGGGCATGTGAAAAGCCACGGTCGAGGGGGCGGTATCCCGCGTTATCCCCCAGATGCCACTTCCCGAACATGCCGGTCGCGTATCCCGCTCGCACAAAGTATTCCGCCATGGTAACCTCGTCGCCGCGCAGGATGGATCGGCCCATGATGGTGTGCCACACGCCCGTGCGGCAGGAGTAGCGGCCGGTCATCAGTGCGGCACGGGTGGGTGCGCAAGTAGAATCCACGTGAAAATTGGTCAAGCGCAGGCTTTCCGCGGCAAGACGGTCAAGATTGGGCGTTTTGAGGACCGGGTTGCCGTGGAACCCGATGTCGCCGTAGCCTTGATCATCGGTCATGACCAAGATGACGTTCGGACGCTGGTCTGGATCGCTGCCGGGCGATGACGGCGGCTCGCCCTCGCTACCAGCGGCAGCCCAAGCCAGGAAGAGCATGTTCAGCAGGAAGACGCTCAGGCGAAGGGTCATCGGGCTTTCGGCGAGAATGCCAAGTATCGTTCGCACTTTGTATTGTTCTTTTGTCATGATCCAGTCTCGCTACGGGAGAAGCTTCTCAGCCGAGGAAGAGGCAGGCACTGGATGTGCTTGATGGTTGTCGACGAAGCATCCCCAGCCCGCGGTTAAGATAAGATTTATGCTCTTCGAATGCTACCTGACAAGGCTCTGCGTCAAGGACTGGGCCTGGCCGTGCATGGGATTGGATGGGAGGAGGACCGCCAGGGGTTGTGGGACGGGCCAGTAGCTCGCGTGGATTCTGCCCAAAGGTGCTTGATTCGGGCGACGAAGGGGGTATGTTAAGGGCGGCACGGCGAGGTCGCCTTTTGCGGGCGATCGAGTCGCTCCACGTTCCCGATCCGTCTATCGTCTCACATCCGTTTATCGTCCTATCGTCATGGTCGTATAGGCAAGTCTGTCCGCCAGGGGCAGTAACGAGACGCCATAAATTGAGTTTGGCTGGCAGGGAGCTCCGGGAAGGTAGAGTTTTGTGGAGCAGGCAGGTTACAGGCTGTGTTGTGCAGTTCACGCGTTGACCTCGCGAAGGAGGTGCTCAGATGTTGCAAGAGCGCGCCGGTAATCGTGGCAATATGGATCGAGCGAAGCCTGTAGAGGTTGATCGCCGGACCCTGCTTGCGGGGACGTCGGTTGCCGTATTGTCGGAGAGTGGGCTTCTAAACGCTATTCCAGCGGTTCATGCGGCGGAGGAGGGGAAGATTCGCCTGGCTTTGATCGGGTGCGGTGGTCGAGGGAGCGGCGCGGTACGGGATGCCTTCTCGGTCAGCGAGGGACCTATCGAATTGTATGCCATGGCGGATATCTTCGAGAATCGCTTGAATGCCTCGTACAAGAGCCTTTCGGAGATGTTTCCCGAACAAGTGAACGTCCCTCAGGAACGCCGCTTTCTGGGATTCGACGGGTACCGTCATGCCATTGACGCGCTGCGGCCGGGGGATATCGCAATGCTGACCGGCTACGCGGTCTTTCGCCCGGGCCAGCTCGAATACGCTGTCGCCAAGGGAATCCATGTCTTCATGGAGAAGTCGTTTGCCGCTGATCCCCCCGGTTGCCGCCGCGTCATTCGAGCAGGGGAAGAGGCCGAAAAGAAGAATCTCAAGATTGCCGCCGGGCTCATGTGCCGCCATTCCGTCAATCGCCAGGAACTGATTCGCCGCATTCGTGATGGTGAATTGGGGGAGATCACGCTGGTGCGGGCCTATCGCATGGAGGCCGTGGGACCTCTGGGGCCGAAACCTCCCGACGTACCCGAGCTGTACTGGCAGATCCGCAATTTCTTCCGATTCTTTTGGGTATCGGGCGGATTATTCTCCGAGATGGACATTCATCAAATCGACGAGATTTGCTGGATTAAAGATGCCTGGCCGATATCCGCACATGGTGTCGGTGGGCGCATGGCCAACAGCACCGATCACAGCCAAAATCTCGATGCCTATTTTGCCGAGTGGACCTTTCCCGACGGCACGCAGGGGATCGATGTCGTTCGCTATGCGTCGAATTGCCACAATCAGTTTGCCACCTACATCCACGGAACGAAATGCGCCGCGCAGTTTTCGGGTGCCATCCATGCGGGTACGGCCCGCATCTTCAAAGGCCAACGGATCGCTGACGAAAACGTGGTTTGGGAGGCACCGAAAGAAGAGCTGACGCCGTGGCAGGCGGAGTGGCGGGCTCTGCTGCGGGCAATCCGGCAAGATGTGCCGCATAATGAGGCGAAACGTGCTGCGATGTCGAACCTTGCAGCCATCATGGGACGCGCAGCGGTGCACAGCGGTCAAGTGATCGGTTGGGAGGAGGTTCGATCCTCCGAGTTCCAATTTTGTCCAGAGGTGGATGGCATGACGGCCGAGACCCCGCCGCCCGTCCTGCCCGACCAGCAAGGCCGCTATCCTGTTCCCGTTGCCGGCCAGTGGAACGAGATCTGAGTGACCTCTCGTGAGGTTGCGACGAATTCGGTTCTGCCACGAAGACGGCGTGAGGTTCGCGGTGGTGTTGCGTGCCTCGATGCAGCAGCAGGGCTTGCGTGGCCGTTAGTCCGAATTGGTTGTGTTCGCTTCCCGCGCCGCCTTCTGCCGAGGCGCTGGCCGTGTTTTGTGATAGACATACCAAACGAAGCCCGCCGCGCAAAGGATCGCGATGAGCATGGCAGGGATGGGGGCGGGGGCACGCGAACTATCCTCACGTGTATCACGGTGCCAGTGCAGTCCTTTGGCCAGTAGAACGGGCGCGGAACGGAGAGTGTCCTGCGACTGGTAGGCCCAACGCTTGAAAAACACCCCGTGAATCTCAACGGATTCATCCAGCCGCTCACCGACAGGAAAACCTGGCGGGATCGACAGGGCATAGATCACAATCGGATTGTTTTTATCGGTAGGCCAAAGCCACAACTGATAGTAGTTTTGAATTCCGACATCATTTTTCGGGGCGTTAAGCCGGGTTGCTTGGACGATACGGCCCCTGACTGTCACGACATGCCCTCGTCGCTCGCCCGATCGCCGATAAAGCTCGGCAAACGTCACCCAGCCGCTTGACGCAGCGGCGAGCGCGCCCGCTTCTGCCGCCTTCAAACGTGCCAATACCGCGAACCACGGGCGGCTCTCCGACGATCGAAAGGGCTGATCGTCCCGCACGGTAGTGAAATCAATGTCCGAGACCGTAAACTTGCAATTCCAGGAATGGGCGACCGCATCTGACGCTCGAGGTGGTAGGTCCGGCGGCTGCTTGCGTTCGTCGGTGGACGAAATTTCCGATTCGGTCCGCGCAGATTCTGACGCGTCGGACGGGCCTTGGGAGGAGTCTCGGGAAAGGATCTCGGGCGTTGTCGACCTCTGGGATGGCAATTGGGTATCAACGGCTGCGTTCGAGCCGCCGCTGGGCCAAGAGTCTGCCCCATTCGTGGCGTGTCGCAACACCCCAAGCAACTGTGCCACGTGAGGCACCCACTGACTGAAGGACATGACCAAAAGGATACTGCCTCCTATCAAGAAAACCAGCAGCAAAAGCCGCCGCTGCTCCTTGGGTTGCATGTATTGGCGACCTGTGCCTGTTCGAATGCGCACGGCTACCGTTCCTTCCAAGCGGGGTTGCTACGCCGCAGATACTTCGTTGCTCAAGTTTATTCTAACGGACGCGACTTGACCTCGGTGGCGGATTCGCGCCACGT